>OZ246005.1:4567500-4659523 GCA_965230445.1 Roseibium sp. | reverse complement strand
CTGATACCAGCTACCGAATACAATGGCCGTCTCGCCTTTCGGCGGCAAGTCACGCCAGTAGCGCCAGAGAGGCGGACGTAACCGTGCTTCGTCATTGTGCTCGCCATAGGCGTTGCACACCAGATGGCGGGCATCCATCCAGCCATAGAGGCGGGCCACCGCCTCGCCTTTGCCGGCACCATCCAGCCCGTCGACCAAAATGATCGTTGAAAAGGACTTTTGTTCGATCATCCTCAGCTGTGCTTCGAGCAGCAGCTTTCTGAGTTCCGGCTCAAGCTTGCGGAACGTCTTTTTGGTCATCTTTTGCGGAAGGTGGGCGGATTCAAACATTTAGGCCTCTATCTAAGTGCACTCAGCGCATCTTGACGTGACAGGGAAGAAAAAACCACCTGTGGCCGCTACGTATTGGCATTCATCCGCAATAAAGGAAAAAATCCTGTTGGTGCCGGTTGCAGACGCCTATATGAAGCCTTGGTCTCAAAAGGGGGTGCCCATAAAATCTTGACCACTTCGTTCAAACGGCCGCAATTTTTCGCATAGAGCCGATTGCAACCCTTTCCGACGCCGACGCAGCTTCATGTCCGTAGCCGAATTCATAGATCAGATACTGACGTTTATCGCGGACAACCCGTCGCTCGCAGGCCTGGTGTGTTTTCTGGCGGCGATGGGCGAGGCGTTGTTTATCATCGGGCTGGTTGTCCCGAGCACGGTTGTGCTCGTCGGCGCCGGGGCGCTGATTGGCCTTGGCAAGCTCGATCCACTGCCAATCTTCATCTGGACAACCCTTGGCGCAACCGCCGGTGACGCGATTTCCTATTGGATTGGATACACATTCAAGGACCGCATCCGGAGCACCTGGCCCATGACCCGCTACAGCTCCCTGCTCGATAGCGGCGAGGAGTTTTTCCGCAAACATGGCGGAAAGAGCGTCTTCATCGGCCGGTTTGTACCCGGTGTTAAGTCGGTCGTGCCGGGGATCGCCGGTATGGTCGGCATGAACTGGACCCGGTTCACAATCGTCAATGTCACCTCCGCCGCAGTCTGGACGGCAACCCATATGGTTCCGGGTATGCTCGCCGGTACGGCGCTCGGCGCTATTGGGCAGATCAGTGGCCGATTGGCGTTTGTAATCGGCGGCTTGCTGGTGGTGATGTTCCTGTTCGTCATGCTCGGACGCTGGATGATCCTTATCATTTTGCCGCTGTTCCCGAATGCACATGTGGCGATCGTCGGCTGGTTCGCAGATCGGCCTGATCGGATTTCGCAATGGATCGCACGCATGTTCGATCCTGCTCATCCGCGGTCTGCCGGAATGCTCGCCTCGGCTCTCGTTCTCCTGGCCACCATGCCGGTTTTTTTCTGGATTGTCGGCGAGGCCGCGCCCGGAGAACCGATGGTTCGTGCGGATTTGGCGATCCGGAACATGTTCGAAAGCCTCAGGACTCCGGCCGGTGACCAGATCATGGTGTTCCTTGCCATGCTCGGCGACACATTGGTGGTCGCCGCGATCGCGCTTGCCGTGGCCGCATACCTATTTTTCCGGAAGGCATGGCGGCGGGGGACCGGGTTTCTGATCGCCATGGCGGGCACCGTGATGTTTGTGCCGCTGATAAACCTCATGCTGCACCGGGCAAGGCCGTTTGAAACGTTTTCGAGTTCGGACCCCTACGGCCTGCTGAGCGGTCATGCCACGCTCAACACGGTACTCTTCGGTATTTGTGCCGTCCTTATCGCGCATGAGCGAAGCCGCTGGTCAAAGGCCGGTATCTTTACGATTGCTGCCAGCCTTGCAATCGCCATCGGGTTTTCGCGCATCTATTTCGGCGCCCATTGGATGTCGGATGTCCTTGCCGGCCTCTTGTTCGGAACGGCCATGGTCTCGGCCTTTGCATTCGTGTTCGGACCTGTACACAACGAGAAAATTGGACAGCTTACTCTGGCCGGTATTGTCAGCCTGATTCTAATCGTATTCGGCGGCTGGCATTTTTCCGTGAACATGGATAACGCCCTTGCCCGTCATCAGCCAAACCCGGACCGGCAGATCATCACGGCGAATGTCTGGCGCTCCTTCGGCTGGGAGTGGCTGCCGGCAAGGCGGATCGAATTGAATGGCCAGATGAAGGAACCCCTGGTGGTCCAATTCGCCGGTGACCCCAATATTTTCCAAACCCAATTGGAGGCCGCCGGATGGAAAAGCCCGCCCCGGTGGTCGCTGAATTCGGCGTCGGGTTTTGTCGAGGGCAAGACTCGCGCGGAGGAACTGCCGGCGCTTCCGCGGAGCCAGAATGGGCGGCAAACGATCTTGGTGCTCCTGCGCGAAGATGAAGGCGGCAGCGCCGGGGGGCGTTGGGTCTTCCGGCTCTGGCCCAGCCGGTTCGAGGTCGTCGAAGACGGCAAACTGCATCCTGTCTTCCTGGGAAGCGTCGTCCACGAAGATATCCTGCGGCCGATGGGCGAGTTTTCCGGACCGCGCACGGATTTTCAGACGCCTGCGCCGGGCATCAACCCGGCGCTGCTCTTGCCCGGCGCATTGGTGAAATCAAGCCGGACGGGAACTGAAATCGTGCTGGTCTCAGCGTTCCATTCCGATGGTGCGCCGCCAGATCAATAATTCCTGTAGCCAAGATGCCAGTCGTGCGGTTCGACTGCTTGGCCATCGCAATCCGGCTTGTCACGAAATTCCAGCAGTTCCAGTTCAAGCACTTCGCCAGGCCCATCAATCAGGCGAAAGGCTTCATAACTGCCACAATCCCCTGCGCCACGGCCAAACTCGGTTGCTGTTATCAAACCGCGGCCCGGGATCGCCTTTGCGTTCATCATGCCGTACCGATTGTATCCCTCAAGATGCGGCGGGTTGGGCAGATACAGTACCTCTCCCCAGCCCTGTGGCGGATTCTGGGTCACGCCAAACACGCTGGACGCCTGATATGCGCCGGAAAAGCACGGCATTTCCCAAAGAAGATAGTAGTCGTTGATAACATACCGCGCCCCGGCCCAGGCCGAGGGACCGTCAATGTCACACTCCTCGGCGTACTGGCGAACGATCTGCACCAATGCGGAAGGTATCTCGGACTTGTTGTTCAGATACCGGGGTTCCTCGAATGGGATACCTGCGGGAAGATGGCCAGTGCCAGACCGTGCGTTCGAACCTGATTTTGGCACCGGATCGGAAGAGTCTGCCACGTCTGCCGCATTCGAGCCACTGGTGCATCCATGCAGGCCTTTTGCGTTTGCTGTGAACGGGACCCGGCCGTCCTGAATGACTGTGAAATCTGCTTCTTCGATCTCATAAAACATCCCGTTTCGGAATGCCGCTCTTTGAACATCGATATGGACTCTAACCGTCTTTGCCTCATTCACGTATAGATGCTGCGATGGGAACCCTTCTATCGGTTGCCCGCCCTGAACTTGCTCATAGAGGAACTGAAAGTCGCTGCCGATTTTCATCCGCGCCTTTTCGGTGAGACCGTCGCCGCCGATATTGGCGCTGAGGAGGAATGCGTATCTGTCCGTTTCGGGGTCCCGATTGTGCTGCCACAACGAAAAACGGCAGTCATTCAATCCCTCGGAAATGTCGTCGATCCCAAACAGCTTGAGCGGGATCTTGTTGTTGTCATCGTCTGCCAAGGCGGGACTGGCCACCCCTCCGGCCAGAAGCAGTCCGGCGATGACGGCAGGTTTTAGTGCGGCATACAAATACATTTCTGATCCCCATTTCAATCCGCATATCCAGGGTTCTTTAAACCCTTCAGGTTTCCACCTCGCTACCTGACAATTATGACAATAAAAGTTTTTCATATTGCAACTCGGATTTATATTTCATATATTCGAATATATATAATATATAAGGGCCTTCATGACCGAGTTCTCTCCTTTCGCCGCTACGTTGGGCGGCCTACTAATCGGATTCGCCGCGGTTGCGCTGATGGCGTTGCATGGGCGGATTGCGGGCGTCACTGGCATTCTAAGTGGCCTTTTTACACGAAACACCGCTTCGGAAGTCCGTTGGCGCGCAGCATTTGCGGCTGGCCTCCTGGTCAGCCCGCTTGTCTATCTGGCCACAACCGGTTCCTTTCCAGTGGTGACGGCAACCGCGTCGCCACTGGTGCTGCTTGCTGGGGGATTTCTGGTTGGTGCGGGCGTGATGCTCAGCAACGGATGCACCAGCGGACATGGAATCTGTGGCTTGGCGCGTGTTTCCCGGCGTTCGCTTGCGGCCGTATTAACCTTTATGGCTACCGCTATTGCCACGGTGTTCGTAACGCGTCACATGCTGGGAGTTTGACACCATGAAACTGGTCTCGGCGTTTGTTATTGGTTTGGTCTTTGGTCTGGGCCTCATCGTGTCCGGCATGGGAAACCCGGAAAAGGTGCTGAACTTTTTCGATTTGTTCGGCACATTTGATCCAAGCCTGTTGTTCGTCATGGGCGCCGCCCTGATCACAACCGCCGTCGGCTACCGCCTGGTGTTCCGGGCGAACCAACCGGTCCTGGCCGACCGGTTCCGTTTGCCGTCAGTCTCCGGAATTGATGTCAGGCTGATCGCCGGATCATCGGTTTTCGGCATCGGCTGGGGGCTTACAGGCTTCTGTCCAGGAGCAATCGCAGCTGTTCTTGCAACTGGCATGAGCGGGCCGATACTGGCGGCAATTGGCGCAGTCGCCGGTGCCGCCTCGGTCCGGGTCGCCTCCGGCGCTCTGCCGGCACTCGGCAAGTCCGCCGCTTAAAACCAGGCTTGCGGGCATGATTGCATGCGGAAGCGCCAAACTGGGGAGAAGACAATGACCGGCAACCTGTATCCCGTCGACATGACGGTTTCGCCTGAAGTAACCGGCTTTTTTGATCCGGACACCAATACGATCAGCTATGTGGTCAAAGATCCCGGCTCAACCTGCTGCGCTATTATCGACAGCGTTATGGACTTCGACTTCGCCTCCGGCCGGATCAGTTACGATAATGCCGACAAGATGATCGCATACATCAAGGATCACGGCTTTGAACTGGAATGGTTGATCGAAACCCATGTTCATGCAGACCATCTTTCCGCAGCGCCCTACATTCAGGAAAAACTCGGCGGCAAGCTCGGGATCGGTGCCAACATCACCGTAGTCCAGGACACATTCGGCAAGGTCTTCAACGAAGGCACGGAGTTCCAGCGTGACGGCAGCCAATTCGACCGGCTGTTCGAGGACGGCGACAGCTATGAGATCGGAAATCTGCAGGCGTTTGCGGTCGCGACTCCAGGCCATACGCCTGCGTGCATGACCCATGTTGCTGGCGACAGTGCCTTTGTTGGCGACACCTTGTTCATGCCCGATGGCGGTTCTGCCCGCGCCGACTTTCCAGGCGGAGATGCGGGGGAGCTCTATGATTCCATCCAGAAACTGCTCGCACTCCCGGACGGGATGCGCCTGTTTATGTGCCATGACTACGGGCCGAATGGCCGCGAGATCAGCTGGGAAACCACGGTCGGCGACGAAAAGCTCAACAACATCCATGTTGGCGGCGGCAAGACGCGCGACGAGTTCGTCAAGTTCCGGACTGACCGCGACGCGCAGCTTTCAATGCCCAGACTGATCATCCCGTCGCTACAGGTCAACATGCGCGCCGGCCAGCTGCCGCCTGCCGATGACGATGGCAGGACCTTCCTGAAAGTCCCGGTGAACGAACTTTAGTGCGTCATTTCGCGCTACGGCGGTAAGTGGGTTTTGGACAACAAAGGACAACTGACCCCTATTGTCCGACAAACCGTGGAAGAACTATGCGTCGCGTCCGGCGCACCTTTGCAGAACCAAGACCGAGGCAAATGCAGCCGGTCTATATCATCCGGAAGCAGCCCCTTGCGCAGGCCGCAGTTATCGGCAGTGGCCTGTCACGCCGGCCAAGTGACATCCGGCTTCGAACCGGGTACAGCCAAACAGTGGTGCCTGCGGGCTGCCGGTACCGAATATACGCAGACACACAACAATTGCAGGGTTGATATTCACGAACAATTCGTGAACAAATAAGCTATGAACCAACGTGATACCCCACGAGCGACACAAGTCCGCCTTGATGATCCTTTGACAGATGGACGTCAGTCGGAAACCGCGATCAAGGTATGGCGTGGGACCGCCCGGTTGCTACGGCAACTGGATTTCGCCTGTCTTGCAGAAGTCACGCTGGCGTCCGGCCGCCGCGCGGATTTGCTGGCACTTGGGCCGAAACATGAGCTTGTCATTGCCGAGGTCAAGTCCTCGGTTCAGGATTTCAGAACTGATCGCAAGTGGCCGGACTACAGGGCCCATTGCGACCGGTTCTTCTTCGCAACCCATCCGGACGTCCCGCTGGATATCTTTCCAGAGGAGGCCGGGCTAATCGTCTCGGATGGGTACGGTGCTGAGATCCTTCGAGAAGCACCCCGGCACAAGCTGGCGGCGGCCACCCGTAAAGCCGTCACTCAACGCTTCGCCCGTCTGGCCGCGCACCGGCTTCATGATCTGATTGATCCGGATGCGCAGACAGGTTTTGACGGGATCTGATTTCGGATCCCGGTCAGGCGAACAGGTTCGCCAAGCTTTCCAGGTATTCCTGCTTTCCGGAAACCGGCTGCGGATCGAGATCCACGCTGTGGACGCGCTCCGCAAGCGCTTCCAATGAGCTTCCGCCGGATAGGATGGTGGCGTTTTCCGGCTTCTGCCAACCGGCGTAGCGGTCATCGACAAACTGTTTCATCCGGCCATCTTCCACCATGGCAGCTGCGGCCTTCAACCCGCGGGCAATGGCGTCGGCAGACCCGACATGAGCCTGGATAAGATCAACCGGATCTATGGACTGCCGGCGTAGCTTGGAATCGAAGTTGGTTCCCCCGGTGGTGAACCCGCCAGCCTTCAGGATTTCAAAATAGGCGAGCGCAAGTTCCGGCACATTCATACCGAAATGGTCGGTATCCCATCCGCACTGATAGTCGTTGCGGTTCATGTCGATCGACCCGAAGATGCCGAGACCGGCAGCCATATGCAATTCATGTTCAAACGAATGGCCAGCCAGAATTGCGTGACCCTGTTCGATGTTCATCTTTACTTCGTTTTCAAGGCCATAGGCCTTCAGGAAGCCAAAGACAGTCGCGACATCGTAATCATACTGGTGCTTGGACGGCTCTTGCGGTTTTGGTTCAATGAGGATCGCACCCTTGAAGCCAATCTTGTGCTTGTACTCCACCACCATGTTCAAAAACCGGCCAAGTTGGTCGAGTTCCTGCTTGATGTCGGTGTTCAGCAAGGTTTCATAACCCTCGCGGCCACCCCAAAGGACATAGTTTTCGCCGCCCAGGCGATAGGTCACGTCCATGGCGTTCTTCACCTGCGCTGCCGCATAGGCGAAAATGTCCGGATTCGGGTTGGTCGCAGCTCCGGACATGAAGCGGCGGTTGGAGAACATGTTTGCCGTGCCCCAAAGCAGCCCAATGCCGGTATCGGCCATCTTCTTTTCAAAGATATCCGCGATGGCGTTCACATTGGCATTGCTCTCCGCCAGCGTCTTCCCCTCTGGCGCAATATCGCGGTCGTGAAACGTAAAGAACGGCATTCCGAGAATCTGGAACATCTCGAAAGCAACATCGGCCTTCATGCGCGCCTGTTCCATCGGGTCGCCGCCCGCGGCCATCCATTTGCGCATGAAGGTCTCACCGCCGAACGGGTCCGATCCCGGCCAGCAGAAGCTGTGCCAGTAGCACACTGCGAGGCGCAGATGGTCTTCCATGCGCTTGCCCAGAACGACTTCGTCCTTGTTGTAGTGCCGGTATGTCAGCGGATCGGTGCTGTCCGGTCCGGCATAGGAAATGGGAGCGAGGTCGCCGAAGAAACCTGTGGTCATGGGAATGTCTCCTTAAAAACCGGCTTGTTTCATCGCCGGATAGAGTTTGCGCCAACGGGCATGTGCATCTGCATAGGCGCTGGATAGAGTGGGTTCGGGATCTATTGTGGTCTTGATATCCGGCTTGCCGAACAGGCCTTCCGTCGTCTCCAAGGCAGCTGCCTGCCCAAGCCGCGCCGCACCAAGTGATCCGCCGAAATCGCCATCGACCGGTACATCGACCGGTACCTGAAGCAAGGTCGCGATGATCTTCAGCCAGGTTTCCGATCTTGAGCCGCCGCCGACGGCAATCAGCCGTTCGATCTTCGTCCCTGCGACGCTGAGCGCGTCAAGGCAGTCTTTCAATGCGAACGCAACGCCATCGAGAACAGCAAGAGTGAGATCGGTTGTTTCCGTTTCGTGCCCAATCCCGGCGAACCCGGCACGGATTCCGACATCATTGTGCGGTGTACGTTCACCACCAAGATACGGAAGAAACTTGACGTCCGAGGGGCCAGTCAAAGTTCCGAGGGAACCGGTCAGTTCGCCGGGGCTCTTGTCAAGAACCTTCGCTAGCCAATTCAGGCTGTCGGTCGCCGACAGGATCACGCCCATCTGATGCCAGGTCTTGGGAACCGCGTGGCAGAAGGCGTGAACCGCATTGTCGACATTTGGCGAGAACCTGTCGTTGGTCACGAACAACACGCCCGAGGTGCCAAGGGAAACAAATGCGGAGCCCGGCTCCACCGCACCAATGCCGCAAGCGGATGCAGCATTGTCGCCGCCGCCGCCGGCCACCACCGGCGCTACATCAAAACCCCACCGGCTGCACAGTTCGGCAAGCACCGTTCCGCTGCGCTCCGAGCCTTCGACCAGCCGGGGCATGTGCTCGCGGCCAAGGCCTGTCGCCATCAGCAAGTCGTCGCACCAATCGCGCCTGGCAACGTCCATCCACAACGTCCCGGCGCTATCGGACATGTCACCAGCATATTCTCCGGTCAGCTTCAGCCGGACATAGTCTTTCGGCAGGAGAACCTTTGCGACTTTCGAAAAAATGTCTGGCTCATTCTCGCGCACCCATTGCAGTTTCGGAGCTGTGAACCCCGGCATTACACGATTGCCGCCAAGAGTAAGGAACTTCGGCTCCGCGGTCTCCAGGTCTTCGCACTGTTTGCCGGAACGTCCATCGTTCCAGAGAATGCAGGGACGCAACGGCCGGTCGGACGCATCAATAAGGGTCGCGCCATGCATATGGCCAGACAAGCCAATGCCTGTGACCGCGGAAAACGCCTTCGGCGCAGACAGCTGAAGCCTGTCCAGCGCTGTCTCGCAGGCGACCCACCAGCTGTCCGGATCCTGTTCTGACCAGCCTTCGTGAGGTCTTTGAACCGTCAACCCGGCCGTCTCGGATGCAAGCAGGGTTTGGTCTTCGGCCAAAAGGATCGCTTTGACCGAGCTGGTTCCAATATCAAGACCAATGTACATGAGGTACGTTACTCATTCTAGTTTAGTGCGTTTCCTGAACGAACAACCACACATTGTCAATAAGAACTGGACTGTCGTGACAGATTAAATTCCATGGCACCCACACAGCCAATCATCATCGTGTCACGACAGCCCACTAGTTGGCCGCCCCCATCAGGCAGCATCGGCGTCAGAATTTATCGCACCGGGGCCAGGTATCGCTCCGGGAGGACACTTTCCAAGGATGATCATGCCGAGAATGTCGTCCTCGGTAACCTTTCCTATCTCCACGGTGCCGACGACCTGCCCGTTCTTCATGACCGCCGCGCGGTCGCACATGTTCATGACCTGATGAATATCGTGGTCAATCAGGAAGATCCCAAGCCCCTGCTTCTTCAATTCCTGAATCAGCTCGGTCACCATCTGGGTCTCATGAACGCCAAGAGCAGCTGTCGGTTCATCCATGATGAGGATTTTGGCATTGAAGTAGACGGCACGCGCGATCGCGACAGACTGGCGCTGACCACCGGACAGCGCTTTGACCGGCGCACTGAACTTTTTGAAGTTCGGGTTGAGGCGCCCCATGATTTTGCGCGTCTCCGCTTCCATGGCGTCATCATTGACGAGACCAAGCGGTGTCACCAACTCCCGGCCAAGAAACAGGTTTGAGGCTGCATCGAGATTGTCGGCAAGAGCAAGCGTCTGATAAATCGTTTCGATGTGGTACTGTCGGGCATCACGCGGTGAATTGATGTGCGCCGGCTCACCATTGATCAGGATGTCACCGCTGTCCGCACGGTAAGCGCCGGACAGGATCTTTATCAACGTCGACTTTCCGGCACCGTTGTGGCCGAGAAGACCGACAACCTCACCCGGAAACAGATCCACGGACACGTGATCCACGGCCCGAACGCCGCCGAAGGAGATACAGATATCCTTCATTTCAACGAGAGGTGTGCTCATGTTCAGTCTCCCGTGCGCTTGCGGTAAATCGTGTCAACAAGGACGGCCAACACCAGAACGGACCCAACTACGATGTTCTGAAGCGGTGCATCGACGCCGACCATCGCCATGCCGGACTGCAAGGACTGCATGATCAACGCGCCGAGGATTGCGCCGTAAATCGTTCCGACGCCTCCTGCCAGTGCTGTTCCGCCAATCACGGCTGCCGCGATGACACGCAGCTCGTCCAACGTGCCGATATCATTAGTCGAGAACCCGAGGCGGGCGGCCGCGACGGCTCCCGCGAGGGCGCAAAGCCCGCCCATAATGGCAAACACCTTTACCGTCAGAAAGCGGGTGTTGATCCCTGAAAGCTCGGCAGCATCCGGGTTGCCGCCTGCGGCGAAGATGTAACGCCCGAGACGGGTACGTTGCGCAACCAGGGTCATGATTATCGCAACGACGATCAATAAAAGCACGGAATAGGGAATCCCGTAGCCCATTGTGAAGCCTTCCGGCAAGGTTTCGCCAGCCGCCTCGAAAATCCGTTTCAGGCGGGCCGTCGGAATCTGATAGGCGTTGAGGATGGCGACAAAGCCAAGGATCGCACCAGCCGTGATAGCCATCACCGTTGCCTCGGCCCAAACCGGCTTCACCGGGAATCCATGAGAAGCCCGGCGGCGGCGAGAGGTGAACTGCAACCAAAGGACAGCCGCGACAGCCAATGCCCCGGCGATCCAGCTTGCGGTTTCGCCCATTGTTCCGCCGATACCACCGATCATAGTGAACGTGTCGTCAAGCGGCCCAATTGTCTGTCCGCTGGTGATAAACCAGGCAACGTTGCGCCAGACCAGCAAACCACCAAGCGTGACGATAAAGGACGGAATGCCGAGATAGCCGATCATCCAACCATGGAAAGCACCGATGATCACGCCGACCACGACACCGGCCAGAATCGCAACAATCCAAGTCATCGGGTGTCCGAGCCCAAGGATCGGCGGAACGATGTCCGTTTGCACAACAGCCATAACCGCCGCGACTGTCGCCAACAGGGAACCGACCGACAAGTCGATGTTCCGGGTGACGATGACAAACACCATGCCGGTCGCCATGATTGCGACGGAAACGGTCTGGATTGTCAGATTGAAGATGTTTCTCGGTGTCAGGAACCGGCCATCTGTGAACAGGTTGAACACCAGGCACAGCAATATGAACGCCCCAATCATGCCCAGAAGGCGGGTATCCAGTTGCAGTGCTGAAAAAAAGCTGCGTGCCGTCGGGGTTTTCGACCCAGACAGTGCCGTATCGGACATCTAAGCTACTCCTGCATGAGGGCCACATGCACACGCTTCGGGAGACCCGTCCCGATTGTCTTTATTAAGATCAAACCACATATTGGCCCCGGCTTGAAGCCGGGGCCTTTATTGTCGGCGTGTTTGTCTTTTTAGTTGCAGGGAGCCGGTCCGTTGGAAACGCCCTGACACAGGTCGTCCTTGGAAATCCAGCCAGCGTCAACCACTGCGGACAGGTTGTCCTGCGTGACTGGCAGCGGAGCAAGGAAACGCGCGGTCAGTTCAGTGCCACCGGGAGACGTCCAGGCACCTGCACCTTCGATGTCGCCCATTTCGGAACCTTCAGCCAATGCCACGGCGATTTCGCCGGCAGCCCTGCCAAGATCGCGTGCGTCTTTCCAGACAGAAACCGTCTGCGTGCCCCGTGCAACCCGGTTCAGGGCGGCGTGATCACCGTCCTGGCCGGAAACCGGAATGCCTTCCATGCCCTGCGCGGTCAGCGCGGCGACGACACCGCCAGCTGTGCCATCGTTAGAGGCGACAACCGCGTCGACCTTGTTGTCGGTCGCGGTCAGGATCTGTTCCATGTTCCGCTGCGCGTTCGCAGGGAGCCAGCCGTCGGTGTAAGCTTCGCCAACGATGGTGATATCACCGGCATCAATCGCACCCTGGATGACTTCCTGCTGACCGCCCCGCAGGAAGTCGGCATTCGGATCTGTCGGCGATCCCTTGATCATCACGTAGTTGCCCTTCGGCGCGGCAGCCAGAACGGCACGAGCCTGCATGCGGCCGACCTCGACGTTGTCGAAAGTCAGGTAAAACGCACGAGCATCATCGATCAGACGGTCGTAACCAACCACCGGGATACCTTCATCGGCAGCAGCCTGAACTGCCGGGCCGATTGCCTGCGCATCCTGAGCCAGGATGATCAGCGCGTTGGCACCCTGCGCAATGAGCGCTTCGACGTCGGAAAGCTGTTTCGCAGACGAGCTCTGCGCGTCGGCTGAGATGTAGCTGGCGCCTGCAGCTTCAAGTGCGGATTTGATTGCGGCTTCGTCGGTCTTCCAGCGCTCCTCCTGGAAGTTCGACCAGCTCACACCGACCACGACGTCATCAGCCTGAGCGGCCGAAATGGCTGTCGCGGACATGAGTGCAGCTGTGAATAGAATGCTGAATTTACGCATCGATATGTTTCCTCCGTTTGACCCGCCTCCGATTGGAAACATGGGCCAGTATGCGTGCTTCGATTTCGAGGGCGCGGAGACCGGGCCCAAAAAAGGACAGCGTTGCTGTTATTTTTTTCAGCGTCCGAAAAAAAGTTGCTCTAAAGCGCGGCTCCTGTCAACATGCTTTTGCAAAAGACAGTTTCGAACTGTAATAACTGACAATGATATGAAGCCGGTTCAAAGAAACCTGGCATCGAGGAAACGTTCAAAGAAGAGTGCTGAGCGCCCATGAAACGCAAGGCGGACCAGGATCAGATCCGGCAACAAAACCGCGGAATTATACTTCAGACGTTACGCCGGCACGGACCACTTGCCCGCATAGAGCTTGGTCACCGCACCCGGCTCAGTCCGGCCACCGTGACGGCAATTACGTCAGATCTTCTAGAGGAAGAACTCATCGTCCGAGCCGGTGGGGACGAGCCAAAAGCGCCACAGGCCAGGGGGCGGCCAAGGGCATTGCTGTCCCTTAACCCGGATGCCGCCTACACTGTTGTCGGAAGGTTGTCGGTCGATACGATGGACCTTGCGCTGGTCAATTTTGCCGGCGAAATCCAACGCAACATCAAGGTTGGTTTCGACAGTTCCAACGCGGACAAGAAGACCTTTCCCCCCAACCTGGTTGCGGCGATTGACCGGTTGCTGCAGGAGACCAGCATCCGGCCCGAGCAGGTTCGTGAAATCGGCTTGGGTGCGCAAGGTGCCGTGGAAACCGGAACAGGTGTCGTTGCCTGGAGCCCCGCCTTTTCCGGCCGAAAAGTGCCGATCGTAAAGCCTCTTTCCGAAGCATTTGATGCCAATTGCTGCATCTCCAATGACACCAACATGATCACCGAAGCCCTGCATTGGTCCGATCCGGAACGGTACAGCGGAACATTCACGGTAATCATGCTGGATTACGGCGTGGGTATGGGGCTGTACCTGAACGACCAGCTGTTCTCCGGCGCCAGCGGAACCGCCGCAGAATTCGGCCATGCAAACCACATCCCCGGCGGCGCACTTTGCCGTTGCGGAAAGAAAGGCTGTCTGGAAGCCTACCTATCGGACTATGCTCTGGTTCGCGCTGCTACCAATCTGCCGGAGCACACGGATCCGAAGGATGTCCCGGTCGACATCAATAGCCTGCCAAGACTGATTGAGGCCGCGCATTCCGGAAACGAAGATGCCGTCGCCTCCTTTCACAAGGCCGGCCAGGTCCTCGGCTACGGTATTGCGCGGGTTATTGCAATGTTCGATCCAAAGCGGATCGTCCTCACAGGAGCAGCCGTAAGGGCTTATTCCTTCATGGAAAAAGGCATGTGTGAAGGTCTCGAAGAGGCTCTGGTCACCGACCTCAGAAACAATTTCGAACTCGATGTCATGCCTTGGGATGAGGACTTCATCCGCAGCGGATTGATTGCCCAAGCCATGACCCGGCTCGACAACAATTTAGTCGAGGTATCCAGTCCGCCAGTGGGCACCGCGATCCGGGAGGAGATTACAGGATGAAGCATTTTTTGCGTGCCGGTGTCATGGCAGGCATCGGCGCAAGCTTGTGCGCGACGCCTCAGACAGCCTTCGGGTCTGACCAGCCTCCCTGGACCGAAAAGGCCATTGTCGAGGACGTGGACATTGCCGACCTGGCGCGGGAGCCAGATCCAATTCCCGCGCTTCGAGAGCTCGGAGAAACCCTCTTTTCGGCAAAATTCACCAGTTTAGACGGCGCCGGACGGCCCAATGCCACCGGAGCAATAGTGCCGACACGGCCAAGGCGCCCGTCGCATTCCGCATTCCAGCGTCTTGCCGGACCTGATGCGAATGCATGCGCCTCTTGCCACAACGAACCGGTTATCGGAGGCGCAGGAGCCTTCACCGCAAACGTATTTGTCTCCGAGGGCTTTGAGAGCGCGGATTTCGATACCATAGACCCGCAATTCTCAAACGAACGTGGCACCAATGCCATCCAGGGCGCCGGCCTGATCGAACTGCTCGCGCGTGAGATGACGTCGGATCTGAGAGCGCAGCGGCAAAAGCTTCTAGCAAAGGCGCGAAAATCCGGACAACCAGAAACCATCGAACTCGTCACCAAAGGCGTTCAATTCGGGAAACTGACTGCCTATCCGGACGGGACGCTGGATGTCTCCGAAATCGACGGCATTGATCCTGACCTGACCTTGCGCCCCTTTGGCCAGAAGGGCGTTTTTGCGTCCCTTCGCCAGTTCACCGTCAACGCCATGAACGCACATCACGGCATTCAGGCCAGTGAGCGATTCGGCATTCGCTGGACCGGGACAGATGATTATGACCAGGACGGCTTCAAGGCCGAAATGAGCACTGGCCAGATTTCAGCTTTGGTGGCCTTTCAGGCAACATTACCGGCACCGCAGCGCAAGAATGACCTTCCCGAAGTCTGGCAAAACGCTGCTGGTCAAGGCGAAGCAGTGTTTGGCGAAATTGGCTGTGCCGGTTGCCACGTTCCGGCCCTGCCGCTGGAAAGCCTGGTTTTTTCAGACCCCGGCCCGTTCGATACAGCCGGAACGCTCAGGATCAGCGATGTTGAAGATCCGCTGAAGCTCGATTTTGAGACGCTTGACTGGGTCCGAGCCCTCCCGCGGGACAGTGAAGGCAGGGTTCTGGTACCTTTGTTTGGCGACCTGAAGCGTCACAAGATTGCCGATGCGGCCCGCGAGACACTTGGAAATGAGCTTCTCGGCCAACGGTTTGTCGCCCGCGATGTTTTCATCACGGCCGAACTCTGGGGCATCGGCAGCACCGCGCCCTATGGGCACCGGGGTGATCTGACCACCCTGGATGAAGTGATCGTGGCGCATGGAGGGTCTGCGACCCCTTCCCGCAAGGCTTACGAATCCCTCGACGAAACCGCCCGGCAATCGGTGATCGCCTTTTTGCGGAGCCTGGAGATACCGCAATGAGACCAATCATTTTTTCCCTGCTGACGCTGGTTGCGTGTCAATCGGCATTGGCCGAAGATGCCTCGCGGGCCGGGTCGGACGCACCTGTTCCGAGATTTGTTGAACAGGCCGCGGACGCAGGTGTTTCCCACGTGTATGATGGCGCCTGGGAGTATTTCGTCGGCGGCGGCGCAACCATCTTCGACTGCGATGGAGACCGGCGTCCAGACCTGTTTTTGGCTGGCGGCGTCAACCCGGCTCAACTGTTCCGCAACCGCAGCGCGGCAGGCGGCAAACTGGAATTCGAGAGCATCCAGACCGGGCTGACGGGCCGCCAGAATGAACGCGTCCTGGGGGCTTATCCGCTTGACCTCAACAACGACGGCATCCTTGATCTTGCCCTGCTCCGCCTTGGAGAGAACATTCTCCTCAAGGGAAAGGGCGATTGCCTGTTTGAAGCTGCAAACCGTGCCATGGCCTTTGATGGTGGCCGGGAATGGACTACGGCCTTCAGCGCGGTTTGGGAAGACGATTCCGCTTATCCGACTCTTGCTTTCGGAAATTACGTCGACCGGTCCGCGCCTGGATCGCCATGGGGCACCTGCCATGACAACTATCTGTTCCGCCCGGAAGAACCGGAAGCCGGCAAGCCGCTCTATCCGGAGGCTGCCAGTCTATCTCCCGGCTACTGCACCTTGTCGATCCTGTTCACCGACTGGAACCGTTCAGGCGAGCCTTCCTTGCGGGTTTCGAATGACCGGCACTACTACCGCGGCGGTGAGGAACAGCTTTGGGCCATTCCCTCCAAGCGGCCCCCACGGCCATACCGGCGTGCCGACGGCTGGCGGCACCTGAAGATATGGGGCATGGGGATCGCGACCATAGACCTTGATGTCGATGGGTTCCCAGAATATGCGCTCACAAGCATGGGCGACACCAAACTTCAGCGGCTGGATGACGAATCGGAGGAAACTTTTCCGGTCTATCGCGACATTGCCTTCGACGTAGGCGTCACCGCTCACCGCCCCTATACGGGTGAGGATCTAAGGCCCTCCACGGGCTGGCATTCGGAGTTTCAGGACGTCAACAATGACAGTCTGTGGGACTTGTTCATTGCGAAGGGCAATGTCGAAACAATGCCTGACTTTGCCGCATTCGATCCGGACAACCTTCTGCTTGGCCAATGGGACGGAAAATTCACCGAAGTTGGCGACCTCGCAGGAATTGCCCTGCCGACGCGCGGACGGGGCGCTGGCCTGGCCGATTTCAATTCTGACGGACTGCTGGATCTTGTCGTCGTCAACCGGTCGGCGCCGGTCAGCCTGTTTCGTAACGTGGGCGCCGGAACGGCAGACAATCCGAAACCGCTTGGCAACTGGTTAGGTGTCGACATCCGGCAACCTGGCCAGCCGAATCTCCGTGCGGTCGGCGCCCGCATTAGCGTCAAGATCGGTAATCGGACAATAGTCCGCGATGTGCAGGTGGGAGCGGGCCATGCATCCGGCCAACTGACATTTGCGCACTTCGGACTGGGCGTTTCGGAGCGTGCCCAAGTCCGGGTCCGCTGGCCCGACGGTGATTGGAGCCACAGTTACCGGGTGTTCGCCAACGGACATGTCATTATCGAACGTGGCGCGCCGGAAGCACGCCTTTGGTATCCGCCCGAGTAACTTGGGAGTCACCTGGCGAACGCCGCCAACAGGATAAAGCGTGATTTTCCCGCACCACCAATCAGGATTGCAATCGCCGTATCTCTCTTTGCAGACTGTCGATTCAACAAAATTAACATTTTAAACGCGCTCTTAACCATGTCATACTGATGGTACGGGCGTTGTCCGCCGCACATCGCGGCATGGGACGCCTAGTTATTCAGGCAGCGGATATGATCCTGATCTTGTTTTCACTTGCCGCGCTTTATGGTGTTGTGGCGCTTGTGTTTCTGGTGTTGTCGTCAGCAGAACTGATCGACAGCGGGAGGAGCAGCGCGTTCCGCCTGATGCTTGCCGCTTTAGGCTCCTTGTTCTGGCCGGTAACGGTTATCCTCATGACCGCCGTGGTCGCACTGACCAAACGCGCGGAAAGTACCCGGCGTCGAGAATTGGCAGATCCAGCCGCAGCCGGACAGCAAGTTTCCTGAAAATCCATCAAGAATTGGATGTTTCGCACTGGCAGACCCAGAGCTTCTGCCAAGTGTGTTGTGCTGTGCGCCATTCCGCGGGCACGATTGCTGTTTCGGCTAAAACGACCACTAACCGCGGCTAAAAATGGGCATGACAATATTTTAGTCAATCCCGCATTCGCCCCGGATATCCAACGTTATCAATTAGTTAAAATATGACTACGAAGCTCCAGTTTATAATTGCTCTAAAATAAATTTGACTAATTGTTCAAATTTTTCTCCAATGGCCATCGGAACGCCCTCAAAGAATGAAGGGTGCCCGCCAGATTCTGATCGCCAACCTTCCGGAGATCTTCATGACTCAGCCTAAAGCCGGTCCCGATATTGCTGCCGGACGCCTGTCTCAGGAAGCCTACGCTGACAACTTCAGCGACTTGCATCCATTGCTCGAACCGCACGAAGCCATGGTCGAAGCAGACCGCTGCTACTTCTGTTACGACGCGCCCTGTACACAGGCCTGCCCGACCAGCATCGACATTCCGCAATTTATCCGCCAGATCTCGACCGGCAATCCGACCGGCTCGGCTAAAACGATCTTTGAGCAGAACATCCTCGGCGGCATGTGCGCCCGCGTCTGTCCGACGGAAACACTTTGCGAACAGGTTTGTGTGCGCGAAGTCGCCGAAGGCAAACCGGTCAAGATTGGCGAGTTGCAGCGCTACGCCACCGACCACTACATGGAAACCCATGCCTCCACGCCGTTTACCCGGGCAGAGCCGACCGGAAAGAAGGTCGCTGTTGTTGGTGCCGGCCCGGCGGGCCTTTCGTGTGCCCATCGCCTGGCCGTCCATGGCCATTACGTGACCCTATTCGATGCAAAGAATAAGGCCGGAGGCCTCAACGAATTCGGCAT
Source organism: Roseibium sp. (assembly GCA_965230445.1). Taxonomy (GTDB): domain Bacteria; phylum Pseudomonadota; class Alphaproteobacteria; order Rhizobiales; family Stappiaceae; genus Roseibium. Next base: position 4,640,846 of record OZ246005.1, on the reverse strand, counting down.
CGCGTCTTACAAATCCGTCGATAATTTTGCCGCCCGCGAAGTTGAGTTCGTACTGTCGATTGGCGGCATCACGATGAAGACTGGCCAGCGCCTCGGCGACAATCTCAGCCTTGCGGAGTTGCGCGCGTCCTACGACGCCGTATTCCTCGGCGTCGGACTTGGCGGCGTCAATGCGCTTGGCCTTGAAAACGAGGGCAAAGACGGTGTTCTGGATGCAGTCGACTACATTGCCGATCTGCGCCAGGCCGAAGATCTCGGCAAGCTGCCTGTCGGCCGGAGAATTGTGGTGATCGGTGGCGGCATGACGGCTGTCGACATAGCGGTCCAGACACGCCTCCTCGGTGCCGAGGACGTGACCATCGCCTACCGCCGCGGCCAGGAACGCATGAATGCTTCTGAATTCGAGCAGCATCTTGCCCAGACCAATGGCGTCAAGATCTTGACCAATGTCCAGCCCAGCGCGCTGGTTGCTCCGAACGGTCATGTCTCGGCAATCGAACTGGAGCGGACCGAAGATGGCGGGGGTACCCTGAAAGGGACCGGCGAGATGGTCACCCTGCCTGCCGACATGGTGTTCAAGGCGGTTGGCCAGACGCTGGTGCAGACTGATCTGAACGGTGAATTGACAATCGAGAAAGGCCGCATTGCAGTTGATGACAACCGCAGGACCAGCCTCGCTGATGTATGGGCGGGTGGCGACTGCGTTCTGGGCGGCGAGGATCTCACAGTGGCAGCCGTTGAGGACGGCAAGATCGCCGCCGAATCCATCAACGCAGCGCTCATCGCCTGAGCCTGACCAGAGGGAGAAATGATATGGCTGATTTGAGAACAGACTTTCTCGGCATCAAGTCCCCGAACCCGTTCTGGCTGGCCTCCGCGCCGCCAACCGACAAGGCTTACAACGTCGTGCGCGCCTTTGAGGCTGGCTGGGGCGGCGTTGTTTGGAAGACGCTCGGCGAAGACCCGGCCGTCGTCAATGTCAACGGCCCGCGCTATGGCGCGATCCATGGCAAGGACCGGCAGCTTATTGGTTTCAACAACATCGAGCTGATCACTGACCGTCCGCTGGACGTGAACCTGCGGGAGATCAAGGAAGTCAAACGCGATTGGCCGGACCGGGCCCTCGTCGTCTCCTTGATGGTTCCCTGCGAGGAGCAAAACTGGATCGACATCCTCAAGAAGGTTGAAGACACCGGGGCTGATGGCGTCGAACTCAATTTCGGCTGCCCGCATGGCATGAGCGAACGCGGCATGGGCTCGGCGGTTGGTCAGGTGCCGGAATACATAGAGATGGTCACCCGCTGGGTGAAACAGCACACGCGCATGCCCTGCATCGTCAAGCTGACCCCGAACATCACCGATGTCCGCAAGCCCGCACAGGCCGCAAAGGCAGGCGGTGCCGACGCAGTCTCGCTGATCAATACCATCAACTCGATCATGAGCATTGATCTGGATGCCATGGCTCCGACGCCAACTGTGGATGGAAAAGGCGCCCATGGCGGTTATTGCGGCCCGGCGGTAAAGCCGATCGCGCTCAACATGGTAGCCGAAATCGCCCGCGATCCGGCAACCCATGGCTTGCCAATCTCTGGCATCGGTGGTGTGACCACTTGGCGTGATGCGGCAGAATTCATGACGCTTGGCGCTGGCAACGTTCAGGTCTGCACCGCGGCCATGACCTACGGGTTCAAGGTCGTTCAGGACATGATTGAGGGCTTGAGCGACTGGATGGATCAGAAGGGCTACACCTCGGTTGATCAATTCGTCGGCGCGGCTGTTCCGAACTGTTCTGATTGGCAGCACCTGAACCTGAACTATATCGCCAAGGCGAAGATCAATCAGGATCTCTGCATTCAATGCGGCCGCTGTCATATTGCCTGCGAAGACACCTCCCACCAGGCGATCACCAACATGGTCGATGGCGCGCGCAAGTTCGAGGTGATCGACGAGGAATGCGTTGGCTGTAACCTGTGCGTCTCGATATGCCCGGTCGAAAACTGCATCACCATGGAGGCCATGGAGCCTGGCTCGATTGATCCGCGGACCAAGAAAGCCGTCGAGCCAGACTACGCCAACTGGACCACGCATCCCAACAATCCAATGGCAGTCAGAGAAGCCGCAGAGTAAATCGGCTCACCTCAAGTATCGTAACGAAACAGAAAAGGCTGCCCGTTGGGTGGCCTTTTTTACATCCGGAATTTGTTCGCCTTTGTTTTTGAGAGCTGGGAATCTAACCTAGCGGAATGACCGCCTGGAAGATGAGCGGAAAACCAAACGCCTACAGGAGGCCGAATGCAAACGGACCGTCTGCTCCTTGCCGCGTCCGTTGGGCTTTGCGCCATCATTGGGCTATGGGGTGTTGCCGATCCGGAAAGCTTGATCCAGACAGCACAGGAAATCATCGACCAGTATTTTATCAGCCGTGGCTGGTTCGTGATGGTGTCGGTTACCGTCATGCTGGTCTTCTGCCTGTGGCTTGCGTTTTCCAAGTATGGATCAATCCGCCTTGGCAGAGATGATGACCGGCCGGAATACCCGACACTGACCTGGATCGCGATGCTTTTTGCGGCTGGAATGGGCGTCGGGCTGCTATTTTGGGCCGTCGCTGAACCGCTCACCCATTTCCAATTCGTGCAAGCTTATGTTCCAAAGCCGCTCGCAGCCGAGCAGGCGCTGCTCGCCACCAATTTCCATTGGGGCATTCACGCTTGGGCGATCTATGGCACCACGGCACTGGCGATCGCCTATTTCAGTTTCAGGCGCGGCACGTCGATGCTGGTCAGTGCACCGCTTAGAAACCTGTTTCCAGGCGAACGCTGGGCGTCACTTGTGGGCTGGGTTTCGGACTTCATGGCGATTGCGGCAATCGCGATTGGCGTTGCCGGTTCGGTTGCCATGGGCGTTTACCAGGTCGCAGATGGCGTAAGTGTCCTTTCTGGGGGTCGAGAGACCCAGTCCTGGCTTTTGTGGCTGGTGTTTGCTGTCATGATACTGGCGTATATTCCCCCGCTTCTGGTGGATCTCGGGAGCGGAATGGCCCGGCTTTCCAACCTGGCCATGCTGCTTGCCATTGCGCTGGTTATCTACACCATCATTCTCGGCCCCACGGACTATTTGATGAACACGGTGGTTAGCGGCGTCGGTCTCTATATCTCGGAAGTTCTGCCGCGCGGCTTGGAAACCTTTACCTTTTTTGGCGACGAGATCAGCGCCTGGTTCCGCGATTGGACCTTGACCTACATGGTTTGGTGGATTGCCTGGGGGCCGTTTGTCGGCGTATTCATCGCCCGCATTTCCAAGGGCCGGACCATAAGGGAATTCGTGCTTGGTGTGCTGTTCGGGCCGACCATTTTCTCCGTCATCTGGTTTGGAGCGTTCGGCGGTGTCGGACTTTATGAAACGCTGAATGGCAATGGGGATCTGCTGGCGATCACGCAGACAAATCTGGAACGCACCACCTTCGCTCTCCTAGCCCGGCTTCCGTTTTCCTTTGTGACAACGCTTGGCACGGTCGCAGCGGCGTTCCTTTTCATCGTGACCAGTGTGGTGAGTGCAGCCTTTGTGCTCGGCATGTTTTCAAGCGGCGGCGACCAGAACCCCAGCCGTAAGGTGCGCCTGACCTGGGGCGCTCTTATTGGCGTACTGGGTGCAGCGATGATCCTGTCGGGTTCGGCTCAGTCGATGAAAACGCTGATTGCACTCGGCGCCCTCCCGTTCGTGTTCATCACGGTCATGTTGCTGGCTTGCCTGATCCGCGCGCTCATGCTGGATCAAAACAAGGAAGAAGACCATGCTGGTCGGTAACTTCATCGACACACTGCTCAATCTCAGCACGTTTGTGTTCATCGGTTTCGTGGTGTGGATTGTGATCCGCCCGTCAAAGGATACGCCTCCGCATCCGTAAACGCTCGGCGGTTAAAACGCCGGATTTCTTGCTCTTGATCAATGCGCAGCGTTTGGGTCTGCCGCACCCTGCTCTGATTGGGCAAGAGGCATCATGATGGCAGATCATCTCGACAGGCTCCGCAAAATCGCAACCGACCCGGCATTGAGCGCGTCCCAGAAGGCCCGGTTCCTGTCGCTTGAAGCGGAAAACATGCTCCCCTATCCGGAGACCGACGATGATGTTGCTAAGGCGCTCGCGGATGGCCTGCTCTGCGATCTTGCCGAGGGACATGCACCGTACAAGCCGCGTTATGTTCTTGCCGACTTTGCCGTGGTGCTTGAAAACGGCAGCGAGTATCTGGAGCTCGATCCGCCGAGAACGCTGGACGAAGCGATCAACTGCCTGATGATCGCCTATCACCATGTGCCGTCGGTTACTGCGATGCCGGTGTTCATCGGCCATCTGGACCGGTTGCTGCTGCCGTTTTGCGAAGGCGTGAGTGACGCGGAGCTGGAAGCAAAGCTCCGGCTGTTCTGGCGCTACATAGACCGTGTTCTGCCGGACGCCTTTCTGCACGCCAATATCGGACCGAAAGATAACCGCGTTGCCCGCGCGATCCTGAAAATCGATGCCGAGTTGAAGCAGGTCGCGCCCAATCTGACGCTGCTCTACGATCCCAAGACAAGCGGCGAGGGCCTGCTGCGGCTTGCAACCGACAGCATCATCGCCTGTTCAAAGCCGCATATTGCCAATCATCCACTCCATAGCGCAGCCTTTGATGAGCGCGGCTACGGGATCGTGAGTTGCTACAATGCCCTGCCCGCCGCGGGTGGAGCGGGTACCCTGGTGCGGATCAACCTCCATGAAGCCGCAAAGCGGGCGACCGGAATTGCGGACTTTACTACCCGTATCCTGCCCGAATGCATGGACTTGCAATTCCGCCTGATAGACGCCCGGATGGGCTACCTGTTCGAGCAGTCCGGGTTTTTCGAGAACTTCATTGTCACCGAAGGCTGGATAGACCGGGGCAGGTTTACGGCAATGTTCGGCATCTTCGGCATGGCCGAGGCGGTCAACCATCTGCAGGAACTGGAAGGTTTTTCCGGGCGCTATGGCGCAGACGAGGACGCCAACGCGCTCGGCTATCAGATTTCCCGCCAGCTTGCGGCAAAGGTCGAGGCAACCGAGGTCAAACATGCCTGGCGCGGTAGGTCGCTGCTTCACAGCCAGGCCGGCATCAGCACAGACAAGTCTGCAACCCCCGGCGTTCGCATCCCCTATGGGAGCGAACCGGACCCGGTGAGCCATGTGAAGGCGCTGGCACCGCACCATCAATTCTACCCGTCCGGGATCAGCGAAATCCTGACCCTCGATGAGACCATCCGTGCCAATCCGCAAGCTCTCCTGACCCTGTGCAAAGGCGCTCTTTCTTCCGGTTTCCGCGAATTCACCGCAAACGTTGCCGGCAACGACCTTGTTCGCGTAACCGGCTACATGATCCGTTTGTCAGATGTGGAAAAGCTCAAGAAAAGCGGCGGATCGCGGATCAACACCACCGGTCTCGGCGCAGAGGCGGCCGACCAGACAGGCATCTTGAACCGCAAACCGCGCGTGATCGGCCAGGAATATGCTCAAGGCTACGATCAGTAAGGTCCTCACCTTCTCCTGCGTCGACGGTCCGGGCAACCGGTTGGTACTTTTCTGCCAGGGCTGCAACTTCAACTGCAAAGCCTGCCACAACCCGCATACTATGGGGGTTTGCGACCATTGCGGCATTTGCATACCCAAATGCCATGCGGGCGCATTGTCGCTAAAAGACGGCAGGATCGCGTTCGACCCGGAGGCCTGCGACCATTGCGACGACTGCCTGCGTGCCTGCCCGATCAACGCCAATCCGATGTCGCGCGAAATGAGCGTTGACGAGGTTCTGGACATCATTCGGGAAAACGCGGTGTTTCTGGACGGCATCACCGCTTCAGGCGGCGAAGCGACAATGCACCTGAAGTTTCTTTTCGCCCTGTTCGAGGCCGTCAAGGCCGATCCGGACCTCTGCCACCTCACCTGCATGATCGACAGCAATGGATATCTCGGCCCGGAGAGTTGGGCCCGTATCCTGCCGGTTACAGATGGTGTGATGCTGGACATCAAGGCGATGGATGCGGATACGCATACCTACCTGACCGCCGCCCGCAATCGCCGGGTGCTTGAGAGTGCGTTGTTGTTGAAAGCTGCCGGAAAGCTGCACGAAGTCCGGTTCCTTATCGTCCCCGGATACACCGATCAGTCCAAGGAAGTGGCACAATTCACCACTTTCGTCGAAGCGCTCGGCAAGGACACCCGGATCCGCCTCAATGCCTTCCAGCACCACGGCGTCATCGGTCCGGCGCGTTCCTGGCCGACCGCATCAAAGGAAGCGGTGGAGCGGATCGCCGGAGCCCTCAGGCAGTATAGCATAGAGGAAGTGGTGACGCCTGCGGTGTATGTTTGAGATGGCGGTGTAGCCCCTCAAATCTCCGGTTTGGTCAGCATCAGCCAGACAATTGCCAGAACAGCCGAGAACGCCGGGAAGCCGCACAGAAACCAGATCCGGTACAATCGGTGATACAGCACCGGAAGCGGTTCATTCCTGTCTGCGGCTGCCTGTGCCAATTCCCGCAAGCGGATCTGGATGAAGACCACCGGCAGCCAGAATACGCCTACCACCACATAAAGGCTGATGGACCAAAAAACCCAGCCTTCGAAAACGGGCCAGCCGGTCTCGCGGGCAAGAAAGTAGCCGGTTACCGGCTGCAACACAGCTGCAGTAGCCGTAAAAGCTGTATCCGCCAAGACAACGATACCGGCTGTATGCGCAATGAAGGCCGGTTTGCCGGAGCGGTTGGAAATCACCATGAAGAAGGCGATCCCGGCTCCTGTGCCCAACAGCACGCATGCGCCGATAACGTGTACGAATTTCAGGAGCTCGTAAGTCACTACCGGCGCTCCAACAGAAGCGCCACCAACAGCGCAAGCACCATTCCCGGGAACACTTTGACCAGGGGACCAAGCGGATCTGCCCAGAGTTCATTGGCGAAAACCGTTCCTCCGGCAATGTAAGCGGCCGAAACCAATATCATCCCGATGCAGGCGGTACGGGTCCAAGGCCGGTAAAGAACCATGGATCCAAGCGCGAAATCAGAAATCGACCCGCCAAAGACTGCTGCAGTTACTACCGAACCGGGCAGGGCCGATCCGGAAAGGACCGCAGCAGCGGCTTCATGGTTCACGAACCCGATCAGACCGGACGCAATCCAGAACAGTGACAGGCAAGCAATAGCTAGCGGCAACAACAGGTAAACACGAGCAAACAGACGCTCCTGCGCAGTCGCAGGCATTGACGCCAGAGTGCCCTCCAGTGAGCCAAAGGCTTCACCGCCTCTGCGTTTCCAAGTCTCTGGATCACCTGTGATGCCATTTTCCAAAGACAGTATCGCATTAGTGCGGAGTGGAGACCGCCATCCCAGTCGACCCAGGGAATCCGCCAATAGGCTGGTTGCCGTCAGTATCCAGGAAGGCATGGCGACCGTTCTCCGCCAAACAGGATACCCAAGCCACTTGCGGGCAGCTTCCACGGTATCCTGAAAGGATCGGACGTTGTCTTCAGTTATGTCCGCAGTGAATTGCGTTCCCAAGTCGCCTCGCGCAACGGCGAGAACGGCATTTGCCAAGTCCTCCACATGCACTGTTTGAACCGGGGCATTTTCCAGAACCCTGACCCCGGCCACCGGCATAGCGGCGGCGGCCCGCAAAAGAGCCGTGCCACCATAGGCTTCCCGCCCGAGTACGAGGACGGGTCGAAGAATGACCCAGTTCAGGCTCGACGCCGCGATCAAGGCATCTCCTTTGGCTTTCGTTCGGAAAAAGTCCGTATTGGATTCCAAGGACACGCCTGCGGCAGAAACCTGTATGAACCGGGTTTGGCTCCCGCTGAGTGCTTCCAGAATGGTTTCAACGGCCGTTACATGAATGGACCGCAACGTGTCCCGCGCGCCATCCTGCAGCGCACCGGAGCAGTTTACGACTACATCGGCTCCTAGAAATGCACGCTTCAGGTCTTCGACCGTTGCTCTTCCCACGTCCAGAAATAACCAATCCAAATCGAGGTACATTGCCTCCGCCGCGTGCCGATTCCGGCCTATCCCGGCAACCGAATATCCGGCTTCCCGGAATGCCCGCGCACAGGCCGCACCGATGAACCCATAGGCTCCGATTATAACAACACGAGGGGCTTGCATGTGGGTATCAATCCGACCGAAATTCTTGAGGTGAGGTGCCTATCATCTGATAGATCGCACCTTACCCGATGAAATAAAAAAGGGCGCCCGAAAGCGCCCTTCCCGATCTTCGCATTCGGCTTTCGGCCCTAACTATCACATGGCATCGGTGACAGCTGTGGAGGTCGCGCCTTCCGGTTCCTTGGTGATTACCGGGTCGGAACCACCAGCCAGCAGGGACTTCACTGTGCGCTCGTAAGCGGCCATGTCCAGAACACCGTCTGAGCCGTCAATCAATTTGGCTATTTCGCCGATCATGCGTAACTGGTGCTTCTCGGTCTGGGCACCGGTTGCATCGTTCTCAAGAACGATCTCGGTTGCTTCGTCCGGGTTTTCGGCGGTGTAGGCCCAACCCTTCATGGACGCGCGTACGAAACGGGCGAGCTTGTCGACCATTGCCGCATCTTCAAGGCTGGATTCCAGCACATAGAGGCCGTCTTCCAGAGTGGCGACGCCCTGGTCTTCGTACTTGAAGACTACGAGGTCTTCCGCCGGAATGCCCGCGTCAATGACCTGCCAGTACTCGTTGTAGGTCATGGTGGAGATGCAGTCTGCCTGCTTTTGCAGGATCGGGTCGACGTTGAAGCCCTGCTTCAGAACCGTCACGCCATCGGCACCGCCTTCGGTCGGAATGCCAAGCTGGCTCATCCAGGACAGGAACGGATACTCGTTTCCGAAGAACCAAACGCCAAGGGTCTTGCCCTTGAAGTCTTCAGGCGACGTGATGCCGGTGTCCTTGCGGCAGGTCAGCATCATGCCGGACTTCTTGAATGGCTGAGCGATGTTGACGAGCGGCACGCCCTTTTCGCGTGAGGCCAATGCAGATGGCATCCAGTCGATGATCACGTCAGCGCCACCACCGGCGATGACCTGCGGAGGCGCGATGTCCGGGCCGCCCGGCTTGATGGTGACGTCGAGGCCCTCTTCGTCGTAGAAGCCCTTGTCCTTGGCAACATAATAGCCGGCAAACTGGCCCTGAGTGACCCATTTGAGCTGCAAGGTGAGTTCATCGGCAGCAGACGCGGCGCCGCTTAACAGGCTCGCGCCCATTGCGGAGGCAAGCGCCAGACCCATGATTTTCGTCATATTCGTTCCCCTCATTCGGTTAAAACCCTCAAATGCCGGAATGTCTCGCGGCTGCAAGCGCGCATCTCGAGCGATTGTGTGCTTCTCTTTAGCGCCTGACCATTTGGTCAAGAAACCCTAGGAAAGTGCCGGGTGATTGGTCAAGGCGAATTTTTCATCACTTAGGACTATCTCGGACTATTCATACGCAACCCGTCAGATGAGCTTGCTGACGTGTTTTGTGGGGCTCGGCACCTACGTCTGCGCACCCTGTCAGGAATAACAATCCATCGCTGTGCAAGGCGAAAGCGTGGCGCTCTTGACTTCACTCCGGACTCCGACGGGCGCCAGTCGAGGGGCTAAGCGTTTGCAAGGATCCAGTCGCGGACTTTCAGGCAGTTTTCCGATAGTGTGCTTTGTTCGGGCCATATGAGGTAGTAGCCATTGCCTGTCTCAAATGTATGCGATGCAACTTCCATCAGCCGTCCGTTTTCCAGATAGGCCGCCACAAGATGACGCCAACCGAGCGTGATCGCGTCTCCATCAAGCGCCATCTGAAGTACAGCCACATATTCATTCGCCCTGGTTCCGCGAATGGGGCTTGAACTGGCTACACCGGCTGACTGAAGCCAATCCAACCAAGTAACTGCGTAGCGATAGGGCTCATCCAGGTGAGCGAGATGATGGCTCAACAAGTCCGCAGGTGCTTTCGGAGCCCCATTGGCTTCAAGGTAGGCCGGGGAGGCGACGGCAACCACTTCCTCGACTGCAAACCGTCTGCAATCGAAACCTGGCCAGTCTTCCGGCCGCCCACAACGGATTCCCAGCGGGATGTTTTCGGCGACGATATCCAGATCGCGATCAGCCGTGTGCAGCCTGAGTTCTATATCCGGAAGGTCTGTGCGCATTCGTTGAAGCCGCGGCGCGACCCACAAGGTGGCAAACGCGGTCGAAACCGAAAGCGTCACCGACAGATCGGCTGGCGCATAGCGGACATCCTCTACCCCCCGCGCAAGTTGGTTGAGGCTCTGGGATACATCGACAAAAAGGCTCGCCCCCGCATCTGTCAGGGTCACGGTCCTGTGCTGCCGCAGGAACAACGGGACTGCGAGCTCTGTTTCAAGAAGTTTGATGGAATACGACACCGCAGATTGCGTCATGCCCAGTTCCTCGCCTGCGCGGGTGAAGGAACCAAGCCGGCCGGCGGCCTCGAAGACCACCAGCCCTCTGAGCGAAGGCAGCAAGCGACGCAGGTTTGTCATTGAAAAAACTTATGCCAAACATGTTTTTTTTCAAGCGTCACAGACAAGAGAAGCTGCTTTAGCATCAAGAATTGTAGTTCCGAATGGAGGGACGGATGCACACACCCAGCTTCGACGCCACCGCACCATCACCTGACCGGGCCACAAGATCCGCAGCCAGAAACGGCCGTGCAGGTCGGCGCGCCCAGCGCCTGAATGCCGATTCCAGTCACGGCCGCCCGTTCATCACCCGTAACCTGCAGCCCTATGACCTGCTGGCTGAGGAAAACCTTGTTCGAATCGAGGCAACCGCCGACCGCATTCTGGCCGAAATCGGTATCGAGTTTTGGGGCGACCCGGAAGCTCTAGAATTGTGGCGGAAGGCCGGAGCCGACATCGATGGGGTCAAAGTCCGAATCCCGAAAGGGATGGTTCAGGAGGTCCTCAAAACCGCTCCCAGGCAATTCACCCAACACGCGCGCAACCCCGCCAACAATATCGAAATCGGTGGCAGGAACGTAGTGTTTGCACCCGCCTATGGCAGTCCTTTTGTCATGGATCTGGACAATGGCCGCCGATACGGAACGATCGCGGATTTCCGAAACTTCATCAAGCTGGCGCAGTCGTCGCCCTGGCTGCATCATTCCGGCGGGACTATTTGCGAACCTGTCGATGTGCCCGTGAACAAGCGCCATCTGGACATGGTCTACAGCCATGCCACCTTGTCCGACCGCGCGTTTTTAGGCTCGGTTACGGCGCCTGAGCGGGCAGCAGATTCCATTGAGATGGCACGGCTCCTGTTCGGGGCAGATTTTGTCAGCCGGAATTGCGTTATTCTTGGCAACATCAACGTGAATTCACCGCTGGTTTGGGACGGAACGGCAACGAAGGTCCTGCGCAGATATGCTGCCGCCAACCAAGGCGTTATCCTGGTTCCGTTCATTCTCGGCGGGGCAATGGGACCGGTAACTGCTGCCGGTGCGATTGCCCAGGCCCATGCAGAGACGATGGCGGGATGCGCCTTGGCGCAACTGGAACGGCCAGGCGCACCGGTGGTCTACGGAAATTTCCTTTCCTCCATGAATCTCAAATCCGGCTCTCCCACCTTCGGCACGCCGGAACCGGCCAGTGGCTCTCTGGTCGTCGGCCAACTTGCCAGACGGCTTGGCCTGCCCCTCAGATGCGCAGGCAACTTCACCACTTCGAAACGGCCCGATGCCCATGCGATGAATGAGGGCACCATGTCGATGCTGTCCGCCATCCATTGCGGCGCGAACTTCATCCTGCACTCCGCAGGTTTTCTCGACGGACTGCTGTCAATGTCCTACGAGAAGTTCATGATGGATGCAGACTTCTGCGGCGCGCTGCATACCTATCTTGATGGCGTCGTAGTTGATGACAATTCGCTGGCGCTGGACGCCTTCGGCGAAGTCGGCCCGGGGAACCATTTCTTCGGCTGTGCCCACACGATGAAAAACTATGAAACTGCGTTCTACAGCTCCGCGCTTGCGGACAACGATCCATTCGAGCAATGGGAGGAAAACGGTTCCGACGATGCAGCCGTGCGCGCAAACCGAGCGTGGAAGAAAACCCTGACCGAATATCAGGCACCGGACCTGGACCCTGCCATCAATGAAGCCCTTGTTGACTTCATCAACCGCAGGAAGGGGTCAATGGAGGATATGTGGTATTGACGAAAAGGTTAGGAGCGCGGCTTCAGATGCCGTCCGGACGCATTGCGTTCTGCAGGGCCAGATAACGGGCGTAGCGCTGGCGGTGCAGGATACGGATGCGCTCCGGTCCCGGTTCGATGACAGCGCCAATCCGTGACATGGCCGCCATTCCGGCGGATACATCGGGGACAACTCCTGCCGCTGTTGCGCCGAGGATCGCAGCACCAAGCAGTACTGGTTCGGCTGTATCCGGGACAAGCACTGGCAACTCGGTTGCGTCGGCGATCATCTGCCGGCCAAGCGGGTTCTCTCCGGCACCTCCGGAGATCACAATGGCCTCAATGGCGACGCCATTTTCCCGCTGAACGTCGAGGATGTGTTTCAACCCCATCGCGATCCCGGACAATCCGGCAATGAAAAGCTGAACAAGACCATCCAGGCCGTCTTCCATCCCAAGGCCCGCAACAATACCCCGCGCAGACGGATCGGCGAGCGGGGCGCGATTGCCGTTGAAATCGGGAACAACGATTGTGGACCCTGCCCGCGCAATGGCCTCTGACGGATCGATCAAATCGTTGAGCGCAAGCGCCGTTAGCCAGGAAATCGGACCCTGTCCGCACTCGCGAGCCCGCTCCTCAGCTTCGAAAAAAGCTGCATGCCCGCTGATCAGCCTGTCAAGGGCAGCCCCTGCTGCCGATTGCCCACCTTCATTGAGCCACAGTCCTGGAACCATCGCCGAGTAATACGGTCCCCAAACGCCGGGGACGAAATTCGGCTCGGGCGCAGATGACATGGTGCAGGCCGACGTGCCGAAAACATATCCCATTCGTGTGGCAATCTGGCCCGGCCCGCCCGAACCGCCAACACTTCCGACGCCGCCAGCATGGGCATCAATCAGGGCTGCGGCAACCGGCGTACCGGCAACCAGCCCCATGTCCGCGGCAGCCGCTTCGGTCAACCCGCGTCCAAGCGCCGTACCGGGAGCGACAATCCGCGTACCAATTCGGGCAAAGTGATCGGCTGCGAGGTCTTCTAGCCCGATACCGTTGAAATAGCCGCTATCCCATCTGTCTTCGTGGGCAAGATAGGTCCACTTGCAGGTCACTGTACAGCTGGACCGGGCGGTATCGCCGGTTGCCCGGTAGGTCAGCCAATCACTGAGGTCCATGAAATGGTCTGTCGCGTGATAGCTCTCCGGCAGATGCCGTTTTAGCCAGAGCAGCTTGGGCGTCTGCATTTCAGGCGAAATCCGGCCGCCGACATAGCGCAGCACATCGTGGTCACCGGTATTGATTTCTTCGGCTTCTTGAACGGCCCGGTGGTCCATCCAGACAATGACATCCCGTTCGTTTACGCCACTGGGACCGGCCGGGACTTCACCATTCTCCCTGACCAGAACCAGCGAACAGGTCGCGTCAAAGCCGATACCGGCGACGTCCGCTGGAGCCACATAGGCGTTGTTAATCGCCTCGGCCACCGCTTCACAGACCGCTTTCCAGATGTCCTTTGAACTATGCTCGGCAATGCCGCCTGCGTCCTGCCAGATCTGGATCTCGCGCTTGGCAACACCCAGAAGAGCGCCGGAGGCATCGAACACGCCACAACGTGCGCTGCCCGTGCCGACATCAACACCCAGGAACACCTTTTTGTTCATCGGTTCTCCCCATCGACCACGACATCGGGCGCAATGCTGTTTGCCACAACGAAATGCCCGTTCGGTAAGTCGTTGTCATCAACCTTGCGCGCGATTTCGTCCGGGGCGACGCCGAAGTCGTCCCAGCGCTTACACAAGCGCCTCCGCAATTCATCCTCGCCTACCGCAACCAGAACCGTCATGTCGAAATATGGTGCCAGCTCAGACCACGGTTCCTGTTTTAAAAGCAGGTAGTTGCCCTCGATCAGAACAATCTCAACCGACTGGGGGATGATTGTTGCCCCGGCGCGCGAGATTTCCAGATCCCGGTCAAAGAGCGGCGCGGCAACTTCCGCTTCGCTATTGTCCCGCAAACGGGCGATCATGTGCTTCAAGCCGCCGACATCGAACGTATCCGGCGCCCCTTTGAATGCCAGGCGGCCACGGGCCTTCAGAACACCGTCGTCATAGTGGTAGCCATCCATCGGGAGGATCGCTGCCCGCCCGGGCACTTCGGCGTTCAGCGCATCCAACAGGTTTTTGGTCAAATGGGTTTTCCCGGAACCAGGTGCACCGGCAATCGCGACCAGAGTTCGCTTTCCGGCTGGCGATTGGGAAATTCTTTCTGCAAGGCGGGCAGGTGGGATCATCGGAAACCTCAGATCAGCCGGTATTGTTGTGCCTTATTGCGCAAGAACGGAAGGCCCTTGTCCATGACTTCTTCGAAATTGTCGGCAACCGGTCGCCAAATGGCAAGGCCGTATGCGACTTCCGGCGGCATGTTGATAAAGCTCTCCATCGCCAGCCCGCCTTTGAAGCCGATTGCCGCAAGCGCAGCGTAGACTTCGTCCCAGTCGCAGGTCCCTTCGCCTGGCGTGCCGCGATCTGACTCCGACAAATGGATGTAGCGCAGGTGTTCACGCGCATCGAGAATGCCGTTGGCCGCGCCCTTCTCCTCGATGTTCATGTGATAGGTGTCGAGGTGGATGAAGATATTGTCGGCGCCGACCTTCTCAATCAGCCATTTTGCCTGCCAGCCGGTGTTGACCAGATGGTTTTCGTACCGGTTGACCGGCTCGATACCGAAAGCAAGGCCGAGCGACTTGGCGTGTTTCGCCGCAGCTTCCAGAGCCCGGGCGATGTTGTCGTATTCCGTTTCGGTCGGTGGCACGCCGGTGCGCTCGCCGATCCCGCCATAGGTGACTCCGGAGAGCGCCTCTGCCCCCATTTCTGCTGCCTTGTTCAGAGCATCTTTCAGGTGCTCGATGGCACCATCCGGATTGACTGAGGCCCAATTGTGCTCTGGCAGACCGAGCGAGCAGACGGCGCGAAGTCCATGCTTGTCGAGTAATTGGCGCGTGTGCTGCGCGTCGACAATCGCGGTGTTCAATAGCGCAATCTCGATGAAATCCATCTTGTAGGCGGCTGCGGACGGAATTGTGCGTTCCGCCCCCTCACGATCCCAATGCATGGTCCACATGCTCGTATGAACGCCGAAACCTTCCATGACTAACCTCCCCCCTTGTCCCTGGGCCGCCAACGTGCGACCGCCCAGCGAATGGCCATGACACCGATCAGGAACAGACCCCAGACCGCCGTCGACAAGTGTTGATTTGCACCGAGCAGATTGAGCCCGGACGACAGCATTTGCAGGGTTATCAGCGCCAGACACACCGGCAGCACCCGCCCGAAGCCACCGAAAGGATCGACCCCGCCAAGAAAACAGGCCAGCACGGTTACCAGCAAAAGTGCTTCGCCGTGCCCGACGCGCACGGAGTTAAACCGCGCTGCCATGAGAATGCCTGCGATCGCACAGATGAAGCCGGACAACGCATAAAGCATTGTCAGGGTACGCTTAGTCGGTATCCCGGAATACTCACTAGCGCGGATGTTAGACCCAACCATGAAAACAGAAAACCCATGACGGGTCCGCCGCAGCATGATGTGCCATACAAGTGCAGCCAGGATGAAAAGCACCAGCGGCACCGGAATGCCCAGAAGGCTACCGTGACCGAGCGTGTTCATGAAATCCGGAAAACCGGAGATATCACCCCCGCGGGTCAGAAACTCGCCTAGGCCGCGCAGGAAGATCATCATTGCCAGCGACACCAGGATCGGGTGCGCGCCGATATAGGCGACCACAAGACCGATCACCGCACCTGCCGCCGTACCGACTGCGAGCGCAAAAAGGCAACCGAGAACAAATGCCATCGGACCGGCGTCGGGCCCGCCGAATTGCAGCAATGTCCAGGCGAGCGCCAGGCCGGATATATTCGCCGTATAGATGATTGCCAGGTTCAGCCCGCCGGACAGGATCGGCACAAGCATGGCCAGTGTCAGAAGCCCGAGCACCGGCATCTGAAAGGCCATGGAACTCAGATTCCTGCCAGTCAGGAAAAGCGGCGTTGCAACCGAGAAGGCAGCAAAAACCAGCAGCAGAAAGCCGAGCAGTGGCAAGGTCTCCGCGCCAAGGCGTTGATTGATCTGCCGGATGAGGTTCATGACCGGCCACCTCCTGCCCGCTTGCGCGGACGCAGGTCAAAGGAAATGTTCGAGGAGGAAATCGCAACCAGGATCGCGGCACCGATAATCATCTGGAACGCAAAGGGCGAGATCCCAAGGAGGTTGAGGCCGTTCTGCGTTACCGCAACAAACATCACACCCAGGATGCAACCGATGACCGTGCCCTGACCGCCGCCAAGCCTTGCGCCGCCAAGCACGACCGCGGCAAGCACTTCCAGCTCCCGGCCATAGAGGGCATTTGGGACGACTTCCTTGGCGATGTTCACCTGGCACAAGCCACCAATGCCGGCCATCATGCCCAGCCAGCCATAGGCTACACAATGCATCAGGGTAATGTTCACCCCTGCCCGTCTTGCGCCCTCCGGATTGTCGCCAAATGCGTAGAGCTGACGGCCGAGCGTAGTTGCACCGATCAGGAACGCCGTTGCGAGCACACAGGCGATCATGATCGCCACGGACAGGTTCAATTCCGACCAAACGCCATTCGCAGACTGATGCTCGAAGATGAAGATCCGGTCGACCCACCAATCCGGCAGATTGTAGATGTTCCGTCCCTTGGTGAAGAACATCAGAAGACCGAAAAACGCGTTGAATGTCGCGATGGTGATCACGATGGAGATGATCTTGAAACCATGGATCAGCGCCGCATTGATCAGCCCGAGACAAATCCCAATGCTGCCTGCGACCATGAGGCCGATGGCCCAATTGCCTCCGCCGATATGCATGAACACTTGCGCGGCAATATATTGGACCACCGAGGCCGCAACGGCGAAGGAGATATCGATCCCGCCGGCGATCAGTACGACCAGCAAACCGACCGCCCAGATCAGGTTAACAGCGTTGTTGTTGATCAGCGAAGTCACATTGCCGAGTGTCAGAAACGTGTCGGTCGCAATCGTTAATCCGACGCACATGATCAGCAGGACAACACCCAGACGGGTCTCGATCGGATAGTTGCGCGCAAAGCTACGCATAAACGACAGCCTCCAGCGCATTTACATCGGTTTCTTGCGGATCATATTCGCCGGCAATCCGCCCGCTCTCCATGTGCAGAACCCGGTCGCAATTCATCAAAACCTCGGTCACCTCGTCGGAAATCATCAAAATCGCAAGGCCCTCGTCTGCCAGCTTTCGAACGATCCGGAAAATTCCGGCACGCGCACCGACATCTACACCGACCGTCGGGCTGTCGAGAATGAGCAATCGCGGCTCGGTTGCCAGCCATTTGGCCAGCACCACACGCTGCTGATTTCCGCCGGAAAGGGTCGATACCGCATCGGATGGCTGGCCGATCTTGACCGCCAGTTCCTCAATCCAGCGATCAACCAGTTTTTCCTGTTTGCCAGTCGAGATCAGTCCAAACGGATTGAGCAGTCTTGATAGAACGGAAATCGCGGTGTTGTCGGAGATCGACTGAGGCTGGACAAGGCCGAGAGACAGCCGGTCCTCGGATACGTAAGCAATACCTTGAGAGATTGCTTGGCGGATGTTCCGCGGCATGATCCGCATTCCATCGAGGTGAATTTCGCCGTTGTCCGGCCGACTCATGCCGATCAGGGCATGTGCCAGTTCGGTCCGCCCGGCACCGATCAGGCCGGTCAGCCCAACCACTTCGCCGCGGCGGACTGTGAGATTGATGTCTTCGAACTCGGCTTGCCGGGTAAGTCCCTTGAGTTCCAGCACCGCTGGTTCTCCGGACCGGTCACGTGCATTGACCTCGGCGCTCAGCTTGCGTCCGGTCATCAATTCGCCCAAGCGGGCTTGGGTCATGCCCTCTGTCGAATAGACGCCAACCAGTTTGCCATCGCGGATCACGGTTACACGTTCAGATATTTCCAGCACCTCGGCCAGCCTGTGGCTGACAAAGACAACAGCTACACCTTCGGCCGACAGTTTACGAACCACACTCAAGAGTGCATCGGTCTCGCTCTGGGTCAGCGATGCTGTGGGTTCGTCCATGAAGACCAGGCGGGCGTTGCCCATCAACGCCCGGGCGATTGCGACCACCTGCCGCTGTGCAATGGGCAAGGTCCGCAGAGGCGCATCCAAATCAAGCGCAACACCCAGCCTCTCCAGAACCGCCGCGACTTCCGCGCGATGCCGGCCACGGTTTACCAGCCGTGGCCAAGGACCGACCATGTCGTCAAAAGCAATGTTCTCAGCGACGGTCATATGCGGAAACAGGGCGAGATCCTGCCAAATCACGGCAATCCCGAGTGCCCGTGCCCGCACCGGCGTCATGTTGACAGCCGGTTGCCCCAAAATGGTCATCTCCGCACCAGGATCGGGGATGTAGACGCCGGTGACGATCTTGATCAGTGTGCTCTTGCCACAGCCGTTCTCTCCGGCAAGGCAGTGAACCTCGCCAGCGTTCACTTCGAAATCGACACAATCGAGCGCGCGCAGACCGCCGAAGGTCTTGGAGACACTGCGAAGACTCAGAGCAGGAGGTAGGGCGGAAGCCATAGTGACGGGGACACAAGCTGCGGGCCGCCGGAAGCGGCAATTTCTAAATCAAACATTCGGAAAGAAAGCGGGCGCCTGCCAAGACAGGCGCCCGGAACAGGCTCAAAGGCCCATTGCTGCCAGTTCGTCAACAGTGTCCTTGTTGATCTCAAGCAGGTTGTCGGTGATGATATTGCGGGTTTCCGCATCCGGGCTGACGGCACCAAGACCCGGCACTTCAGTGCCTTCGGTGATCTCCGCACCTTCGACCAGCATGTTGCCGAGGCTCACGAACACGCGGCCGGCTTCAGCCGGGTTCCACATGAAGCCACCAGAGATAATGTCGCCTTTCAGAAGCTTCTGACCCTGACCCGGAGAGAACGGACCGAGGACATGAACCTTGCCACCGAGACGGCGCTCTTCAATCGCACGGCCAGCACCAATCGGGCCCTGGCTGCCGAATGCGAGAAAACCGCGCAGGTCCGAGTTCGCAGCCATGACATCAAGAGCAGTCGAACGGCTATCGTCGACGCTTTCGGCAACCCCGTAGCGTTCGCCAACAAGCTTCAGCTTGTCGCAATTCTCACCCATCCATGCAATTGCTGCATCGGCCCAGGCATTATGCAGCGGAACGGTGAGCGAACCGACGTAAACAGCATAGGAACCCGGCTCTTCAACCTTGTCGCAAAGCAGCTTTGCATGTGCTTCGCCGAAACCGTCGGCAGAAGCCAGTTCGAAGTTCCAGTCGACATTGTTGAGGCCCGGGCCTTCATGGGCAACGACTTTGATGCCGGCGTCCATGGCCTTTTTCAGGACAGGCTCAAGCGCGGCTTCGTCGTTCGGGACAACGCCGATGACGTCGACGCCCTTGGCGATCAAATCTTCAATTGCGCGAACCTGCAGGGCAGGGTCTGCAGAGGTCGGACCGATCATCTCTGCGGAAATGCCGAGCTCAGCAGCGCGTTCCTTGATACCGGTTTCCATCGCGTTGAACCACGGAATGCCACCGATCTTCACAACCACAGCGACGCTGGTGTCGGCAACCGCCGCACCGGTCATTCCGGCAGCGGCAAGAACAACGGCAGCGGCAGTGGTTCTCAGTTTGGTAAAGACTGTCATCAAATCCTCCACGTTTATAGCACCGGCGCATGACCTTGGCGGCCCACGCTCCCAATTCCAGCACTATCGATTGTGCAATATCTCAGAACCATCGATTGCGCAAGTGCCCGGAGCCAAGATTGTGTACAGGAATCTTTTCTGTTATCCGTCGGAAAGGGGCGAATTCCGGAGGGTTTCTGGCGGGTGGATGAAGATTCGCGAAAGAGTGTAACAATTTACGATATCGCCAGAAGGGCGGGAACATCAGCCAGTACGGTCGGTGCCGTCATGAACGGATCCTGGCGCCGGCGGCGGATCAGCGAAGCGCGCGCCGAATCCATCAAGAAGCTTGCCGACGAGATGGGTTACTCAGTGAACCTTCAGGCAAGCGCTTTGCGCAAGGAACGCTCCCGGATCATCGGCATGATCGTTCCGATGCACGAGAACCGCTACTTCAGCTCAATCTCGCAATCCTTTGAAAAGCACGCCCGCGAGCGCGGCCTCTTCCCGGTGATCTCCTCCACCCTGCGCGATCCGAAGATCGAGGAAGACGCGGTCCGTCTGTTTCTCGACTACAAGGTCGAGCGTGTTGTGTGCACGGGTGCGACCGATCCCGACAACATTGCCGAGATCTGCCGGGTGCGCGGCGTTCCGACCTACAATCTCGATCTTCCCGGCGGCAGGGCCCCATCGGTGATTTCCGACAACTATCTTGGTGCAGTCTCGTTGACGGTCGAACTGACGGAGTGGCTGGCCAAAAACGGAAACCCTAGTGGTGAACTGCTGTTTGTCGGTGGCCGGCCGTCCGACCACAACACCAGCGAACGTTTGCGCGGGTTTCTGGAAGCCAACAAACGTGCCGGACGCGAAGTGAAAGACAGCTCACTGCTGCTCTGTGGCTATTCCGGAATCAAGGTTGAAGCGGCACTTGCGGAATACTTCAAGGCAGGCGCGAGCAACCCGGCGGCAATCTTCGTCAACTCGACCATTTCGCTCGAAGGGGTTGTGAACTGGTTCAAGGAAAACGGACTGGAACAGCTCAACGACATCGCGCTTGGCTGCTTCGACTGGGACCCGTTCGCAACACTAATGCTGCCGAACATTACCATGGTTCGTCAGAATGTTGAGGAAATGATGGACGCCGTCTTTGGTCTGATCGATAACGAGACCGCCGACGAAACCCTTCTTGTTCAGATCCCGCCGACTATCATGCGCAATTGAAGCGTTCTCGATTGGACAAGGAGAAGGCGCCGTAGCTCTCGTTCGCAAGGTCTTGAAAAGGAACAGCCTTTCCAGCGGCTTTGCTTCTTCATCCGGACGATTTTCATCGATACCGCGATCCAACTCCTCATTCCCCACAGGCACTAGTCCTCTGAATCACTCATATTGACGGGTATAGTTTTGTGAGTTTGACGCGCGCGTCTTTGTTTGTGAATTGCCATTCGGCTTTGGTCTGCTGATAACGTACAAAATCTTTCGCACATTTTCTGATTGAGACGGTTCCCTTTATGGTGATTGAAGGGAGCATGGAATGATTGATGATGACGATGGACAAGAGATGAGCAACGTTATCCGGATTGATGAGGCCCGGATCAAGGATCATCTTGGCGAGATGGTGCGCGGCACTGTCGAAGAGGCTTTGAATGCGATGCTGGATGCGGAAGCGGACCGGCTTTGCGGGGCTGGCCGGTATGAGCGCAACGAAGGCCGCCAGGACACGCGGGCGGGCAGTTACGAGCGCTCGCTGCACACCAAGGCTGGCGCAGTGAAGCTGAAGATGCCGAAGCTGCGCCGTCAGACATTTGAGACGGCCATCATTGAGCGCTATCAGCGCCGGGAAAGCAGTGTTGAGGAAGCCTTGATGGAGATGTATTTGGCGGGTGTTTCGGTCCGCCGGGTGGAGGACATCACCGAAGCGCTGTGGGGCACGCGGGTCAGTCCCGGCACGGTATCGAACCTCAACAAGAAGATCTACGCCAAGATTGAAGAATGGCGGCACCGGCCAATTGAAGGGGAACATCCGTACCTCTATCTCGATGGGATCGTGATGAAGCGGACGTGGGCTGGCGAAGTCAGGAACGTCTCCCTGCTTGTCGCAAGTGCTGTCAATTCTGAAGGCTATCGGGAGATTTTGGGGATTTGTGAGGGCGCCAAGGAAGACAAGTCGGGCTGGTCAAACTTCCTGCGCCATCTTGTCGACCGGGGTTTGAGCGGTGTGAAGCTGATCATCTCCGATGCCTGCCGTGGCCTTGTGGAGAGCATTGCCGATTATCTGCCCGACGCCCAGTGGCAGCGCTGCATGGTTCACTTCTATCGCAATGTGTTCAGCCATGTGCCGTCCACGAAAGTGCGCGATGTCACCCACATGCTGAAGGCCATTCACGCTCAAGAAAGCCGCAAGGAGGCTTTGAAAAAGGCGCAAGCGGTGATCGCCGATCTTCGCGCGCAACGCCTGACCCGGGCGGCCGACCTCATTGAAGAGAGCATTGAAGAGACGCTGACCTATTACGGCTTCCCCGACTGCCATTGGCGCAAGATCCGGACAAACAATCCGCTGGAGCGGATCATGAAAGAGATCCGAAGGCGCACGCGGGTTGTTGGGGCGTTTCCCGACGGCCAATCATGCCTGAACCTGGCCGCGGCCAGGCTCAGGCATATCGCCGCCGGCAAATGGTCCGCCCGCAAATACATGAACATGACGCCGCTCTACCAGGAGCAAAACCAAACCCAAGGAGCCGTCGCCTGAAAACAAATGTGCGAAAGATCTTTGACACTACCCAATCCAAAGAACGGCTTCAATGAACAGCCGGTTGTTTCTTCCGCTGCGACCGGGGTCCGTAGGTTTTCCAAGACAATGCGGTTCAATCTTCGCCCATTGGGCGTCTGTCAGTACAAAGCGATCCATCCAAAGTGTGAATCACATTCGCGCCGACTTGTGAATCCCCACAGGCCCTAGCCCGCCTCGTGGGTATGTTGGGCAGCACTCTAGTTAGGGACGGACTCTACACAAAACTGGAGGAGATGCCGGGTCTCAGGTCAGTCGCCACGCACGAGAGGCAAGAAAGTGTGCGTAATCCGACTTGCCGCGATGGTTCGTGACCTTGACGTGCCGCGCCCCTTCGAGGGGAGCAAAGGCCATGAACAGATTGGCCGTTCCTGCGCGCTTGTATTCATAATCGTGCCGGGCAATGCGCCCGGGCACCATGGAGACCGGCAAGCGCGCCGCGCTGACCAACTGCTTGGCCGCTTCATCCAGACAGACCAATGGACGCTTTGGGTCACGCGGGCGCTGGTAAATCGCCAGCACGTTTTCCATGGCGGCGACAAAGGCAGCGTTCTGTTGAGGCGGGATTACCCAGTAGCGGCTCCGGTGAGGTTTAAGTTCGTTTTTTTAAGCGCACGCCCAACGGTGTTGAAGTGTGCAGCCTCGACAATGTTCATCTCGACCACCTTGTCGGCCAGTAGCCGGATGGTCCAGCGCGCATGACCTTCCGGCGGCTGCGAACAGGCCAGCGCGATCAGCTTCGCCTCCGCCTCACCGTCGAAAATGCGCCGGATGGCTGGATGGGTCCGCTGCTTGCGGGCAAACACCGCATCCAGCCCTTCCATCACGAAGGTCTCGCGCACGCGGGCGACCGTAGACGGCGAGGTCTCCAGGCTTTGGCAGATCGCCCGATCCGTCCAGCCTTCCCCGTGCGGTCCCTTGTCGGCTTTCAAAAGGATACGTGCCTTACAGTTGGTACGCGCGGCCAGTGTCCCCTTCCTGATCTTCGCCAAAAGCGCCTCACGCTCATCCACTGTCAATTCAACAACATATTTGATGTTTGCCAAAACCTGTCTCCTGGTGCACCCGTCGGAAAAAGGGAATCAGAACACAAAGCAAACCGCAACAAATCAATTTGATTGGTCAGGGCAATCGCGCTTCAGAATTCCTGGATGAGTTTTCGCAGGAAGTCGTTGCTCCAGCCGGCCTTTTTGAACTTGCCCCGGTTTGAGCCTTTGTCGGTGTTTGCCTTGATGATGCTCAGCGCGATGCGGCGCAGGGCTGCAAAGTTGGCGGGTGCGTGGTCTTTGCGGGCGCGGTGCCGGTCGTCATTCATCAGCACATCGAGCGACCAGTGCAGGCTGTTTTCGATCTGCCAATGGCCCCGGATCAGCGCGGCGGCCGCTTCAGCCGTGGGGCGTTTTGACAGCAGATAAAGCCGCTCGGACCGGCTGGTTTTGCCGTCTGCCTCGCGCTTCGAAGCGACATGGACGAAGGCCTGAAGATGCGGCCATTTATGGGTCTCGGTCAGATAGTCAGGAACGTCGTAAAGGTGATAGCTGCGCTCCTCAATGCGACCATGATCAGCATCTGCCGCAGTGTATTCATCAATATAGTCAATCTGTTGATCATCCACAAAGGCGCGCAGGTCCGTCAGCATATCGCCCTGATTGCCCTTGATCTGCAGGCAATAATCACCGCCCTCCCGCACGATCAGATCGCAGGTTTCACGCTGACAATGCAACGCATCCGCCGTGATCGTGATACCCCGAATGTCGAGCATCCCGATCAACTCGCGCAGGGCCAAAATCTCCCCGCCGCCCTTGGCGCTTTGCGTGATCCCCAAGGTAAGCCGCGCCTCATGCGCAAACGCCGTCACGACGTTCAGACCAGACTGTTCAGCCGCCTTGTCGAAGCTGCGCCGCATCTCCTTGCCGTCGATGGCAATGGCGGGATCGGCGTGACGCGCGGCCGCGAAATCGCTGCGAAACTTGTCGAAAAACGCCTGAAAGCTGGCCGGCTTCATCAGCCGAAACAACCGCGAGTAAGCATCGTGGCAGGGGACGCCGTGGGGCAGTTCGAGGAATTCGCGCAGAAAATCCTCCTTCATGACCCCGAAAAGCTCCATATCGACCGCTGTTTCACCGCCGCAAAGTGTGCATAAAAGACTGATCGTCATGAGATCGCAGAACTTGTGGCGCGGGGCATTCCCACGGCGTGGATCATCCATTTCATTGAAATAGCTGTCTAATGTTGGCATCCCGAAACTCCATCATGTGATGAAACCTCAAGAATCCAATTCTGGAAAAACGTCAAACTTTAAGTGCGATTCCCCTGTTTGATTGGTGCTATGGACTAGGGCCTGTGGACATATAGGATTCACAGGCCGTCTTTTTTGTGATTCAAGCTTTCTTTTGAGGAGGCTTTGATGCGCAGCGAACGTTTTGTCATTACGGATAGAAGTTGGGCGATCATAGAACCGTTGCTTCCGGGAAGTATCCGGGACCGGGGCCGGACAGCAAAGGACAACCGGCTGTTTCTTGAAGCGGTGCTGTGGAAGGTTCGCGTTGGCAGCCCGTGGCGGGATCTGCCGCCCGGATTTGGCGAATGGAACAGTGTGTTCCGGCGGTTCCGCCGATGGACCCAACGCGGTGTATTTCAGCGCCTTTTTGAGGCTGTATCGGGTGATCCCGACTTTGAATATGTTCTTATCGATGGCACGATCATCAGCGTCCACCAAAAGGCGAGTGGCGCAAAAGGGGGACTCTCAATCAGGCCATCGGGCGCTCGAAAGGCGGACTGACCACCAAGGTCCTGGCCCTCACCGATGCGTTAGGCAATCTGGTGCGCTTCAAGCTTCTGCCCGGCCAGCGCAGTGAAATTGTTGGTGTGCCCGACCTTATCGACGGTCTGGAATTCGGCGCCATGCTTGCCGACAAGGCATTCGATGCCGATGCGTTGCGCGAAGACCTTGATACGCGCCAGGCGCAAGCCGTCATTCCGGCGAAAACCAATCGCCGCGTCCACATTCCCCACGATGTGGAAACCTACCAGTGGCGTCATCTGATTGAAAACTACTTCAGCAAAATCAAAGAGTTCAGAGGAATAAACACGAGATACGACAAGAACGACGCCAGCTATCAAGCATCATGGAACCTGGCCGCAACCATCATCGCATTGCGCTAAATGTCCACAGGCCCTAGGCCGCTGCGGGCAATCTCGACTGGTGAGCCTTCCCGAACCGCTCGAACCTGAAAGGATGCGGGTCGACGACAGGCGTCACACCCCGGACAAGATCGGACATCAATTTGCCTGCTCCAGGTCCGATCCCGAAGCCATGTCCCGAGTAACCGGAACTCACGTAGAGGCCGGGAACTGCGGTAACCGGACCGATCACCGGGATTGCGTCCGGGGTCGCATCGATGGTGCCGGCCCATGTATCGGTGAGACGGGCGGATGCAAACCCCGGAAATGCCTGCTTCAGGGCTGCCAGGCTTTTGCGGACGAACGGTTCGTGCGGATTGGGGTCGATCACACGTTGCTTTTCGAACGGCGAAGTTCCGTCCAGCGGCCAGGACCGCGGTATCTGCAATTCTTCGACAAACTGCTTTCCGAGCCTTAACTTCAATTCGTGCCAACTCGTCAGGAATGTCGGAAAGAAGTCGGTGAAAAGCCGGAAGCTATCGGGCAGAATGGGCGCAACATTGGCATTGCGCAACGCAATGGAATAGCCGCCATCGAGACGCTTGCGAAAAGCAAAATCGCCACCCCCGACCGGCATGTCTGGCACACCGCTGACATTGTCGACGCGTGCAACGGTCCCAATGACTTTCAGTTGCGGGAACCGGACGCCGAGGTTGCCGAGGAAAAGCCGTGACCATGCTCCACCAGCGAGAACCACGGTGGACGTCGCGACCGTGCCGCGTTCGGTAACAACTGCGGAGGTTTTGCCCGCTGAAGTTTCCAAGCCACGGACGGCGCAGTTCTGAAGTATGGTTACTCCGAGGCGCTTCGCCGCCTTTGCCAACTCCGGCACCGCCTTGCCAGGCTCCGCGCGGCCGTCATCAGCGGTGTAGAGCCCTGTAGTGAAGTCCGCCGAAATACCCGGCAACAATTCGACCAGACTGGACCGATCCAACAGCCGGGTATCCATATCCGCGGCCTTCGCGAGCCCGGCCCACTCTGTCAGATTGCGGACATCGCGTGCACAATTCGCGACATAGGTGATGCCGGTTTCGCGGAAGCCCGTATCAATGCTGAACCGGGCATCCAGCCCGCGCCAAAGGCGGAGCGCTTCGATCGTCAGCGGCAATTCTGCCGGATCGCGCCCCATCTGCCGGACCCAGCCCCAGTTGCGGGATGATTGTTCGCCCGCGACGACCCCTTTTTCGCACACCACGACGCGAATACCGGCCTCTGCCAAATAGAGTGCCGCGCAAATTCCGGCCACACCGCCGCCGATGACAACCACATCGGCACGATCCGGAAGGGTCTGATCGGTTTCAATGGTTTCCAAGAAAGGCACTGGCATAAACATTTCCCTTTAGAGCATATCTTCGAGACGGCAACTGATCAGCATCTCTGGCATTGCCGAGTTGTTCGGCAATTTGATCGCCGTGCGCAAGAAGCTTGTACAAATGGCTGTAGCCCGCATTCCCGTTTCCAAGGCGACATGACTTATGGTGCTTGTCAATCTTATCATTGCGAATTTGGTTATGTTGTAGCCAACAAAGGCATTCCTCACCCGTTTGCCCGAACGGGAGACGACATTCACGATACGGCCGAGACCGGCCCTTTCCAACTGCGGCAAGCACAAGCTCGTGAGACAGAGCGGTTTTCCCGCCGATTTCGCGGCCAACCCAAGATCAGGAGAAAAACCCATATGCCGGGTTCCAGCCAGAACCCGGCACGCTTGTTCAATGCATCCGTCTCGACCATTCGCAGGGATCTCGATCTGCTCGCCTCCGAAGGTCTCATCCGCCGCACCCTTGGCGGAGCGGTCAGGATCCGGCCGGATGCAAGCTACGAACCATCGACGGACCTTGCGAGGCGTGCGGCGGTTGAGGAAAGAACACGGTCGTCCGCGAGGCAATGAAACCGGTTTCGGCGAACCAGAGTATTCTGATCGATCGCGGGGCTGTTGTTGCACATATCCTTGCCGATGAAATCACTGCAACCAACATACCGCTGACGGTGTTCACCAACGACATCTACGTTGCCAAGGTTCTGACATATAAGAAGAACATCAAGCTCTTCGTTCTTGACGGGTCTTGCCGCTTCGGGTCCCACACCCTTCTGGGCGAACCGGGGATCAGCTTCCTGCGCGATGTAAGGTGCGATTGTTTCTTCATGTCCGCTCAGGCGATCGACACGGAATGCGTTTCGGAAACTCTGCTCGAAATGGACCAGCTCAAAAGCGCGATGATCGCGGCGGCGCAGAAAACTTTGCTGATGATCGACACCAGCCGGTTTTCGGAACGAGCACTCTATCGAAGAATTCAGTGCTATTATCTCTGACGAAGGGCTACCGGATGATGCGGCCGAGCATATTCGCTTGCGCTGTTCCGAACTTGTGATTGCCCGGCTGTAACTTCCCATACAACTATAGAAGCACCGCACCAGAAGCATGGATGAGACCACTTCCGGCGAGTTGGCTCGCTGAAATCAACTGCATTCAAAAACGAACCGAGTTCTTATTGTGATGATGAAACCGGAACAAATCGCAAGCGCATACACCACCTTCGCGAACCGCGAGGCACGGGGTGTTTCGGCCATCTACGAGAACTACGCCAGATCCGTTGCCCGGAACGAAGGACTGCTTGGCCGCCTCAAGGAACTCCCGGAAGGCAAACAACAACCCAATCTGTTGTTCGCATCCACGCGCCACTCCGTAGGCCTGCCGGATGCAAAGCAGGATTTTGCAGAGTATGTTTTGGAATTCTGGGATACGATCTCGCCAGTTATTCTGGCACGGTCGACCCAAACGAATGAGCCAACAAGGTGCGCTTGTCTACTCCCTGCCCTGGCTCAAATAGGCGGCCCACTCGCCCTGATCGAAGTTGGGGCTTCAGCAGGTCTTTGTTTGCTGCCAGACCTGTACGGCTATGACTACGGCCATACGATCCTCAGACCCACAAAACCAGGCGCTCCGGTTTTTCCATGCAAGGCGTCCAAAACAGCGCCGATACCGAAGTCCGTTCCACAGGTTGCCTGGCGCGCCGGTCTCGACCTCAATCCATTGGACCTCCATATTGATGATGACGTGCAATGGCTCAGAACGCTTGTCTGGCCAGAGCAGACAGAAAGGCTCGCGCGACTGGATGCGGCAATCGGGATCGCAAGACAGGAGCCGCCGCGGATCGTCAAGGGCGATCTGCTCCACCAAACCGAAGCGCTGGCGGCCCAGGCGCCAAGTGATGCGCGTTTGGTCATCTTTCATACCGCCGTCTTGAACTATGTTGCACCCGAGATCAGAAAGGAGTTTGCGGCGCTGATGGGAGACCTTGGAGCCGAATGGCTTGCAAATGAAAGCCCCCGTGTTCTTCCCGGTGTTGCGGTTACAGACACTTTGCCGGCGCAACCGGGCGCATTTGTGCTTTCACGCAATGGGCTCGCTATTGCTCTAACCGGGCCGCATGGACAGTTCGTCGACTGGCTTTGACCGATGCCCATGACCCTCGGCTTAGCACTCAAGTAGTGGCTTTAAGCGGGAATGAAGCTCGTACTTGAGCAACAATACAACAAGTCGGAGACTTGATGCAGCCCCATTCGGAAGTTCTTCGATTGTACCAAATGGTATAGTTGGCAGGATATGGTCTTTGATTTGCAACCCTTTGCTCTGCCGACGTAAATTTTAATCTCAGGCGGCGGACGAATACAGTTACGACGCAATCGAAGTCATTCTCAACTTTAAAAATTTGTCCAATTGATAAAAAATTCGTTGCTTCCTGATGCATACATTGTAGGCTCGCCTAATCCGTGGTCACGCACTGCGGCAACAGGACAGCTAGGGGAACAGCTCGAATGAAAACTCAATTTATTGCCTGGCCTCGCCGGGCGTTTCTGAAGCTCGCGGCCGCCGCGGCGGTCGCTTCCGGTTTGGGCATGGCGGCGACTGCCGCCCATGCAGACCCAATCAAGGTCGCTGCTATTTACACGTTGCCGGTGGAGCAGCAATGGATTAGCCGCATCCACAAGGCGCTTGAAACTGCAGAAGCACGCGGCGATATCACCTACACTTTCTCTGAAAACGTCGCCAACAACGATTATGAGCGCGTTATGCGCGACTATGCCGAGCAGGGAATGGATCTGGTCGTAGGCGAAGCCTTTGCCGTTGAGCGTGCGGCTCGTAAAGTGGCGGCCGAATACCCGGAAACCGCATTCTTGATGGGCTCCTCCTTCGGCCCAGCCCAGCCGAACTTTTCGGTCTTTGACAACTGGATCCACGAGCCCAGTTATCTCTCCGGCATGATCGCCGGCGCCAAGACCGAGTCCAACATCATCGGCATGGTCGGCGGCTATGCCATCCCGGAAGTCAACCGGCTGATGCATGCCTTCATGGATGGCGCAACCTCGGTCAACCCGGACGTCAAGTTCCTCGTGACCTTCATCAACTCCTGGTACGATCCGCCCAAAGCGAAAGAATCCGCCTTTGCGATGATCGATAAGGGTGCGGACATCATGTATGCGGAGCGCTTCGGCGTTTCCGACGCTGCCAAGGAAAAAGGCCTGCTCGCTATCGGCAACGTGATCGATACCGCTGCAGATTACCCGGGCACCATTCTGTCTTCTGCGTTGTGGCACATGGAGCCGACCATCGACCGCGCCATTGCGGCTGTCGCTGCCGGCAGCTTCGAACCGGCTGACTATGGCCCATACAGCTTCATGGGCTACGGCGGTGGCAGCTTCGTTGTCGATGAAAGCCTCGCTTCTTCAGAATCCGTTGCAGCTGCAAAAGCCAAGGAGCAGGAAATCATGGACGGCCTGTTCCGTGTCAACGTGAACGACAGCGAACCGAAGTCCACCATGTAAGGGTGTTGTAAAACCTCCCGGCAGCGGCGAGCCGCTGCCGGTAATTCCGTCCGCAATTCGCGGCCTGCCCGTTTCAATAACCCGGAGATCGCAATGGCGGTTCCTGAAAGGGACGCCCCGGTCGTGCTGCGACTGGATGGCATCACCAAGCGCTTCGGCGCCCTCACTGCCAATGGTGACGTTTCGCTCGATTTGAAGCGCGGAGAAATCCTCGCGCTCTTGGGTGAAAACGGCGCTGGCAAGACCACCTTGATGAACATTTTGTTCGGCCATTATGTCGCCGACGAAGGCCGCGTTCAGGTAGGGACCCCGGAACACGGTCTCGCCGATCTTGAGCCGGGTTCACCGCATGCGGCGCTGGAAGCAGGTGTTGGTATGGTCCACCAGCATTTCACGCTGGCAGAGAACCTTAGCGCCCTCGACAACATCCTGCTTGGGACGGAAAACCTGTCGGCACTGAAGTCTGCCCGCGCCCCGGCACGTGCCAAGCTGAACGAACTCATGGAACGCTCCGGCCTCACAGTTGCCCTCGACACACGCGTTTCGCAGCTGTCGGTCGGAGAGAAGCAACGGGTGGAAATTCTGAAGGCGCTTTACCGTGATGCCCGAGTGCTGGTCCTTGATGAGCCGACTGCCGTGTTGACACCACAAGAATCCGAAACGCTGTTTGCCACCTTGAAGAAATTGGCTGCTGAAGGGCTGGCGATCATCTTCATCTCCCACAAGCTGGCCGAGGTGATCGCTTCCTCGCACCGTATTGCCGTCCTCCGCGGAGGCCGGAAAGTCGCCGACCTGCCGACGTCCAGCTGCGATCAGCGCCAATTGGCCGAGCTGATGGTCGGACATGAAGTTACGGAAACGGTGCGCGAGCCGGGCCATCATGGCGGCTCCCTGCTGATCCTGACAGGCGTTTCCGCCGGACACGGCCGCGACGCCCTGCATAATGTCGATCTCGATCTGAAGTCTGGCGAAATCCTCGGCGTTGCTGGGGTGTCCGGTAACGGCCAGACCATGCTGGCGCGTGTGATTTCGGGTTTGGCACCGCTGACTACCGGTGACATGACCCTGGACGGCGAAACGCTGAATCGCGCCAATGCGCGCACAATGATCGACAACGGTCTGGCCCGCATCCCCGAAGACCGCCACCATGACGGCATTGTCGGCGCTATGACGGTGAGTGAGAACCTAGCCATAGAATCCATCCGCAAACCGGCGAACCAGCGCTACGGACTGTTGCGTTTTGCCGCCATGCGCACCCATGCCAAGGCGATGATTGAAGCCTATGACATTCGTTGCCAGAGCGAAGCGAGCCCGGCGCGGCTGCTTTCAGGCGGCAATATTCAGAAAATCGTTCTCGCCCGCACGCTGGAGACCGAGCCTAAAGTCGTGCTGGCCGCTCAACCGTCGCGCGGGCTCGATGTCGGCGCGACTTCCGACGTTCACAAGCGCCTGCTGGCAGCCCGGGGCCGCGGAGTCGGTGTCATTCTCATTTCCGAAGACTTGGACGAACTCATGCGTCTTTCAGACCGGATCGCCGTGATCCACCGGGGGCATCTGTCGTCCGCAGAACCGACTGAATCGCTCGACCGGGGAACCCTGGGCCTGCGCATGGCCGGACACAGCGGAGCTGCCGCATGATCCGTTTCGAACCAAGAGGGCCGGTCGCTGTTTCCCGAATGATTTTCGTCTCGATCGCCGCCGCCGTGGCCGCGCTTGTGCTGGCTGCCATCCCCATGTTGTTTGCGGGGTTGAGCGTGTTTTCCGCCTATGGGCTGATGGTCAAGGGCGCGTTTGGATCGCTGTTTTCCTTCACCGAGATGCTGACCAGGGCAACGCCGCTGATCCTGACCGGCCTTGCTGCTGCGGTCGCGTTCCGGGCGAAGCTTTGGAACATCGGCGCGGAAGGTCAGCTCTATGCAGGCGCGCTCGCAGTTGTCGCCGTTGGCACCGGACTGATCTCCGGACCCTCATATGTGTTGATCCCGGTGGTCATTCTGGCCGGGGCACTGGCCGGCGGGCTGGTCATGCTCGGTCCAACCCTGCTGAAGACCAAACTCGGCGTTGATGAGGTGGTCACGACGCTTCTTATGAACTTCGTCATTCTGCTCTTCGTCCAGATGATGCTGGAAGGGGCCATGAAAGATCCGATGGGCATGGGCTGGCCGCAGTCCGAACCGATACTGGATGAGGCCGCCTTGCCAAAGCTGATGGACAGGATGCGCATTCATGGCGGGCTGATCCTTGCGCTAGTCGCCTCGCTCGGCGTCTATTTCCTCCTCAAGCGTACCGTTTGGGGCTTTGAAATCCGCGCGGTCGGTGAAAACGCCGCCGCTGCCCGCCATGCCGGAATTCCGGTGACGGCGACCTTTGTCCGTGTCGGCCTTCTGTCCGGCGCGCTTGCCGGTCTTGCCGGAGTTGGCGAGGTTGCCGGTCTGAAGGGCTATCTGACTGCGGACCTATCACCTGGCTTCGGCTATGCCGGGATCGTTGTTGCCATGCTGGCGGGTCTTTCCCCGATCGGGGTTGTCTTCGCGGCGCTGTTCATCGCCAGTATCTTCGTCGGTGCCGACTCCATGTCGCGCGCGACCGGCGTTTCCAACTATCTCGCCGATTTGATCGTTGCGATGGCTCTGCTTTGCGTGCTCGTCTCCGGACTGTTTCTGCGCTTCAAGATCCGCTTTGTTGGCCGCCAGACACATAAGGAGGCCTCCGAATGAGCGAGATCCTTGAAATCTTGATGTCCGCCAACTTCTGGGCCGCCTCCTTGCGGATCGCAACGCCGTTGATATTCGGCGTCATAGGCGCGCTCATCTGCGAGCGCGCAGGCGTTCTCAATCTCGGCATCGAAGGTATCTTCACCGCCGGCGCCATGGCAGGTTGGATGGCCGTCTGGCTGGGCGCCGGGCTCTGGGGCGGCGTTGTAGTCGCAGCCATGGCAGGCGCATTCTTCGGGCTGATCCATGCGGTCCTGACCGTGCCGCTCGGCCTGTCCCAGCACGTCTCCGGAATTGGGGTCACGCTGTTTGCCACCTCGCTCAGCTACTTCATCTACCGCACAGCGCTGCCGGACGTCTCCTCGCCGCCACGTATCGAAGCGTTCAAACCACTGGATATTCCGGTTCTCTCCGATCTTCCGTTTTTCGGCCCGGCGTTATTCCAGCAGACATCCCTGACCTTCCTGGCGCTGATCGTAGTGGCGGCTGCGGCCTATGTCCTCTACCGGACCCCCTTGGGGCTGGCGATCCGGGCGGTCGGAGACAATCCGGCTGCCGTCGAATCGCAGGGCCTGTCCGTTTACGCGCTCAGAATGGGCGCGGTCGTGGTTGGCTCTTCGATCATGGCGCTTGGCGGGGCGTTCCTGACCATGTCGGCTTTCGATGCATTCTTTTTCGGCATGGTGAATGGCAGGGGCTGGATCTGCATCGCGCTGACCGTGTTCGCATCCTGGCGCCCCGGTAAGGCGTTGATCGGCGCCTTGCTGTTTGGCGCATTCGATGCCTTTCAGGTACGCCTTCAAACCGAAATCGGTAGTGTCATCCCGGGTCAGGTGTTCCTGATGATGCCATACATCCTTTCAATCGTCGCACTTATTGTCGTGGCCCGCCGGGCAGATTATCCAAGGGCGCTGCTTGTTCCCTATTTCCGTGGTCAACGGTAAGCGGAGGTTTTCATGAGCTTCGATCTGATCGTTCAGAACGCCAACCTGCCGGACGGCCGCACCGGGATCGACATCGCCTGCAAAGACGGGCAGATCGCTGCCATTGAGGCCGGGATAACGGCAGAGGCCGAAAATACTATCAAGGCTGATGGAAAACTGGTTTCGCCGCCTTTCGTGGACAGCCATTTTCACATGGACGCCACCTTATCGCTTGGCCTGCCACGCATGAACCGCAGTGGCACACTTCTGGAAGGTATCGCGCTTTGGGGGGAGCTGAAGGAGATCCTCACAATCGATGCAGTCGTTGAACGGGCACTAAAATACTGTGATCTTGCCGTTTCCCAGGGCCTTTTGGCGATCCGCAGCCACGTGGATGTCTGCGACGACAAGCTGACCGGCGTCAAAGGCCTTCTAGAAGTTCGGGAAAAGGTAAAGGATTACATCGACCTGCAATTGGTCGCCTTTCCGCAGGACGGCCTTCTCCGTTCGCCGAATGCGGAAAAAAACCTTCTGACCGCACTCGATATGGGGGTCGACATCGTTGGCGGAATTCCGCATTTCGAACGCACTATGGAAGATGGCGCCCGGTCGGTAAAGCGGCTTTGCGAAATCGCGGCTGAACGCGGGCTGATGGTCGATCTGCATTGCGATGAAACGGATGACCCGATGTCCAGGCATGTCGAGACGCTCGCTTACGAAACCCAACGGCTGGGCCTTCAGGGGCGGACTGCCGGGTCGCACCTGACCTCGATGCATTCCATGGACAATTACTATGTCTCAAAGCTGCTACCGCTGATGGCTGAGGCGCAAGTCCATGCGATTGCCAATCCATTGATCAACATCACTCTGCAAGGCCGCCACGACACGTATCCGAAACGGCGCGGCCAGACCCGCGTGCCGGAGTTGCGGAGCTACGGGATCAATGTCGCCTTCGGCCATGATTGTGTGATGGACCCCTGGTACTCCATGGGCTCCGGCGACTTGCTGGAAGTTGCCAGTATGGGCCTTCATGTAGCTCAAATGACCAGCCGTGACGATATTCGCTATTGCTATGACTGCGTGACGAGCCACCCGGCAAAGGCCATGGGATTGAACGGCTACGGCATCGAAAAGGGTTGCAAGGCGGATTTGGTTCTGCTTCAGGCCCGTGACACCATAGAGGCCATCCGGATGAAGGCGACCCGGCTCGCCGTCGTCAAAGCCGGAAAAATAATCGCCACCACACCGGCCCGGCAGACATCGTTGACCCTCGAAGGGCGCCCGCCATCAATCGATCCGGCAGGCTACGCACCAAACGAACAGTAACGGCTGTGGGCACTGACCGGCGTCTGACGCCGGCTGCCACAAACCCGCAGCAACCCAGCGTTTTCCGCTTGTCACAAAGGCAAAGCTCCCTTATAAGCCCTCGGTCCAGAGTCGTCCGGCTCTTCGTGGGCTGGTTTTCTGCATTCTTTTGCTGAGACATGCTGCACGAAACAAACGGGCATGCCGTGGCGACATCTCGATGCACCAACAATGAGCGGCGTTAAAACTGCCGCGCCAAAGAAAGGATGCAAAATGCCCAAGCTGAAGACCAAATCCGGCGCCAAAAAGCGCTTCAAATTGACGGCAACCGGCAAGGTAAAAACCGCGCAGGCCGGCAAGCGTCACGGCATGATCAAACGCACGAACAAGTTCATCCGCAACGCCCGTGGCACCACCACGCTGAGCGAACAGGATGCGAAGATCGTGAAGCAGTTCCTGCCTTACGCATAACCGCCAGCCCCGAAGGAGATTACCCAAATGTCACGCGTCAAACGGGGCGTAACCGCCCACGCTCGTCACAAGAAAGTCCTCAAGGCCGCCAAAGGCTATTATGGTCGCCGCAAGAATACCATCCGCGTTGCCAAGCAGGCCGTGGAGAAAGCCGGTCAGTACGCCTACCGCGACCGAAAGACCCGGAAGCGCAACTTCCGTTCGCTCTGGATCCAGCGCATCAATGCCGCGACCCGCGAACATGGCATGACATACGGCCGGTTCATCGACGGCCTGAACAAGGCTGGCGTGGAAGTCGACCGCAAGGTGCTTTCCGACCTTGCAATTCATCAGCCGGATGCCTTCAAGGCCCTGGTCGATAAAGCCCAGGGTGCGCTCGCCTAGATTCCTGCGGCAAGTGTCATTCAAGCTTCACTTGCATTAGTTGCTGCGGCTTAACGCACAAAACGCGCCTTAATGGCGCGTCAGACCGCTGACAAACCCCTGGCGTTTGCCGGGGGTTTTTGATTCACTGTTTTTATGTTGAAGAAGCCCGGCCCTGACCAGACAGCTCTCGAGATGGTGACGCTCGATCAGCTTGTTCCCGCCGATCACTTGTTGCGCAAGATTGATGCGGTGATCGACTTTTCGTTCATTCATGACCGCGTTGCTGGTCTTTATTGTGCCGACAATGGCCGCCCGCCGCTGGATCCGACCTTGATGTTCAAGGCGCTGTTCATCGGGTATCTTTACGGGATCCGCTCTGAGCGCCAGCTGGTGCGCGAGATCGAGGTGAATGTTGCTTACCGCTGGTTTTTGCGGCTGAAGCTGACGGACAAAGTGTTTGATGCCTCGACGCTCTCCCAGAACCGCCGCCGCCGTTACACCGATACCTCGGTGGCGCAGGACATCTTCGACCGGATTGTGGAGCAGGCCCTGCACCACGGGCTTGTCGACGGCACGGTGCTTTATACGGACAGCACGCATCTGAAGGCGAATGCCAACAAGGGCAAATACGACCTGACGCAGATCGAAAAGTCGCGGGCCGATTACTGGGGTGAGCTGGACCGGGCAATTGAGGCGGAGCGCAAGCTGCACGGTCAAAACCCTCTGAAGACCAAGGAGCGCACGCCACAGGTCAAACAGACCAAGGTGAGCCGCACGGACCCGGATGCCGGTTACATGGTGCGCGAGGGCAAGCCGAAGGGCTTCTTTTATCTGGATCATCGCACGGTGGATGGCCGGCTCGGGATCATCACGGATACCTTCGCCACACCGGCCAATGTCCATGACAGCATTGTGTATCTGTCCCGGCTGGACCGCCAGAAGCAGCGCTTCGATTTTGACGTCCGGGCCGTCGGACTGGATGCGGGCTATGCCACGTCCGGGATCGCCAAAGGGCTGGAAAACCGTGGCATTCTGGGTGTCACCGGCTACCGCCGCCCAACATCCCCCAGACCCGGCATGATGCGCAAGTCCGCCTTCACCTATGAACCTGACACGGACGGATACCGCTGTCCGCAAGGCCAGCTCTTGACCTACGCCACGACGGATCGCAACGGCTACAAACACTACCGCTCCGATCCCGCCCTGTGTAGGACCTGCCCGGTTCTGGCCTCCTGCACGTCCAATGCCAAGGCCGAGCGGACCCTGACCCGCCATGTCTGGCAGGAGGCGCGCGAGCGAACCGATGCCCACCGGCTCACCCCTTGGGGCAAGAGCGTCTACAAGCGCCGAAAGGAAACCGTGGAGCGCTCATTTGCCGATGCCAAGCAGCTTCATGGACACCGCTATGCCAGGTTCCGAAGTCTGACGCGGGTGCAAACGCAATGCCTGCTTGCCGCTGCCGCCCAAAACATCAAGAAAATCGCAATGGCCCTCACAAAGATCCCGAAACAAGCCCCCGCATGAGGGAGGCAAACCGACCTCACGCTGAATAAAGCCCGCTCAAAACACGAAAACCAAGAGCGTGAAAAAACAAACCCGCCAAAATCGACGGGTTTGTCAGCGGTCTGACGCGCCTTAATGGCGCGTTTTTTATTATATAAAACACTCATCATCTTCTTTGGAAATTTTTTGCATTCAAACTCTTTCAACAAGCATTGGTTCCGTTTCGTCAAATTGGTAAAATAACGAATGACGACATTGCAACTCCCGGAAAAGACGACTATGGATTCTGTCCATAGGGGATAATTCAATCATAGGACGTGAGCGCGCGCGCATAGAGAGTCGGCAAACTATCACCTTATCGCGCTTTGAGATCTTTCCGCGTTTGTGGGGACAAGGAAGAAAACATCCATCCGCCATTGAGGTTCACGGTCACAGTTATCGTTCGGAGCGTTCCAAGCCGCACCGGACCAACTCAACGCAGCCTTATGGCTGCGTTTTTTTTGCCTTCATAATAAATCCCAATTTTGCGATGGTCTCGACCTAGACCACTCAAAACGCAAAGACCAACCGCATGATATCCTCGATTGTCATTTACGACTGTGAATATCTCACCGCCCCAGGCGCCATGTCACGATACTGGTGCGGGCCAGCGGATCCGGATCCTCTGGTAGCCCAGATTGGCGCGGTGAAGCTGTCACTTACCGGAAGTTTTGAGATCGAGGATGAGATCCGGCTTTTCATCAAACCGGTCGACCGGTTTGGTCAGCAACCGGCACTCGACCCGTTCTTCACAGAACTCACCGGTGTTACCGAGCAAGACATCGCCACCCACGGGCTGTCTCACGACGAGGCACTCGATGCCTTTGACCGGTTTTCCGCGGGGGCCCCGTTCTTTTCCTGGGGTAAAGATGAAATCTATCTTCTCGGCATCAGTTGCTACATCTCCGGAGTTCCACCATCCATTCCGGCTAACCGGTTTTACAACGCCAGCCAGTTGCTGCTCGATGCTGGAATGCCGTTTGAAGACCTGGAGAAAACCAGTAGCAACCAATTGGCTTCCTACTTCGGAATCAAATTGGGTAACGCTCGCAGCCACGATGCGCTGGACGATGCCCGATCTGTGGCGCTCACATTGCTGCACCTGCTTGAGACCGAAAAACTGTCGGCGGAGCAGATCATAAAAAGATGCCGGGCAGGCTGAAGGCCGATACCGGCTGGGTCTTGGTTTGCAATTTATGTTGCCGGCTCAAGGAACGCATAGATGTCGCCCGAATTGGCCTCCGCCGGCAGGCCTGCAACGAAGGATATCAACTCTCCGCTCGCAACCGGCTCCGCAAACTCGAACGCCTGGCTTTCTCCAAGCGCCAGATTGAAGCGGTATTTCCCAATCCGCGAAAGCTGCTTCAGACAAGCGTTCACAACATCTCTTTGTATGATCGTAAACTCGAAGGACAAGGCCCGGACCGGTGCCGATAATCCGGAAAGCACGTCCGCCTCGAAGCCTTCGACGTCGATTTTTATGAAGTCAGGTTTTCCATGCAGGGCGATCAATGCGTCCAGATTGGTCGCCCGAACCTCCAACAGGTCATCCCAGACCTGATCATCCCACCCGATGGCACCCTCAGCAGCCTTGAGAAACTCGGAGGAGGCCGTCGAAACGGTCGGATTGTGCGTGTTGACCGAAAGCGTCACGGCCCCCGCGCGCGCTGCGCAAGCTGCCTCCACCAGTTCCACCATGCCGTCCCGGCCATAAAGCAAGCGCAAACACCGGAACGGCAAAGGTTGCGGCTCGACGGCGACCACGCTTGCTCCACAGCGGCGGAACGCACCGATCCGGTCGCCCACGTGGCTCCCGATATCAAAGGCAAGTGCACCCGGTTTTAAAAGGCCGGAGTAGAGACGATCCATCGCCGTGATCCGTCTCCGGTCCCGGTAGTAGATATCGAGCGAACGAAACACGCCGTTCAGCGCGTTAGATACCAAAGTCCATCTCCCAATTATT
This sequence comes from Roseibium sp., assembly GCA_965230445.1. GTDB lineage: Bacteria > Pseudomonadota > Alphaproteobacteria > Rhizobiales > Stappiaceae > Roseibium. The sequence goes on along the minus strand of OZ246005.1, from coordinate 4,600,890 downwards.
CGTGAGCATGAAACAGAAGACCCGATTCGGCCTCTCATAGCCGCATTTTGGGAGATTTCGGCCATCAAAAAAGCTTGAAACGCAACCGTTTTTCCCAAGCAGCAACAAATTGGGAATCTGGAATCCAAAAATGGGACAGATCCGGCCGGACTGTCCTCGCTATCCCCGAAATACACGGCGTTTTGTATGATCGTGTTAACTTTTCAGCGCCTGAGGCCAAGGTTTCGGCGGACAAAAGGTTAACAAGCACCTAGATTGGCATGGTGATTGCGGAGTTTCAGTAGCGGACGCAGCAAGCGTCCAACAATGAAACAAATGAAGGCGTTAAACGTGCGAGTAAACCCGGCATCTGCGACTTATCAGCAAACGATGCGGCGCGACCGTAGACCGGTCGGGTCCGGTGTCGATCACGCGCACGAAGCCGAGAGCGCAGCACTTGTCGTATCGAGTGAACCGGTCGTCGAACGGACCCATGATGCATTCGTTTCATACGTTCAGATGAACGCCGCTTTTCTGACGCAGGTGATTGTGTCCCGTGACGCTGAATTCGTCGATGGGACCTGCCTTCCGTCCGAAGCGCTCCACGCAACAAATGCCTACCGCGCGACCGCAGCGCTACCGCGCCGGCGGCCAGTCGGCCATGTCCTCACCACCGACCGGTGATCCCAGTTTCTCCAGAAGTACCACTGGATACCTTCAGCCCGGGGCAAATGCTCCGGGCTTTTTTTGCGTCAAGGCATCCGGCGGCATAGGCGGGAAAGCACCGGACGTGATTTGCAGCACAGTTTCAGGCCGCGGATCGGCCTACATACCCTGCATGCGGACTCAGAATCCGCCCTCCGACTGATTCGGCCATGGACTGGCCCACCAGGAGAATAGATATGCAGATCACACCGATTTCGGCTCAAAGCCACGTATTCGACCAGCGCAAACACCTATTCACAGCCCTCACTGAGACGGAAGCAAAAGTAGTCTCTGGTGGCCACATTTTTGCTGCTCAACACAGTCCGGCATTCCAGCCGGTACGTTCTTCGGACCGCCACTACTCGGCGCAATCAGAATTTGCCACCCAGATTGCCGCAGGGACAGGCGCCAATGGCAATCACCTTGATCGGGAAAACCGGATCGCCAGCTATGCAGCCATCGCCGGTGCATCGGGCTCTCCAAGCCTGCAAGTTTCAGTCTAAGATTTAGTATCCGGCAGCATGGCCGTCTTTACGCGGATCAGAGCCCGCTATCAGAACACCGTGCGGTTTGTCGATCATGATCGCCTGGCTGCCACCGATCGGCCCCGGCGCCGGGGCCACCTTGTGTCCCCTTGCCACAAGGCCGTTCAATGTCGCCAGCGGAATGGTTTCCTCGGCCTGCAATGCATGGGTGCCAAGATCCATGAACATCCGCGGAAAATCAATGGCCGCCTGAACGTCCATGCCGTAGTCGATGATGTTCGTGAGCACATGTGCATGTCCACAGGCCTGATACTGACCGCCCATCACCCCGAAAGACAGCCAGGGCATGCCGTCCTTGAGCGCCATTGCCGGGATAATCGTATGAAGCGGCCGCTTGCCGCCATCAATCGCGTTGGCATGGCCGGCTTTGGCGCTAAAGGACCGGCCCCGGCTGTGAAGCAGAACACCACTGTCCGGAGTAACAATTGCACTGCCGAAATCATCAAAAATCGAGTTGATTAACGAGACGGTCAAACCGTCCTTGTCGACGACCGTGAGATAGACCGTGTCGGTCTGAGGCGTCAGTGCCGATTGGGGGATGTCATCGATCCGTGTGTCGAGGTTCACCATCGCGGCCAGCCGGTCGATGTAACCCGGGTCAATGAGAGATGCGTGGGAAACATCCATGAAGTTCGGATCGGTTACAAACTGATCGCGCATGCCGTAGGCGATCCGCGCAGCCTCCAACTCGAGATGGAACCGCTCCGGTCCGAGCGGGTCCAGTCTAGCAAGATCAAACCGCTCGAGAATGCCGAGCATCACCAGCGCGACAATGCCTTGTCCGTTAGGTGGCAACTCGGCAATCGTATGGCCACGATAGTCACGCAGGACCGGTGATACTGCAGTTGTATGGCAGGCGGCGAGATCGTCGGTTGTCATCAACCCACCGCGATCCTGTACTGCCTCCGCGATATCCTCAGCCACGTGCCCCGAGTAAAACGCGTCCGCACCGCCACTTGCAATTTCCCGGAGAGTCTCCGCGAGGCGCGGATACTTCATGACGGTTCCGGCTGCCGGGGCGCTGCCGCCTGCAAGATAGTGCGCTGCGGTCAGCGGATCAGCCGCCAGTCTTGCAACGCTTTTCGACCAGTCTCTGGCAACGCGGGGTGTTACCGGAAACCCATCGGCTGCGTAGCCAATCGCCGGTTCGAAGAGCTCACCGAACGCCTTAAGGCCATGCGCCTTGTGGAGGGTTTCCCAGGCTCGGACGGCACCCGGCACGGTCACCGAGTGCGGAGACGATGCATCTATTTCGCTGACACCGAGTTCGGCCAGTTTTTCGGGCGTGGCTGCTCGCGGCGCGGCGCCAGACCCGTTGAACCCGGTCAAACGACCGTCCGGTTCCATGACAATGGCAAAGCAATCTCCGCCGATGGAGGTCATGTGCGGCTCGACAACCGACTGGACGGCAACAGCAGCAATCGCAGCATCGACGGCATTGCCGCCAGACTGCAGTATGTTCAATGCGGTGCTGGTTGATAGCGGATGCGAGGTCGCTGCAGCCGCGCACGAAGCGTAAACCGGCGAACGGCCTGGAAGCTGAAAATTCCGCATCTTGTTCTCTTTCCCCCGCGACATGCCGGGACTGCTCCAGACCGGCAAAAGTAATTCTATGAAGTTGCAGCTATTCCAAGCCCGGAAGGTTTGTTAGGCGTGATCTTCCGTCCGGCACCATTCAAGGTCCTGCGTGCCCAAACGAATTTCCCCCCAGCTGCTAAGCACATGCTTTTCCGGGGCGCACACTAAGGAGTACGGTTCCAATGCGCAAACTGGCACTTTCGACAGCACAGAAAATCATCTCCTCCGCTTTGGAAAAAGCTGCAGAACTTGGACTGAAGCCGCTGACTGTTGCCGTGCTCGACGATGGTGGCCACCAAATCGCTCTCGCCCGGCAAGACGGAAGCTCCATCATGCGACCTCAGATCGCAACCGGAAAAGCAATTGGCGCACTGGCAGTCGGAACCGGCACGCGCTGGCTGAACGCCAATGCGGAAACCCGGCCGCATTTCGTTCAGGCACTCAACGGGGCGTCCGGCGGCGCAATCATTCCGGTTCCGGGCGGCGTTCTGATCAAAAATGGAGACGGCGAAACCTTGGGTGCGGTGGGCGTTACCGGTGACACGTCGGACAACGATGAGGCCGCGGCCGTTGCCGGAGTTGAAGCGGCCGGCCTTTCAGCGGATTGCGGATAACGCCGAGAACAACAGGTGGCACTTTCTCAAGCACCGGTGCGATTTGCCGCACCGGCGCGCTCCATGGCCCTGAATAGGGCGGCCGGGACGAGCGGCTTCTCCAGAACGTCCTGAAAAAGCTTTGCGGAGGAAGCGTTTTTGCCGATAGCTTCGACAGCCGCTGTTACTGCGATGAGCGGCAGGTCTTCGGCACTTCGCAACCGCCTGAGTTCCTGCGCCGTTTCGAAGCCGTTCATTCCTGGCATGTGAAGATCCAGGAGCGCCGCGTCGTAGCGATTGGTCCGGGCGAGTTCAATCGCATCCGGACCACTGAATGCCGCATCACTGGTTACCTGAAAGGATTCCAGCAGCGCCGACAATAGGCGGCAATTCGTCTCGTTATCGTCAACGATCAGGACGTGAGCCGGTTGGAGAGCACCGCCCTGGTCTGCCAGCCCCGGATTGATTTCTTGAGCATCGTCAGGCTCTTCCGGGAGTACTATTTCAAACCGGCATCCTCCACCTTCGGAATGCAGCACAAAGCCCCCCCCAATGCGCCGCATGGTTTCATGCGCGCCCCAAAGGCCAAGGCCTGATCCGGATCCGCTGTCCCTGCCAGCATTGCCGCGCGTAAAGGGCCGGAACAGCATTGCCTGCTCCGCGGTAGGAATACCCGGACCGGTGTCGGTGACTGTGATGCGGCGCTCATCGAAAATGACCTCAATCCCGCCAGCCGCTGTGTATTTCACTGCATTGTCCAGTAGCGCGCCAAGGACCCGCCGAAGGGCCGGGCCATTTGATGTGGTGCCATGCGGATCGCCGTGCCGGGAGACAAATTCCAGCGTCAGACCCTTGCGTTCGGCGGCAAAGCGGAAGAGATCGCAGGTCTGGCGGGCAATTTCCGCGATAGGCTCCCTGGCCTGGGCACCATTCTCCGGTACCGGCCCGTGCAGCAAAGTACCGGTCATATCAGCGAGCGCATCAATCGAGGTGATGAGGATCGCCAATTGCTCTTGCTGCTGTGCAGTAAGGGGCCCGTTTCCAATCAATTCGGCTGTGATCCGCATGGCGGTCAGCGGTGTACGCAGGTCATGGGCAAGAAGGCTGAGTTGAGCCTTGCCGGTATCGTAATTGCCCATTCAGCGTCCGCCTCCCCTGTCAGGCTCCCAAACTCTTGCGCATTGTGGCCTAGTCTCCTAAATCCACAATTCGGGATTGCACCCTTGCCAGCTTCTCAGCACCGGCCCATTGTGCAATCCGGCTTATCTTGAAGACAAGCTTGTGTCTATCCTGCCACCCGGCGCGGCAAAAGTATCCGCACAAAACGCGGGGCGTCCGGGAAACAACACTCGGCCACATGTCCATTTTGTTTGAAGTGTTCACCATTGTCGCCCCGGTCTTCCTTTTGATCGGCATCGGCTACGGTTTTGCCCGAACCGGTTATCTTGGCTCGACAATGGGCGAGTACCTCGGCAACTTCGTTTATTGCGTCAGTGTGCCAATGCTGATCTTCCGCACCCTGGTCAATGTGGATTTGTCAGCCGGGCTGCCGCTTGCCCTGTGGGGCAGTTATTTTTCCGGCGTCCTGTTCGCTTGGCTTTTAGGGACGGCAGTCATTCGCAGGGTCTTCGGCCGCGATTCCCGAGCGAGTGCGATTGGCGGAATTTCGGCATCCTTCGCGAACACGGTCCTGGTTGGATTGCCGGTCATTGCCGCTGTCTATGGCGATGAGGGATTGGTACCGCTCCTGCTGATCATATCAGTGCACCTCGCCTCCATGACACTTGCGATGGCGATTGTCATGGAGCGTGCCGCAGCCGTCGATGCCGGCACCGCCAGCCCACCGATCCTGGATCTTGTCAAAAAGGCAGGCATCAGCCTCATCAAGAACCCCCTTGTCATCGCAATTGTCCTTTCTTTTTTCTGGCGGACGACGGGGCTGACTTTGCCGGCTATCGCGGACAATATTCTTGAACGCATTGGCGCAACAGCTCTGCCACTGGGGCTGATTTCACTGGGCATGAGCCTGGTGCTTTATGGTGTCCGGGGCAATGTGGTTCCCGGGCTGGTGCTCGGTTTCATCAAACTGGCCGTCATGCCGGCCGTCGTCTTTTGCGCTGCGGCCTTTGTGTTCAAGTTGCCTGCGCTATGGATTGCCGTCGCCACCTTGACCGCAACGGGTCCGACCGGGATCAACGCCTTTATCTTTGCCAATCGGTTCGGCACAGGCCATGCCATGTCCGCAAATGCAATAACCGCAACCACATTGTTCGCCGTGCTCACGACCAGCCTCTGGGTTGTGTTTCTGAGCAAGTATCTGGGGATCTAGATTTATAGTCCAATCCGCTTCCGGATCGTTTCCATCGTCGTACCCGATAGCCGGAGATCCCGCAAACTGGTGTCGCGGCTGGACTTTGAGAGTTTTCGGCCATCCTCACCGAGGATGAGACGATGATGCCGGTAACGTGGCTCGGGAAGTCCCAGAAGCACCTGCAATAGCCGGTGGACAGCCGTCGCGTGATAGAGATCCAGTCCCCTCAATACATCCGTGATGCCTTGCGCCGCATCATCAACGACAACTGACAGGTGATAGCTGGTCGGCGTGTCCTTGCGGGCCAAAACCACGTCGCCCCAGACAGCAGGGTCCGCGTCTATACGCCGGAACTCGGTGGCAAGATCCGCGCCCTCCGCGCCGCCTTCTGACCAAGACAGCGGGCTGTCCAGATGTTCAAGCGCCTTGGCCATGTTCAGCCGGATCGCATATGGCGCACTCATCTCTGCCCTTGAATCGCGCTCCTCACCTGTCAACACTTTGTCATCACCGGGATAGAGCGGCGCACCGTCCGGGTCGGACATCCACTGCTGGCCTTGCGATTCATATTCGGCCACGAAGCGTTTTACCTCGCCGCGCGTCGCGTAACTCCGATAGAGAAACCCCATTTCGTCAAGCCGCTTGAGGGCAGCCTGATAGACCGCAAACCGCTCGGACTGGCGCATAATCGGGCCGCCATCCAGACAAACCCCGATCCAGCTCAGATCGTCCAGCAGGTCGCGTTCAAGATCCTCGGTGCACCGCGCCCGGTCGATATCCTCGATACGCACCAAAAGCCGCCCGTTGAGGACCCTCACCGCCTCAACATTCAGCAATGCCGACAGCGCATGACCCAAATGCAAATGTCCATTAGGCGATGGCGCGAAGCGGAAGACCGGTACATTCATGCTGCAAGTATGTGCCCTAAGTCGGATTATTGATGATCGACAAACGAAGTGCTGCTTGATGGACAAGCGGGCGACCGATTTCCTATCATGGTTCTTAAATGCCGCAAGAAAGCCTTCCCTTGAAAGCCATCGACACCCTGGATGATGTCCGCACCGGTCTAGGCAAACTCATTGCCCTCGATCCAAAGCTGCACACGATCGCGGATGCGGCGGGCGACTTGCCACTGCGCCGCAGCCCGGCGGATTTCGAAGGCCTTGCCCGGATCGTTGTCGGGCAGCAGGTCTCAGTCGCCAGTGCCGCTGCAATCTTCGCCCGTTTGCAGGCATTGGTTCAGCCGCTTGACGCGGCAACAATCGCCGCGTTCTCCGATGTGGATCTCGCCGGGGCCGGCCTGTCAAGCCCCAAGATAAGAACCCTCAGGGACATCTGTTCCGCGTGTGAGGCTGGACTGGACCTGTCCGCTCTGGCCGGGATAGATCCTGATGAAGCGCATGCGGCCCTGTGCGCGATCCGGGGTATCGGGCCTTGGACAGCCGATATCTTTCTCCTGTTTTGCGCCGGGCATCCGGATGTCTTCCCGTCCGGTGATCTTGCCTTGCAAATTGCCGTGGCGGAGGGGCTGGCGTTGCAGCACCGGCCCACACCAAAGGAACTCGACAAGATCGCCAGCGCTTGGTCGCCTTACAGAGGCGTGGCGGCCCGGCTTTTCTGGGCCTACTACCGCGCTCTCAAAGACGGCCGCGAGGTATTTCCGATTTAAAGCTCCAGCATGTCACCGGTTAGCCGCAGCAACAGTTCTATGTCTTGCGGGCGTGAGAGCCGGTGATCGCCATCAGGCACTAACGAAACGGTCACATCATCTGCGGGCAATGCATCGACGAGGCGCTGCATATGGGAAACCGGCACGTCCGGGTCCTTGGCGCCTTGCAGGATCGTCACCGGAAAGCCCAGCGAATGCGGCCGTTCCAGCAGGAGATGCTTGCGGCCATCCTCGATCAGTTTCCGCGTGATGACATAAGGACCGTCGCCATACTCCGACGGCTGCTCCCATCGGCCAGTTGTCAAGATTGCGGCGCGGATCTCATCGGAGAACCTCTGTTTCCACATCAGTTCTTCGGTGAAATCAACGGCAGGAGCAATCAGCACCAGCCCCTTTATGCGGCCACTGCCTTTTCTGGCTAGCGCCGCCAGAAACGCGATCCAAGCACCCATGGAAGAGCCGACCAGAACCGACCGGGCGGTACTATACTGATCAAAAACAGCAAGCGTCTCTTCCAGCCAGTCCGAGACGCAGTGATCCTCAAAAAGACCGCCCGAGACGCCGTGCCCGGAGTAGTCGAAGCGCGTAACCGCACAGCCCATTGTCCTTGCAAAGTCATTCAGCGCTCCGGCCTTGGATCCGCTCATATCGGATTTGAAGCCGCTGAGCCACATCAGGCCCGGCACTTTGCCGTCCTCATGACAGACAGCAATTTGCCGCGCTTCAGCGCCTTTTCCAACGGTGAGGAATTGCGGTTCGGCAGCGCTCATACTATGGCTCTTTCAATTGCGGAGGTCTTGTCCTTTGCCACATGCCGATCCTTATGAAAAGCGATTGCCGGAGATAGACTTGTCTCAATCCCGTCCCATACCGACCGTTCTCCAAGTGGTGCCGGAACTGGTCACTGGCGGGGTGGAGCGGACCGCCGTGGACATTGCAAAGGCCTTGATCGCGGAAGGCGGAAGGGCGCTCGTGGCGAGCGCCGGTGGTCCATTGGTGCGCGAACTGCTTGATGCCGGAGCGGAGCACTTCGAACTGCCGCTCAAATCCAAAAACCCGGTGACCTTGGCGGCCAACGTTTTCCGGCTCGACAAGCTGATTCACCGGGAAAAGGTGGACATCGTCCATGCTCGAAGCCGGGCACCGGCCTGGTCAGCATTTCTTGCCGCACGGCGTGCTTACCGCCCGTTCGTCACCACCTATCACGGAATTTACAATCAAAAGAGCTCTTTCAAAGCATTCTATAACTCGGTCATGGCCCGCGGCGATGCAGTGATCGCCAATTCGCAATATACGGCCGACCTGATTGCCGTACGCAATCCGTTCTCAAAGGGAAAGGTGGAGGTGGTTCATCGCGGGTCTGATCTGACGGCGCTTGCGCCGGGCAAGGTCACATCGCTGCGCCAGCAGGTACTTCGGGATGCCTGGGAGCTTGAACCGGATAGACCCGTTATTCTAAATCTTGCCCGCGTCACCCCGTGGAAGGGCCAGGGGGGTGTGATCGAGGCCATGGCCAAATTGAAAGCGGTAGGCAGGACTCAACCGGTCGCCGTTCTCGCTGGTGATGCGCAGGGCCGCGACGCCTACCTGGCGTCTCTGAAAGACCGGATTTCCGAACTGGGCCTTGCCGATCAGGTCCGCATTGTCGGCCATTGCGCGGATGTTCCCGCGGCATTGGCTCTGTCCGAAATCGCTGTTGTCGCCTCGGTGGAAGCCGAAGCCTTTGGCCGGGCAGCCGTCGAAGCGCAGGCCGCCGGCGTTCCGGTCATTGTGTCGGATCTAGGCGCCGTTCCGGAAACCGTTCTGGCTCCACCGGAGACACCAGAAGAAAGCCGCACAGGCTGGCGGGTGCCGCCGGGCGATGCGGACGAGTTGGCATCGGCCATTTCATGTGCATTAAACATGCCGGAGGGAGAACGCAGGCTAATCACCAATCGCGCCCTTGCCCATGTCCGGCAGCACTTCTCGGTCGAGACGATGTGCGAGAAAACGCTGGAGATCTACCGGCGGCTTGGCAGGTAAGACGCTGTTCTACAACGCCAGGCCAGCAATCATCGCGTCAACGCCGGCGTCAACCGTCCCGGTGTTCTCAATACGGATCACCGGTTTGAAATCACCGACATCCAGATTGGCGCGGTTGAGCCGCTTTTCGATCTCACCCTTGGTTTCCCGTCCACGGGCAGAAAGCCGTTCCGCCAGCACATCCACCGGTGCTGTGATCAAAAGCGCCGCGACATTGCTGTATTTCTTCGACGCCTCTGCCAGAACTCGGCGGGAGCCATTGGCAATCACCGTGTGACCTTCTGCGATCCGCTCGTCATATAGTTTCGGAATGACATAGCCAAGTTCATGGGCCTGCCAGGCAAGTGCGACATTGCCGGTCTCACATAACTGATTGAACTCGGTCCATGTGATCGACGCGTGGTCTTCGGCATCTCCGTCAGTAATTCGAGTGATCGCCCGCCGGGCGAAATGCACATCATCGCGATCTGCCAAGCGAGCCTTCAGCGCGGACATCAACGTATCCTTGCCCGCACCGCTTGGACCGACCACCAGTACCATCCGGCCCGGCCCGAGCTTCGGCTGACCGGATGTGCCAATCTCGCCGGACATCGCCTCAAGCTACCCGGCGGCCTTCGCGCCAGACACCGCGCACTATCGGCACGTCACCAACCAGCCTTACCTGAACCAGATCGGCCCGGAGGCCCTCCTTCAAGGTGCCGCGATCTTGGAGGCCAATGGCCGCAGCCGGAACGGAGGTAACCTTTGCAATCGCCTCGGGCAGGGAGATGCTATCGACTTCGCGGGCCAGCTGGAAGGCAGCCTGAACAAGCGAAACCGGAACATAGTCTGACGAGAGAACATCCAGGTGTCCCGCCTCTGCCAGTTCCCGTGCGGAGACATTACCGGAATGGGATCCGCCGCGTACCACATTCGGCGCCCCCATCAGAACAGCCATCCCGGCGTCGTGGGATGCCTTTGCAGCTTCCACAGTGGTGGGAAACTCGGCGATCTTTGTGTTCAAGCCGATAGCTTCTTCAACGTGATCCAGTGTGGCGTCGTCGTGGCTGGCAATCGCAATGGTGCGTTCCGCCGCATAACCGGAGATGGTCTTGCGGTTCTGCGGCGCGTTCTTGTCGGCCCGCTCCTTGCGGTGTTCGATGAAGGCATCCATCTGCGCGTCATCGAAACCCTTCTTGCCCATGTAGTAAGCGCGAAAAGAATCGAGCAATACGAATTGGCGTTGGCCAGGCGTGTGGTCCATCAGGGAGATCAGCTTCACAGCCGGATCGGCATCGAACACGGTAAAGGCCTGCATCACGTCAGGAGCCGACACTTCGCATCGCAAATGTATGAAATGCTCGGCGCGCAGCCGGTTTTCCCTTTGCCCAGTCTCGATGGCATCGGCGAGCGCCCGCATATCTTTGGCAGTCAGATCAGCGTCCTCGTCCATGCCGACGCGCAGTGCATCGAAGACGGTAGTGATGCCGGCACAGGCAATCTGGGCATCATGGGCCTGAACCGCGGAAACCGGATTCCAGCGCACTTTCGGGCGTGGCGCATAGTGGGTTTCCAGATGGTCTGTATGCAGCTCGATCAGACCCGGAATCAGATAATCGCCTTCACAATCGTGGCCATGCACCTGAGACGATGTTCCGATTTCACCTATCCGGCCATCCTGATCCACAGTGAGGCTGCCGTCGGCAATGCCGTCCGCGAGAACCAGGCAGGCATTGGTGAAGACGCGCGGGTAAGAGCTCATGTTTTCTCCTTCAGACCGGCCAGCAAACTGGACGGCGACGATGATCCGGTAAGCGGAAAGACCTGCAGCGCCGAAAATGGCGCGCCGCGTTCGGGCTCGGCATAGAGCGCGATACTGGCGCAAGTCATCATCTTTCCGGTGACGGGTTCGAAATGTCTGCAGGCTGCACCTTCCAGGCTTGCCGCTTCGGTTTCGCTCTCCAGACTGACCGACAAGGTCATGTGAAACCGGAATTCCTCAAAGATGTAAGGGTAACCCCATCGGGTCAGATAGGCATCCTGGCGGCCTGTCAGGTTTGATCTTCTGCGGCGTTCCAGATCAGCTTGCGCCAGTGGGGCCCGAAACGGTTCAAAGGCGATGATTGAGGCTGCTGCCAGAGCATTCAGTTCCAGTTCCTCGGCAATGGGGGTCAGCGCAAGAAACCGGCCAAGCCGGCTGACATTCAGACCTGCAATCTGAAAGGCCGACACATCTGCCGCAAAGCCTTCGCAGGCCGCGACAAGGTCTTGTTCGGACTTGCCGTCGTGAAGCGAAAAGGGCGCTTTCATCGTGCCGTGAAATCCGTAACGGCGCGGTTCGCCGGTCAGGGCCAGCAAGCGATCCATGGATATTCCGGCAACTGCCGGCTGTCCCAGCGCTGCACCGGTGAAAGGATCCCGGCCAAGCCAGGAGTTTCCGAGCTGCATAAGGGGGTCTGTTTGCTCAGCAGCAAAGTAAATCGCATAGCGCATAGGGATGCCTTTAGCGTAGGACCTCGGTCTGGATTGCCTGGCAAACAAACTGGGTGATAGCGAATTGCCCGTCTAGCGGCATCGCATAACCGCGTTGTGACAGTTTCCACGGATAAGGAATAGCTTTTCCAGCGACATTGCTTCTCGATCCGAATGATTTTCATCGATACCGCAATCCAAATCCCAAATTCCCCCAGGCCCTAAGCCGCCTCAGCGGAAAAACCAGTCACGTCGATAATCCGATCGGCGATTTTCTCTCGTACGTCCTGATCGTGCAGGATACCGACCATGGCAACGCCCTTGGCCTTTTTCTCTTCCACCAGTTCGATCACCACAGCGCGGTTGGCAGCATCAAGGGATGCCGTTGGTTCGTCCAGCAAGAGGATCGGATAGTCGCCAATGAACCCGCGGGCAATATTCACGCGTTGCTGCTCCCCGCCGGAGAACGTCGCCGGTGGGAGCGACCATAGTCTTTCGGGCACATTCAGGCGGGCCAGCAGCGCCTTGGCGGTTGTATGTGCTTCGCCTTCATCAGCGCCTTGAGCAATCATTGGCTCGGCAACGACCTCGAAGGCCGGCACACGCGGGATCACACGCAGAAACTGGCTGACATAGCCAATTGTGTCTTCCCGAAGTTTGAGGACCAGGCGGGGCTCGGCATTGGCGACATTGACCACTTCGTCACTCCCTAGCGTGACCAGGATCTGGCCTTTGTCGCAGCGGTAGTTGCCGTAGATCATCTTCAGGATCGAACTCTTGCCTGCCCCGGACGGTCCACCAAGAACCACAACTTCACCAGGTGAAACCGAGAAATCGACATTCTCGACAACCGGGAGCACAGCTCCTTCTTGAAGGTGCATGACAAACGACTTGCCGACATTGTTGAGGTAAAGGCGTACGGTCATCAGTCGAGCCTTTCTTCAGACCTGGAGAATGGAGGAGACGAGAAGCTGGGTATAGGGCTCACGCGGATCGTCCAGCACCTGGTCGGTCAAGCCGGTTTCGATCACCTTGCCGTGGCGCATCACCATGATCCGGTGCGACAACAGCCGGGCAACCGCCAGATCGTGGGTTACGATGACAACGGACAGGCCGAGGTCGGACACCAGCCGGCGCAAGAGATCAAGAAGCCGCGCCTGAACGGACACGTCCAGCCCGCCGGTCGGCTCGTCCATGCACACCAGCCTTGGGTGCGTAACAAGATTCCGCGCGATCTGCAGACGCTGGCGCATGCCGCCGGAGAAGCTGCGCGGCTCGTCGTCGATCCGGTCGCTTTCAATCTCCACCCGGCCAAGCCAGTCAGTTGCTGTTGCCCGGATATTGCCGTAGTGGCGCTGGCCAACCGCCATCAACCGCTCGCCGACATTGGCACCGGCCGAAACGGTCATGCGTAGTCCATCGGGCGCGTTCTGATGTACAAACCCCCAGTCGGTGCGCATCAGGAACCGGCGTTCGGCCTCGGACAATTGAAACAAGTTGCGCATTGTCCCATCGCGCATCCGGTATTCGATCGCGCCGGTGGTCGGTGCCAAACGGGTCGACAGGCAATTCAAAAGCGTGGTTTTGCCGGAACCGCTCTCGCCAACAATAGCCAGAACTTCCCCGGGCCAGAGATCGAACGAAACATCCCGGCAACCAATCCGGTCGCCGTAATAGCGGGTGACATCCCGGACCTGCAGGAGCGGTTCCTGTGATAGATCGATGTTCATGACAAGGCCTCCGCTGTTTCGGTGGCATTGCGCCCGCCAAGGTGTACAGCGACCGGATCCGCCGCCATCGGGCCGGTGTGCCCGGCCGCACGCCGTTCCTCACAATGATCGCTGTCGGAACAGACGAACATCCGTCCGCCCTTGTCATCAAGAATGACCTCATCGAGATAGACATTTTCCGCGCCGCACAGGGCACAGGGCTTGTCAAAGTGCTGGACCTCGAACGGGTAATCTTCGAAATCGAGGCTTTCCACCGTAGTATAGGGTGGAATGGCGTAGATGCGTTTTTCGCGGCCGGCGCCATAAAGCTGCAGGGCGGCCATTTGGTCGAGTTTGGGATTGTCGAATTTCGGCGTCGGAGACGGGTCCATCACATAGCGTCCACTGACCTTCACCGGATAGGCATAGGTCGTGGCGATGTGGCCGTTTTTGGCAATGTCTTCATAGAGTTTCACATGCATGAGGCCATAGTCCTCAAGCGCATGCATCTTCCGGGTTTCGGTTTCGCGCGGCTCAAGAAAACGCAAGGGCTCGGGGATCGGCACCTGGAAAACCAGGATCTGATCTTCCGACAGGGTTTTTTCCGGAATGCGGTGACGTGTCTGGATGATGCTCGCCTCCGCCGTTTTGTGCGTCGTTTTGACACCGGCGGTTTTCTCAAAGAACCCGCGCAAGGAAACAGCGTTGGTGGTGTCATCGGAGCCCTGATCGATCATCTTCAGGCAATCGTCTTTGCCGATAATCGAGGCGGTTACCTGAACACCACCGGTTCCCCAGCCATAGGGCATCGGCATTTCGCGGGAGGCAAACGGCACCTGGTACCCGGGAATCGCAATGCCTTTAAGGATCGCACGGCGGATCATGCGCTTGGTCTGCTCGTCCAGGTAGGCGAAGTTGTACTCGCCATCACCGAAGGATTGATCATTCGCAGTCATTCGGCGGCCTCCTTGCTACCTTCTTCCTCGATCCGGCGCTTCTCGAACCACTCACCACGTAGTCGGCGCACCAAATCGAGTTCGGCCTGGAAATCGACGTAGTGGGGCAGTTTCAAATGCTCGACAAAGCCGGTTGCCTGGACGCTGTCGGAATGGGAGAGCACGAACTCCGTGTCCTGCACCGGGGCGGTCTGCTCCTCCCCGAGTTCTTCCCAACGCAGGGACCGGTCGACCATCGCCATCGCCATCGCCTTGCGCTCCACCTGGCCGAACACCATTCCGTATCCGCGCGTGAAGGCAGGCGGCACCTTGGCAGAGCCGCTGAATTGGTTGACCATCTGGCACTCGGTCACCTTGATTGTGCCTAGCGACACCGCGAAGCCGAGTTCTTCTGCAAAAAATTCCACTTCAACCTCGCCATAGCGGATTTCACCAGCAAACGGGTGCGTGCGGCCATAGCCGCGCTGGGAGGAATAGGCGAGCGCCAGCAGAAAACCTTCATCGCCGCGCGCAAGGTTCTGCAGGCGCAGATCACGGTCTGCCGGAAACGACAGGGGATCGCGGGTGAGATCGCCGACCGGCTTGTCCGCGTCGGATTGCGGATCCGGCTCAATCAAGCCGTCTTCGCCGAGAAGATCAGCAACCCGGGGGACAGGCGCATCGCCTGCAGGCACAATATCCACCGCTTCGGGGATGTCTCCGTCTTCATCGGCGGCAAGGGCAAAGTCCAGTAGCCGGTGGCTATAATCAAAGGTCGGACCAAGCACCTGCCCACCGGGGAGATCCTTGAACGTCGCCGATATCCGGCGTTCAATGAGCATCCTGGCCGTATCAATCGGCTCGCTGTAACCAAAGCGCGGCAGGGTTGTCCGGTACGCCCGCATCAGAAAAGCCGCCTCGATCAAATCACCGCGCGCCTGTTTGATCGCGAGCGCGGCCAATGTCTCATCATAGAGTGAGCCTTCACCCATCACCCTGGCAACCGAGTGAGACAGTTGCTGGGCGATCTGGTCAAGCGTCAGCGACGGAACCGACCGGTCTCCCCGACGGCGTTTGGCCAACAGCTTGTGGGCATTCGTGATGGCCTGTTCGCCGCCTTTCACCGCAACATACATTGATCAGTCCTCCATGCTAACAACGCGTGTGGAACGCGGTAGAGCGGAGATTTCCGTGCCTCCTGCAAAGATCAGATCAACACCGCGGGGAAACTGAGCGTTGTTTGCCTTAACTTGCTGCCAGAACATTGGCGGCAGCGGTTTCACGGTTAAAATCTGCTGTTCCTTGATGCCCGGCCCCTCAAGCGTCACCGCTGATCCTTTGCCGAACGTCTGACCGCTCAGGATCACTGTGGTCGACCGGTCCGGATACTCCGCTGTTCCCTGATGGAAACTGGCCAGCGGGATCATGTGTTTCGGGTCGGACACCAGAGCAAAGGCGGCATCCACCGGATTGGCGACAATCGGGGCGCCGGTGTGGAACTTGAGAAAGGCCTGGACGGCGTCTTCGCTCTTCAACGGCCGGTCAAGCCAGACCGGCGTATCGTAATCGAACAATGTAAGCGCAATCATAGCCGCTGCCGTTGTCAGAGGCGCCGGCGGCGCCAACGGCTTTTGTGGCAAAGCAACACGCTTACCAGGGCGGGCCATTGCGTTCATCACGGCCCGGAAACAGGCCTGTGCGTCGTGGACAGGGTCGGCAAGTCCGGCAATCGGTTCGTGGATTTGCGGGGTATCGGGTTCTATGGCCGTCATCAGTCGTCTCCCCGAACCATGGTGAAGAAGTTTACCTTTGTGGCTTCGGTCTCTTCCCGCGTGGATTGCTTCGCGTCCTGTTGGGCGGTTGCAAGTGGCACCAGGATTCCGGCTTCAATATGCGAACGGTCTTCGCGCCGCTGCCACAACGCATCAATCACTGCGCTTTGGATGGCCTTCTTCTTGTTCCGCCCGAGACTGTAGGAGCTTCCGGTCTCACCGCTTTCCAATCGGATGACGCACCGGGTTACCGTGACTTCGCCCAGATTGAACGGATCGCCACTTCCGCCCATCCGTCCGCGCGCCATGACCAGCCCGGTTTCCGGCTGCCGCACCAACTCGAACCGCGGCGGCGACAAAGTGGCGTATTTCATTTCAACAGCCTCCGGCGAGGCTGCGGCAAGGGTCGCCATGACCCTGCGCCTGTCGTACTTGTCCCAATGTGCGTCTTTCACTGGCATCGCTCACGGCCTCTTTGCTGGCGGTCAGGATCGCTGCGGATGGCGGTTCTGTAAACAGAATTTGTCTATTTGTCTAGACAAATAAACTGTTTGACTCTTTCCTATCGAAACTTGATGACGGTCGCATGACGAAAACTCTTTCCAACGACCGGAATGCGGGCATCGCGGTCTGGCGCCAAATCATGGAAACCCTGAAGGCCGAGATCGTGAGCGGGGCATTCGAGGAGGGCTGCCGCCTGCCCGCCGAAGCTACCCTTGCAACCCGTTTTGGTGTTAACCGGCATACGGTTCGCCGGGCGATAGCAGCGTTGACAGCTGATGGAATTCTGCGCGCCGACCAGGGGCGGGGGACATTCGTGGCAGCGGCCCCGTTGACCTATCCGATCGGCCCCCGAACCCGGTTTTCTGAAATCGTCTCCGGCCAAAACCGGGATCCTGGCGGGCGCCTGATCGGTTCCGGCCATGAAGAAGCGGACCCTATGCTGTCGCGGCAGCTTGATTTACCGGTCGGAACCCTGCTGATCCGGCTAGAAACGCTACGGGTTGCCGACGGTGTTCCGGTGATGATCGGAACCTGCTGGTTCGAACATGCCCGTGTGCCAAATCTTGTCGCCGGATACGCGGAAACAGGAAAGATCACCGATGCACTCGCCCGTGCCGGGATCAACGACTATCAGCGCAAGGAAACACGGGTGTCAGCGGAACTGGTCGAAGCAGGCGACGCGCATCAGCTCGGCATCGCTTTGGGCCAGCCAGTTCTGGTGATTGAGGCGCTGAACACCGAGATGGACGGCCGGCCCCTGCATTACACTCGCTCCCGGGCCCCGGCCGACCGGCTGCAGCTTGTCATCAACGGAGGGTCATAAGCGGGTTTAGAGCCAGAACTTTGTCGTCTTGCGGGTTTCGTCCCAGTAGCCCTTGGCGTGTTGCCACATGACGCGCGACTGTGCCTCGTGCCAGCCAATGACAAAGCCGGTTCCTTCGGCGGCTTCGACGGCGGCCTTGCCGCTGAGCCCGTTCAGGCCAGACAGTTTCTCAGCCATCGCAACATCATTCAGATAGCCGAAAATGTCCTGCAGCTTCTTCATCCGCTTCAGGAACGGCTTGACGGCGTCCGGCGGATAGAGATCGGCAAAGAACTCGATGCCATACCGCATCTTTTTGAGAGCCTTGCGCATGTCATGGCGCGCGGGAATGGTCAGATCGTCGATGCGTGCGCCGAACTTGCCGACTTTTTTCCATTGCTTTTTCAATGCGTCAGCCGAAAAACTCTGCAAAGGCTGCGCGAGCACGATTGTCTGATCGAGATTGTTCGGGTCCAGCCAGCCGCGTCCCTCGGTATAGGCGGCAAGATCCATCAGGAACGCGTTGACATCATCGGACGCCAGATGGGCGGTAAGCGCGGTGCGGACAGCTTCGCGCCGCTCCTGCAGATGTGCAATCAGTCCGTCGAAGCGCACACCCTCCGGCGCCACATCGGTCAGCGGTGCAACGATCTCATCAACCAGGACATCCAGATCCCTGAGAGCGCCTGCTTCGGCCGCCAGCTCACGGGCCTTGGCATCAAGCGCCAGCGCGGTTGCCGGGTTCAGCGCGGGCTTGAACAGACGGAAGGCGCTCCGCAGGCGGCGCAGGGCAACCCGCATCTGATGAGGCCCTTCCGGATCGTCCGATCCAAGGATAACCACGCGGTTTTCCGCCATCTGTTCCAGACAGGATCTCAGAACATTGCGGAACGCCCTTTCGACCGTCTCGCCTTCCGGATACGTGATCGGCGCAGCCAGCTTCGGTTTCACCGGTTCACTGGCATCGCCTTCGGCAAGCCGGTAGCCACGTTCAGCCTTGCTGCAGGGTGAAAACCGGAACGGAGTGTCCGCCAAAAGCGCCTTGGCGGCTTCAAACAGCGATGTACCGGCTCCGGATTTCAGTTCCATTTCCAGTTCGAGCAATGGGCGGACGGCTTCACCGGCGAGAATATTGCCGTTGTCGAATGCCAGTTCGATTTCGCTACCGTCGGAATCGCGGGTCAGGATGCGGGTGGTGCGCTTCATGATGGTCTCGAAACATTCCGAGACCGGTTGGCCATTCAAAACCGTTTCCAGGGCCGCGGTAACGGAAGGATCTTCGATAGCTGAGAATTCTACCGCCCGGCCCTTGACCGGATGTTCGGCCTCGACTGCGGATGACACACCGGCGACCACGCCGGTCCCCAATTTGACCGTCTGGACCCAGGACCGGCCCGACTTGCGCACCCTCAGGGAGATCTTGGCCTTGCGCAGGCTTTGATCAGGTGTGTCGAAATAGATGGAATGGAGAGTTTTGGTGACAGCCCTGCTGGCGCTGAAACCTTGAAGAGTCCCAACGCGTTTCAGCGCGCCTTGTGCGTCTTGTGCGACTTCGAGCTTCAGCTCGATTTCCTGTCCTGATCTGCTCATGATCCGCTTTTAGCCAAGCCTGCGCGGCCTGTCCAGAAAAAGCGCACAATTTGCACCTTAATCAACCGGACCGGTTGTCACAGGCAGCCTTCAATTGCCGGGAATTTGTCGCGATGCAAGTCCTGAAACCCGCGGACCCTAAAGTCCGCTTCCGGCAGGCACTTTCATGCCCAAAACGCGGCCCAGGCGCTCGCAGATCCGGGCGAACTTGTGAACATGCCAGTTGACCGGCTTCTGGTTGAACGCGATCTTGCGGATGTAGCGCGGCACGTGCCAGGTCGCAGTGGTACCGGCCGGAAAACGCAGGCTCACGCCCGGCCGGCCATGATACATGGCACCGTCGGCATCGGTGATGTAGACCTCCCCTTCAACGAACAGCACGGTTTCATCCCAGCCGTATTCCCACCGGAAGGTTCCGGCGGTACAGGACCAATGGGCAGCGGATCCCCATCCACGGGTCGTATGCGAAAGCGTTTCGCATTTGGCCACAGGCTCTCCGTCCAAAATCCAGGAAGAGCGAATGGGGGCATCTTCAAGGCGGGACGGGTCCAGAAAAGCTGCCGCGAAAACGCCATCCTTCGGCATCGTTCCGGAAAACAGGGAAGGCTCCTTGAAGCCAAGTTTATCGGCAATTGCGCCGATTTTACCGGGAGAGCGCGTCGCTTCGTTCGTGGATACCATCGTAAAATACCTCAGTGAACCATCGGTTACACAAGGCAATACCATCAACTTCTTAAGACGGGCTGTACGAAAGCGCCTTGTAAAAACGGCCATCGACGGCGTCTCTACCTATCGACTTCCGGCTCGCGGCACCTTGCCCGATCCGGGCAAGTCCCCGCGCTTCTTCAGGAGGTCACAGGCACTCTGCGCGGCACCGGATACAAAGGATATCGAGCGCGCCTTGCATCCGCATCTTGGCCATGATAGGCACGCAATCCGGTGTCAGTTGCCCCTCTGGCGGAACTGGTAGACGCGCGGGATTCAAAATCCCGTTCCTTCGGGAGTGCCGGTTCGATTCCGGCGGGGGGCACCACTTTACACTTACGCATGGAAACATCGCCTAACACCTTGAAGGGTAAGGTGGTTTCCGGCGTTCTATAGCCCTCAATGCGGCTGTATGCGAGATGCTCGGCAAATGCCAGCCTGAGCACCATTTTCTGTAAGGTCAGATTGCCGCTTTCCCAGAGTTTACAAGGGTTTGACAGGAACTTGAGTGCGAGTTCTATCATCTGGCCTTGGGGCACGGTTGGCGCGAGGCCGTTGGCCAGTTTGTCCTGAGCAAGCAGGCGCTCTTTTTCCAGCCTTTCTATCTTGCGCTCATAGGCCTTTGCGGTGAGCTCGCTGGAGGCGTCCACCAGCCGGTCCATCAGATCGTCGATCTGTTTCTCAGTCGCGGTGATTTGCCGCTTGAGCGCCAAACCGGCTCGCCAAATCAGCGACCGCATTCACCCTTCAACGCCTCAAGCGCCACCTTGGCCTTGAACCCCGGCGAATGGTTCTTCCGTTTCGACATCTCTGATATCCTTTTCCTCGAAGAGAAGCAGACAACAATTCATAGCTTACGTCAGTGTCCAAATTTCGGGCGGGAGCTCAGTTTGAAATTGACGCGGAACGTCGCAACCAGATCCGCCTCTACGGCAAGCTTCAAACTGCGAGGAAAATTATGGTGGTTTCAATATCGAACAGGCGACAACCCTGAGTGAAACCAGTTGAGGAAGCTTACCACCGAGTAAACCGGACAGCCCGTTAATCTTGTGATGTCGGCCGCATATGGCGCCATGTTGGTACATTCCAGAACAATCGCTTTGACGTTTGGAGCGGCTTTATGAAGCGAGATCGCAGCCCCGATCATTTCGTCCCGGCAGGCTGCGTAATCCATTTCCCTGCGATCTTCGAACACCGCACTGGCAAAGGCACCCTCCCTCGGCAAGCCTTCCATAGCCGTATCCGGCCGCGCACCAGCCGCGCGAAGATGTGCCTTGCTGAGGTTCTCTTTGGAGATGGTCAGAACACCGGCTTCCTGGCCTGCCGGAAGCAGGGCTTCGATTATCTGCAGTTGCATAAGGGGGGAGCTTGCAAAGGGCACGCCCAAGGCTGACTTAAATTCATCCTGCAGAAGCGAAAGAAAGCCACAGGAGGTCGCGATGCCAGTGCAGCCTTCTGCGATAAGCGAATTGCCTGCCTCTATGAAGTCGTGCAGGATCTTCCTTGGATCATCCAAGACAACCTTTCCGGCACTTGCTCCGGGCACAGTTTGAAATCGCACGGGAAACGGCCATGTTCCCGGGTTTCCGATATCGCCCAGCGGGCGCGGAAATTGTGTTTCGAGCATCAAGACGCCAATGCTTGGCTGGTTCATGGCTTCTCGCTTTTCCTCATGGGACCAATGGGCGACCCGGTTGCCGAGTAGGGTTCCAGCTCTTCAAGGAGATAGGCCAGAAATTCCTTTCCCACCAGTGACAGAGGGCGGGTTGCAGACGTTATGATCGCCATGTCCATGGTGATCTGTGGCTCGAAGCTTCTGGCAACAAAACGTTCGTCATAGTCGAACTCAAGCCCAAAACGGTCAAGCAGCGCGACTCCCATCCCTTCTTTCACGAAGCTCAAGAGGTTCTTGAAGAGATGCGAATGGACCCGCGTCCTTAGCGGCACCTCAGCCGTCTCGAACACGTTGCTGAGCCGCCGCGACGTGATGTGCTCCGGGCCCATGACGATGAAGGGTTCTTCGCGCAGCAAGTCGGGGGTCAGAACCTCGTGATGCGCCAGCGGATTGTCCTTGTGCAGCGCAATTTTCGTTTCGACATGAAGCGGATGGACCGTCAGTGTATCGTAAAGTATTGGCATTTCGCATATGCCGATTTCAAACAATCCGGACAGAACCCACTCTTGAATTTTAGAGCTGTACTGAGACTGGAACGAGATGTTCATGTCCGGCCGTGTCTTGGAAAAATTCGCGATCAGCTTGGGCATGAAGCCAAAGGATATTGAGTGCTGAGTAGCCACCTGAAGGTGTCCGGCTTGCTTGTTCTGCAGATCCACGACCGCCTGTGTTACATGATCAAGCCCCCTGACCACGGTGTCGATCTCGCGATGCAGCAATTCAGCTTCCGGGGTAGGGACAAGCCGTCCGTGCAGACGCTCGAAAAGCGCCAGCCCGGTTTGACGTTCAAGTTCAGCCAACAGGTTGGAGATCCCCGGCTGCGAGATGCCCAATGCGTCTGCAGCACCTGTCACGGTGCCGGTGTCAATGATCGCATGGAAGGCTTGTAACTGTCTGAATCTGAGCTTCATACCCCTGACTATCATTTAATATGATATGCATTTCATAAAAAAATATTGGAAATGATGTTTCGCGCCTGCGAGAGTGTCGTCCTTAAAGAGGGGCACGATCGAGTGAATTCAAAGCATGTAGTCGTTGTTGGTGCAGGGATTGTTGGCGTTGCGTCGGCCATCTGGCTAAGACGCGCCGGTTTCGACGTGACCTTGCTTGACAAAGGCACACCCGGAATGGGCGCCTCATATGGCAATGGCTGCATTCTGGCGAGCTGTTCGGTCGTGCCGGTTACCGGGCCGGGGCTTCTGATGAAAAGCCCAAGGTATCTATTTGATCCCAATTTTCCTTTGTTTCTGCGCTGGGGCTATCTCCCCAAAATGCTTCCTTGGCTCGTGAAATACATGTCACACGCCAATGAATGCGATACCCGCCGCGTCAGCCAAGGCTTGGCTACGATCGTTGGAGATAGCCTGGAACAACATCAATCGCTCACTGCGGGCACAAAGGCTGCAAAATGGGTGCAAAGCAGCAGTTATAGCTTCGCCTATGCGGATCGCGCAGCCTTCGAGGCGGACGCGTTCGCTTGGCAACTGCGAAAGGAAGCCGGGTTTACGCCCGAATTGCTCGAAGGTGACGCCGTGCAGGACGCAGAGCCAATCCTCGGTTCGAACACCAAAATTTTGGCCGTCTTGAAAGACCATGGATTCATCCTGAACCCGGGTAGGTATGTTCAAGATCTGGTGAAGCTGCTCGAAGAAATGGGCGGAAAGTTTGTTCAGGCGGAAGTTAAAGACTTTGATCTGAGCGGAGGCCAAGTCATCGCTGTGGACACGGCGCAGGGGCGCTTTCATTGTGATAAGGTTGTCGTCGCCTCGGGGGTCTGGTCCCGACCGCTGATGCAGAAGCTGGGGCTCAACTTGCCGCTCGAAGCCGAGCGGGGGTATCACATTACCTTCAAGGGGCCAAGCCAACTCCCCAACAACCCGATGATGCTGACCGCCGGAAAGTTTGTCGCAACAGCGATGGATCAGGGTGTGCGGTGCGCGGGTGTGGTCGAGTTTGGAGGACTGAGCGAGAAGCCCTCGAAGGCGCCTTTGAAGCTGCTGCGGCGTAAAGTGAAAGAGATGTTTCCGGATCTCGAATACGAGTCTGACGAGGAATGGTTGGGCTTTCGCCCAGCCCCTTCCGATAGCCTTCCATTGATCGGTGAGTTAGGCTCCACCGGCATCTTCACGGCGTTTGGCCACCACCATATCGGTCTGACAGGCGGTCCCAAGACGGGCAGGCTGGTAGCCGAGATGATTGCTGGAAATCATCCAAATTACGACACGAGCCCCTTTGAACCCATGCGGTTCGCTGCGGGTCAATAACCAAGAAACGTGCATCACCCAAGGAGAAAACCATGAACGCACTTACGAAATTGAACACTGCTGTTGCGGCTGTCGCAATCTCCATCGCAGGCACCGCCGCCTCGGCCGAGACGTGGGACATGCCAATGGCCTATGCCGCAACGAACTTCCATTCCGAGCACGGCGTGATGTTCGCCGACAAGGTCCGCGAATATACCGACGGAGCCATCGACATTACGCCACACCACGGCGGTTCACTTTTCGGCGGCGCCGAGATCAAACGCGCGGTTCAGACCGGCCAGGCCCCGATCGGCGAGCGCTTCATGTCAGCCCACGCAAACGAAGAACCGATCCTGGGTTGGGACAACCTGCCCTTCGTCGCAACGTCCTATGAAGACAACGCCAAGCTCTGGGCCGCGGCCAAGGACATCGTGAACGAACGCCTAAAACACCACAACCTGGTGACCCTCTACACCTGTCCATGGCCGGGCCAGGGTTTCTACTTCAACCAGAAGGTCAACTCTTCTGCAGACATCCAGGGTGTGAAGTTCCGCGCTTACAACTCTGCTACAGCGCAGATCGCCGAAAAACTGGGCATGATCCCGGTCACCATCGAAGCGGCTGAAATCGCACAAGCCTTCGCCACAGGCGTTGCGGCTTCCATGATCTCTTCGGGTTCCACCGGCTACGACAGAAAGCTGTGGGAGCATGTGTCCGATTACTACAAGGTCAACGCCTGGTTCCCGCGCAACTACGTGTTCGTGAACAAGGGCATCTGGGATGGTCTTGATGCCGACACACAGGCAGCCATGCAGAAAGCAGCTGACGAAACTGCTGCATCCTGCGCCGCAAAGTCGGCAGAACTGGCCAGCTGGTACTTTGACCAGTTCATTGAAAACGGCATGGCCGTTCAGGAAGCGGGTCCGGAGTTCCGGGCAGAGTTGGAAGAAATTGGCGTAGAAATGACCGCAAAGTGGCTGGAGGCCGTTGGTGAAGACGGTCAGGCTATTCTCGACGCATATAACGCGAACTAAGGCCGCACCTATGCACCTTGATGAAGGCCCCAAACAAGAACGGGGCCTTCATCACATTTTTCGCGGAGCACAACTCAATGCGAGACTGGCAACCAATTCTGGGCCTTCCCTTGTGGGTTTGGCTCTTTGTTTTTCCTACCTGTCTGGCACTTTATTGCCTGTGGCAAGGTCCCAAGGCCGCCCGGCTTTTGCAGCCCATTTGGCGCGTTCTTGACAAGATTTATAAAGCTGTAGGTGTCATTGGGGCCTGTTTCATGGTGGTGATCCTTTTGCTCATCATTGGACAAATGATGGCGCGGTGGTCGAGTATGACCTTCCCCGGAGCAACAGGATACGCAGGCTATGCCATGGCCGCAACATCGTTTTTCGCGCTTGCCTACACGCTGTCTCAAGGTGGGCATATTCGGGTTTCGGTGTTGCTCAACCTAAACCGGCACACCGAATTCTGGCTTGACGCTGCGGCCAAATTCATCGCCGCCATCACGGCGACCTATTTTGCGAGATACGCGATCAAAACCAACATCGTGTCCGAGATGATCAACGATCGCACACAGGGGCAAGATCTGGTGCCCGAGTGGCTGCTGACCACCCTCGCCATGTTTGTCAACTCTCCTGCCAAATGGGGAGATATGTGGGCTGCGACCGGTTCTGACTGGGTCTATACCCCCATTTGGCTTCCGCAACTTCCAATGTCGATCGGCGCAGTGCTGCTGGCCGTTGCCATTTGGGATCACCTCACACGTCTCCTCGCCTTGGGGGAAAGCCAGATTCATGAAGAGGTTCTGGAATGAGCGAACTTTACACCACGGCGATCTTCCTTTTCGTGCTCTTTGCTCTTCTGGGCGGATCCGTTTGGATTGGCCTTGCGCTCATGGGCGTGGCTTGGGTCGGCATGGAGCTGTTCACGTCACGCCCTGCAGGCGACGCGATGATCACCACGATCTGGGCCGGGGCCTCAAGCTGGACGCTGACTGCGCTGCCATTGTTTATCTGGATGGGAGAGATCCTCTATCGAACGCGATTGTCACAGGACATGTTCCGTGGGCTTGCTCCTTGGATGCGTTTTCTTCCGGGCGGGCTGTTACATACGAACATCGCTGGTTGCACCATATTCGCGGCCGTTTCCGGGTCATCGGCTGCAACCCTTAACATGGTCGGCAAGATGTCGATCCCCGAACTGCGCAAACGCGGCTATCCGGAGTTTATGATCATTGGCACGCTGGCCGGCGCGGCGACCCTTGGCTTGATGATCCCGCCGTCGCTGACGCTTATCGTCTACGGCGTGACGATCAACGAGAGCATCACAAAGCTTTTTATGGCGGGCGTCTTCCCCGGCCTCGTGCTGGCCGGGTTGTTTATGCTCTACATCGTTGCCTGGCACCTTTTCTACAAGGATCAGCGCCCCGAACCGGAACCCAGAATGTCACTTGGAAACATGCTTTCCGAAAGCCGTTTCCTGCTGCCTCTCTTCGGTCTTGTCTTCGTTGTGATCGGATCAATGTACATGGGCTTTGCGACCGCGACCGAAGCCGCTGCGGTTGGTGTAACGGGTGCGCTTCTTTTGTCCGCAATGCAGGGATCACTCAGCTGGGATACCTTCAAGAGCAGCCTGATGGGCGCGACGAAGACCTCGGCGATGATTGCCTTCATCCTGATGGGGGCAGAGTTCCTTTCCTTGTCGATGGGATTCACAGGCTTGCCGCGCGCGCTGGCCGAGATGATCGACAGTTACAACCTGTCGCCCATCGCGCTGATTGCGGTGCTGACGGTCTTTTATCTGATCCTGGGCATGTTCATGGATGGGCTATCCTCGGTCGTTCTGACCATGGCAATTGTCGAGCCGATGATCCGTGCAGCCGGGATTGACGTGATCTGGTTCGGCATCTTTCTCGTTGTGGTTATCGAAACGGCACAGGTGACGCCGCCCATTGGGTTCAACCTCTTCGTGCTGCAGGGCATGACCCGCCACCAGATCGGCTACATCGCGAAAACTGCGATTCCGATGGTTGGTCTGATGCTGCTCATGGTGGTGATCCTCGTGGCCTGGCCGGAGCTTGCGACCTGGTTGCCCAATAACATTCGCCAAGGACCCGGCGGTTGATCCAGATGCTGCAAACGCTTGGATTGTTTGCACGTTACGGACGGTTTGTCCTTGTTGCCGGGTTGCTGGCAGGGCTTGCCCTGCCAGCACTTGCGCAAACTCTTCGCCCTTGGTTGAGCGAGATGGTCTTGTTCCTGCTGTTCCTGACCGCATTCCGTGTTGGGCTGCCAGCCGCTTATGAAGGTCTGCGCCGATCTACAAACATGTCGGGCGTGGTCGTAACCTATCAGCTTGTTCTGCCTCTGGTCTGCTTGGGTATTTTTGCTCTGTTTGGCCTCGCCGAAAGCCCCGTCGCAATTGCCTTGACGCTGATGCTCGCGGCTCCTCCGCTTACGGGAAGCCCCAATCTGTCATTGCTGCTTGGTCATTCACCCGAACCGGCCTTTCGCTTGCTTGTTCTGGGCACTCTTCTCCTCCCGCTTACTCTAATCCCGGTTTTCTGGTTTTCCCCGGCGTTGGGAAGCCTGACCCAGGCGCTTGGTGCGGCTTTGCGCCTCGGCACCGCTCTTGGTGCGACGATTGCCCTGGCCTTTGTCGCACGCGCCCTTCTGCGCCCCAAAATGCGCGAAACAGAGATCCGAGGGGTCGATGGGTTAACCATACTAACGCTTGCCATTGTCGTTGTCGGTCTGATGAGCGCAGTTGCGCCCGCCCTGTCGACCAATCCTTTGGCTCTTGCAGGTTGGCTGTCCATTGCACTGGTCGTCAATCTGGGCCTGCAGGCGATCGCCTATCTGGTTCTTAATCGTCGTGGGGACGTGGTTAGCGCGGCCCCAATGGCTTTGGTTGCAGGCAATCGAAATGTTGCGCTCTTTCTTGTCGCGTCCAGCGCCACGCAAACTGACAGTTTCCTGGTGTTTTTGGGGTGCTACCAGATCCCGATGTACCTCACTCCCTTCCTGATGCGCCCGCTTCTGGGAAGGCAGGGCTCCTCGACGTGAGGCCGGGGCAGCTGTGCTTTCACACTCAACTCAGCTGAAGCTTCCGGCTTGCGCATTGAACCACCTATCGAAGGAATGAACCATGATAGAACGTATCCATACAGGCCAACGCATGAGCAAAATCGTGAAACACAACGGAACCGTCTATCTGTGTGGACAAGTTGGGGCGGGTGATACAGTCGCAGAACAAACACGCGATTGCCTATCGCGGGTCGATGCCTTGCTTGCCGAAGCGGGCACATCAAAGGAAAATATTCTGCAGGCGATCGTCTGGGTGGCGGATATGGCTGACTTTGCAGAAATGAACGCGGTTTGGGATGCCTGGGTTCCGGAGGGTCACGCGCCCGCCCGCGCTTGCGGCGAGGCGCGCCTTGCACGCTCCGAGCTGAAGGTAGAGGTCATCGTTACCGCTGCCTGTTGATAGGAAAGTCGGCCCTTTTCCCTTCACACCAACTCAGGTTAAGCGCCCCTTCGGGGGCGCTCAGATGGGGTGGTTGTTGGTTGTCTGACCAAGGAACGGACCTCCGCTTTTGGTAGCACGAATGTCCAATATGAACGTTTCTGCCAATTTCCTTTCCGGAGACACGAACTGTTGGACTTGCCCTGAGAAAGCCGAGGGTTTCTGGAATGCATTGAACTCATTGTGGTTCGGTTGAAGCAAAAAATCGGCAGCAGCCACAAGATCCTTTTCTTTGCTAAACAAGGTGCCATTTCCCGGCGTGGATTTGGGTTTCTGCGGAACAACCGAATTATCTGTACCGAACGCCGTGTGGCTGAACGGATCCGGACCGCAACGCCGAGGCCAGATGCGACAAGACGCGATACGGCAAGCGCCGATGTGGCTTTTAGGTTTGTTTCCAGCCGTTTGCTTGATCCTTCAAGCGCGGCATCAATCCAGGTGCGACGGGCTTCCCGGCAGCTGACTGCATTCCTGAAACACCCTTGCGGTACACTCGAGACAGATGTCTCCCGTCGCCGCTGCCGCGCAAGCCGCAATCGCCTGGCCTTTGTTCATGTGCAGGTTCGCTGGGCCGAACTCCTCCAAAACATGCGTACGTTCACGTGTCGACAGTGAGCTATCGAGAGATAGCTTACAATTCATTCCGATCACATGGTTTACACATCTTGCATTTGGTGGAGCCCCGATTGCCTTGGAAAGAGTGTGGACCCATGGATGAACGCCTTCGTTTCGTTGCCCGTCTTCTTGAAGGTGAGAAGATGGCACCGTTGTACCGGGAGTTCGGCATTTCGCGGGTCACCGGTTACAAGATATTTGAACGTTATAGCGACTGTGGCCTGGACGGCCTCACTGAGCGGAGCCGGCGTCCCTATCGTCAGGCCAACAAGCTTCCTTTCCTGATCGAGCGCTGCATTCTTGGTCTCAAGCACGAGCACCCAAGCCGGGGAGCGCCGAAGATCCGCGACAAGCTGGTCCGGCAATATCCGATGCTCAAGACACCGGCGATCAGTACGGTGCATGCGGTGCTGGACCGTCACGGCCTGGTCCAGCGCCGCAAGCGCCGCCGCTACAAGGCCCGGGGAACCGCGCTTCAAGATGCGCAGGAGGCGAACGGCCTCTGGTGCGCCGATTGCATGGGCGAGTTCAAGCTCGGCAACCGGCAGTATTGCTATCCGCTGACGATCACCGACGACAGATCGCGCTACTTGCTGGCCTGTGAGGGCTTGACCTGCACCAAATCAGACTTCGCCTTCTCAGTCTTCGAACGCGTGTTCAAGGAGTTCGGTCTTCCAACTGCCATTCGGACCGACAACGGCCTTCCCTTCGCCAGCCCGAATGCGCTGTTCGGATTGAGCAAACTATCCGTGTGGTGGCTGCGCCTTGGTATCGGGATTGAGCGCATCAAACCCGGCCATCCGCAGCAGAACGGACGGCACGAGCGCATGCATCTGACCCTGAAGAAGGAAGCCACCCGGCCTCCGGGGATGAACAGCCTGCAGCAGCAGGCCAAATTCGACGTTTTCGTCAAGGAATTCAATGAGGAGCGGCCTCACGAAGCGCTCGCTATGAAGACCCCAGGTGAGGTCTACACGCCCTCAGCAAGGTCATACCAGGGCCTGCCGGACCTGGACTATCCCTTTCACGACAAGGACGCCCTGGTCACCGCCTGCGGCCGGATCTGCATGCATCGCAAGAAGATCAACGTCTCGACCGTGCTGGCCGGTCAGAAACTCGGCATAAAAGAAGTGGAGGATGGAATTTGGCTGATCAGCTTTATGCGCTATGATCTGGGATACATCGACCTGGAGCAGAAAACATTACAGACAATCGACAACCCGTTCGGCACGAGGTTGTAACCCATGTCTCCGGTACAAACTGTTACCTATGTCTCCGGGCTGGACATTGACGAGTTTGGTTGCGGGAGCAGGATTTGAACCTGCGACCTTCAGGTTATGAGCCTGACGAGCTACCGGGCTGCTCCATCCCGCGTTGTTTTTGGTCCGTGGTTTTGCCTGGTGGGTTGGTTTTTGGCCAGCCCTTGTATTTTTGTTTTGCGCGTCGTCAGGCCTTTGGCCTTTCGGGCGTCGCCGGAGGCTGTTCCACGGTGCCGGCACCGGTGTGCTTTAGAAGCGGTTTGGTGCTGGAATATGTGTTTTTGCGTTACGGCGGGCGGGCCGCAGCACGGTATCGTTTTGAAGAGATGATCGCGCTCCAGGAGCCGTCAGGCGGTCGCGCAAGTAAAACTGCGTTTTGCAGGCCTGGCAGCGACCTACTCTCCCACACCTTAAGATGCAGTACCATTGGCGCTGGGGAGTTTCACGGCCGAGTTCGAGATGGGATCGGGTGGGGGCTCCCCGCTGGGGCCACCAGGCCGGCGAAGCGCAGTTTTACCTTGTAAAACTGGTTTGATTGATGTCCTCACGGTTGAGCGGGCCTTTAGCCCTAACCTGCGGACGGCGCGCCCTGACCGGGCGGCGGCCGCTTGGCCTTGCGAACCTTTCGGTTCGGTCTCTTTTCCCATCCGGGATCAGAAGAACAAGCTTATGAGAACACTGGTCATATTTGATTATCAGACGTTTTTTTTTGGCGTGCCAGCAGCTTTGCATGGGAACACCGGTTCCGTAGCGAAGCGAAGGCAAGCGCGACTGCGCGCCGCGCACTTTTGCGCGCCCTCGCGGAGCGCAGCCCGAAGGGCGAACGCGCGTGAGCGGCATAAACTAATCTTTTCAAAGCGCCTTTTGGCGCTTTTAAACCCGCGCTCAAGTAGGCCGAAGGCCGGTAGCGCAAGTAAACATGATCTTTACAGCTCCGAAGGCGCTTTAAAGATGATCATTGACTAATGAGAGGATCAAGCCGAACGAGCTATTAGTATTGGTAAGCTTCATGCATTGCTGCACTTCCACACCCAACCTATCGACGTGGTGGTCTTCCACGGCTCTTCAGGGAGAACTCGTTTTGAGGTGGGTTTCCCGCTTAGATGCTTTCAGCGGTTATCCCTTCCGTACATAGCTACCCTGCAATGCGGCTGGCACCACAACAGGTCCACCAGAGGTACGTCCATCCCGGTCCTCTCGTACTAGGGACAGATCCTCTCAATTCTCCTACACCCACGGCAGATAGGGACCGAACTGTCTCGCGACGTTCTGAACCCAACTCACGTACCACTTTAATTGGCGAACAGCCAAACCCTTGGGACCTGCTCCAGCCCCAGGATGTGATGAGTCGACATCGAGGTGCCAAACAATGCCGTCGATATGGACTCTTGGGCATCATCAGCCTGTTATCCCCGGCGTACCTTTTATCCGTTGAGCGATGGCCCTTCCACGAGGGACCACCGGATCACTATGGCCGTCTTTCGACTCTGCTCGACTTGTCAGTCTCGCAGTCAGGCAGGCTTATGCCATTGCACTCAACGAGCGATTTCCGACCGCTCTGAGCCCACCTTCGCGCGCCTCCGTTACCATTTGGGAGGCGACCGCCCCAGTCAAACTACCCGCCACACACGGTCCCGGATACTGTCATATCGCGGTTAGATAGCCATAAGGACAAGGGTGGTATTTCAAGGGTGACTCCACATCAGCTGGCGCCAATGCTTCAACGTCTACCACCTATCCTACACATGTCGTTACGAATACCAGTGTGAAGCTGTAGTAAAGGTGCACGGGGTCTTTCCGTCTGACCGCAGGAACCCCGCATCTTCACGGGGAATTCAATTTCACTGAGTCTATGCTGGAGACAGCGGGGAAGTCGTTACGCCATTCGTGCAGGTCGGAACTTACCCGACAAGGAATTTCGCTACCTTAGGACCGTTATAGTTACGGCCGCCGTTTACTGGGGCTTCAATTCGGCGCTCTCACACCTCCTCTTAACCTTCCAGCACCGGGCAGGCGTCAGACCCTATACGTCGCCTTGCGGCTTCGCAGAGCCCTGTGTTTTTGATAAACAGTCGCCACCCCCTGGTCTGTGCCACCCCTTTCCGGTTGCCCAGAAAGAGGTCTCCCTTCTCGCGAACTTACGGGAGCATTTTGCCGAGTTCCTTCAGCATAGTTCTCTCAAGCGCCTTGGTATTCTCTACCAGTCCACCTGTGTCGGTTTCGGGTACGGTCTATACGGTGGAGCTATTTCCCGGGACACCTTCGCTGCATCTTCAATCCAGTAAGAAGATACAACACACGGCATCCGTCACTACCACCAGGCTGCAGAATATTAACTGCATTCCCATCGACTACGCCTTTCGGCCTCGCCTTAGGGGCCGGCTAACCCTGCGCCGATTAGCGTTGCGCAGGAACCCTTGGACTTTCGGCGAGGGAGTCTCTCACTCCCTTTATCGTTACTCATGTCAGCATTCGCACTTCCGATACCTCCAGGAGCCCTCACGGGTCCCCCTTCATCAGCTTACGGAACGCTCCGCTACCGCGCACTAAGTGCGCCCGCAGTTTCGGTGTATGGCTTGAGCCCCGGTACATTTTCGGCGCGGAACCCCTTATTTAGACCAGTGAGCTGTTACGCTTTCTTTAAATGATGGCTGCTTCTAAGCCAACATCCTGGTTGTTTTGGGAGTTCTACATCCTTTCCCACTTAGCCATAACTTAGGGACCTTAACTGGCGGTCAGGGTTGTTGCCCTCTCCACAATGGACGTTAGCACCCACTGTGTGTCTGCCGGATAGTACTTCCCGGTATTCGGAGTTTGGTTAGGATCAGTAAGGCGGTAAGCCCCCATAGCCCATCCAGTGCTCTACCCCCGGGAGTATTCATCCGACGCTCTACCTAAATAGATTTCGCGGAGAACCAGCTATTTCCGAGTTTGATTGGCCTTTCACCCCTAGCCACAGCTCATCCCCGACTTTTTCAACAGGCGTGGGTTCGGCCCTCCAGTGCGTGTTACCGCACCTTCAGCCTGGCCATGGCTAGATCACTCGGTTTCGGGTCTAATCCAACGAACTGAGCGCCCTATTAAGACTCGCTTTCGCTGCGCCTACACCTATCGGCTTAAGCTTGCTCGTTAAATTAAGTCGCTGACCCATTATACAAAAGGTACGCTGTCACCCTTGCGGGCTCCAACTGT
>OZ246005.1:4262500-4562500 GCA_965230445.1 Roseibium sp. | reverse complement strand
GTTTGTATCCAAGCGTGATGAAGCCCTTCGTTTTGCCGGTATGGAAGAAAAAATCGTTCCGGTTTCAGCAGACATGAACCTTACCGATGTGCTGCTGGACAACAATGCGAGTGCGCCCGATGCCGAACAGATTGCGCACGCATTCGGTTCGGAATTCGGTCTGACAAGTCTCAGCGATGGCCAACGGGTCAGGATCGCATTTGCGCCCGATCCGGCGAACCTTTCACAAATGCGTCCGGAGCGGGTCAGTCTTTACGCGGCCACGCGCCATGAGGCGACAGTCGCCCGTTCCGACCGCGGCGACTATGTTCGTGCACAGGCGCCAGCAACCTTCCTGGCCGATGCCTTCGCCGAAGCGGACCGGGTTTCCTATGGTGGACCGACGCCAACAATCTACAAGAGCCTTTATCACACCGCGCTGGAACAGGACCTTCCAACATCCATCATTTCGGATCTCGTGCGGATCTTCTCCTTCGACGTGGACTTCAAGGCCCGGGTCCATCCCGGAGATTCTCTGGAGTTGTTCTACACCACAGACGAAGATGACCCGACACCTAAAGTTCTCTATGCATCCCTCAATACAGGCGATACCACACGCAGCTTTTACCGGTTCCGGACCCCGGACGACGGTGTCCTGGACTTTTATGACGGCGCCGGACACAGCGCGAAGAAATTCCTGGTCCGGAAGCCGCTTAATGGCGGAAACTTCCGGTCCGGTTTCGGCATGCGCCGGCATCCGATCCTCAGGATCCGGAAGATGCACCGTGGCGTTGACTGGGCCGCACCGCGCGGAACACCGATCTTTGCGGCCGGCAACGGCACAATCCTGGAGGCCGGTTGGGCCTCCGGATACGGGCGGCGGATCGAGCTGCAACATACTAACGGATATGTGACCACCTACAGCCACATGACCCGATTGGCGAAGGGCATGCGCGAAGGCGTGCGGGTCAATCAGGGTGAAGTTATCGGGTATGTTGGCTCAACCGGCCTTTCGACCGGACCACACCTTCACTATGAAGTGCTGGTAAATGGCCGCTATGTGGATCCGATGCGGATCAAGCTGCCAAAGGGCCGGGTACTCGACGGCAAAATGTTTGAAACCTACTTCGCCGAGCGAACCCGGATTGACACGTTGCTGGACCAGGCACGCAAACCATCACGTATTGCTTCATTGAAGTGACGTTGGCTTTGACGGCAAAACAAAAGGCCCCGCGCAGACTTACTGCGCGGGGCCTTCGTATCTCACAAGAGCCGTCTTATGCTGCAGCGCTTCGCGCACCCGCTACCCGGAACAGCAGCCGGTCTGTGCCTGCCGAGACTTCGACGGACTGGCCGTCAAGGATTTCACCTGCCAGCAGCTTGTCCGCCAGCGGGTCCTGCACGTCCTTCTGGATGACCCGCTTGAGCGGCCGGGCACCATAAGCCGGATCGTAGCCTTTCTGGGCAAGCCAGCCGAGCGCGCTGTCGTCCAGGTCGATTTCGATCTTGCGGTCCTCCAGCAGTTGACGAAGGCGGTCCAGCTGGATTTCGACAATGCCGCGCATCTGTGAGCGCTGAAGACGATGAAACAGGACGATCTCGTCAAGCCGGTTCAGGAACTCGGGGCGGAAGTGCCCGCGGACAGACCCCATGACTTCATCCCTGACGGCGTCAGAGTCCTTTCCTTCCGGCTGGTTGACCAGATACTCCGCACCGAGGTTTGACGTCATGATAATCAGCGCGTTTCGGAAGTCGACCGTCCGGCCCTGACCATCGGTCAGCCGTCCGTCATCCAGCACTTGCAAGAGCACGTTGAAAACATCCGAATGGGCCTTTTCGATCTCGTCGAACAGAACCACCTGATACGGCCGGCGGCGAACCGCCTCGGTCAGCGCGCCCCCTTCCTCATAACCGACATAGCCCGGAGGC
Source organism: Roseibium sp. (assembly GCA_965230445.1). Classification (GTDB taxonomy): domain Bacteria; phylum Pseudomonadota; class Alphaproteobacteria; order Rhizobiales; family Stappiaceae; genus Roseibium. The sequence continues at coordinate 4,560,592 of OZ246005.1, read as the reverse complement.
GCTCCGATCAACCGGGCGACAGAGTGTTTCTCCATGTATTCGGACATGTCGATCCGGACCATGGCATTGTCGTCGTCGAACAGGAACCCGGCAAGAGCCTTGGTGAGTTCGGTCTTGCCGACACCGGTCGGGCCAAGGAACATGAATGATCCTATCGGCCGGTTCGGGTCCTGCAGGCCCGCGCGGGCACGGCGGACAGCCGTAGAGACCGCATGAATCGCCTCTGATTGACCGATGACGCGACCCGCCAGGACATCCTCCATCTTCAGGAGCTTTTCCCTTTCACCTTCGAGCATCTTGTCGACCGGAATGCCGGTCCATTTGGAGACGACCTGCGCGACATGGGACGGCGAGACAGCCTCTTCGACCATTGCGCCTTCGTCTTCGGCTTCTTCGGCGGCGGCGAGTTTGCGTTCAAGGTCTGGGACGACGCCGTATGCCAGCTCACCTGCCTTTGCCAGATCCCCCTGGCGCTGAGCAATCTCCAGCTCAATACGTGCCTGCTCCAACTGCTCCTTGATCTTCTGTTCAAGGTTCAGCTTTTCCTTCTCGCCCATCCAGCGCCCGGTCAACGCTTGTGACCGTTCTTCCAGATCGGTCAGTTCCTTTTCCAGTTTTTCCAGCCGGTCTTTGGACGCGGCATCGCTTTCCGACCGCAGCGCTTCGCGCTCGATCTTGAGCTGGATAATACGCCGGTCGAGTTCATCCAGTTCTTCCGGCTTGGAATCCACCTGCATGCGCAGTCGGCTGGCCGCCTCATCAACCAGATCGATTGCCTTGTCCGGCAGGAACCGATCCGTGATATAGCGGTTCGACAGCGTCGCCGCCGAGACAATCGAGGAGTCGGTGATCCTCACACCATGGTGCAATTCATACTTTTCCTTGATGCCCCGCAGGATCGAGATGGTGTCTTCAACTGTCGGCTCGGTAACGAACACTGGCTGGAAACGGCGCGCAAGGGCCGCATCCTTTTCGACGTGCTTGCGGTATTCAGCAAGCGTCGTCGCGCCGACGCAATGAAGCTCGCCGCGCGCAAGTGCGGGTTTCAACAGATTTGAGGCGTCCATTGCCCCATCAGCCTTGCCGGCACCGACAAGCGTGTGCATTTCGTCGATGAACAGGACGATACCACCAGCAGCAGCCTGGACTTCCGACAAGACCGATTTCAGCCGCTCCTCGAACTCGCCGCGATACTTAGCGCCGGCAATCAGGGCGCCCATGTCGAGGGCCAGAAGCTGCTTGTCGACAAGCGATTCGGGAACGTCTCCATTCACAATCCGCAAGGCCAGTCCTTCGGCGATCGCGGTTTTACCGACACCCGGTTCACCGATCAGCACCGGATTGTTCTTGGTTCTACGCGACAGAACCTGAATGGTACGGCGAATTTCCTCGTCGCGTCCGATCACCGGATCGAGCTTGCCCTCGCGGGCGACCTCGGTCAGATCGCGGGCATACTTTTTTAAAGCCTCGTACTGGTTTTCAGCTGTCGCGCTGTCGGCTGTCCGGCCCTGGCGCAAAGTATTGACCGCGTCATTGAGCGCGCCTGGCGTTGCTTTGTGCCGGGCGAGGATTTTCCCGGCGTCGCTTGCGCCGTCCATCGCCAAAGCGAGAAGCATGCGCTCGACCGTAACATAGGAATCGCCTGCCTTTTCGGCGACTTTCTCTGCCTGGTCGAACAGGCGCGCGGTCCCCGGCGCCATATATAGCTGTCCGTTGCCGCCGCTGACCTTGGGCAGTTTGTCAAGAAGGGCGTCCACATCGTTCTTGACCGCCTTGGCATTGCCACCGGCACGGTCGATCAGCCCGGAAGCCATGCCTTCCGGATCGTCGATCAGGACCTTCAGGATATGCTCAGGCAAGAATTGCTGGTGTCCGCGCCCAAGTGCAGAGGTCTGTGCGGCCTGCACGAAACCGCGGGCGCGTTCAGTGTATTTTTCCAAGTTCATCATGTCCTCCTGTCCGCTCCCGCCTCCCGAAGCAAGGCGCAGCGCATAGGTACGCAGGCCTCGGAATGAGCGCCTGCACGGCCATTTGAATGACCGTTCACTTCATATAGTGTTGCATATTCGTCACAAAAACCCTGACACAAAATAAAAACGGCGCCAACGAGGGCGCCGTTTCAATTCTCATTCTTTCAGCTCCGGGCTTACTCGCCAGCCGAAACCGTTTCATTCTCGACAGGCGCGGCCCGCCGCCGCGGTGCGCGGCGCTTTGGTGCCGGCGTTTCTGCTTCCTCGGTGCCAGCTTCGGCAGTAGCGGACATCGTATCGTCCGCTTCTCCGCCAGCACTTTGGGCTGGCCGCCGGGGCGGCCGACCGCGAACACTCCGGGTTCGACGGCGCGGTTTTTCTTCTTCTTGAGTGGCGGCAGCTACCTCACCGGCAGAAACCCCGTTGAGCTGACCTTCCTGATCGATCACCGGAATGTTGTCGATGAACGGCTGAGGGCTGTCCTCTTCAACAACGTTTTTGCTTTGAGCCACCGGTGCATTGTTTTCCGGGAACGCGCCATCTGCGTTGTTTGCCGACGGCGTTCCGTTCACCGGAGCAGCTTCAGAAGGTTCTTCGGCGTCGTGCCTGGAAGGCTGTTGCTGAGGCTGTTGCGGTTGGGCCGCGGCGACGATGCGCAGATAATGTTCGGCATGCTGATTGTAGCTCTCGAACATGACCCGATCACCGGCAGCCTGCGCATCGCGCGCCAACTGCTGATACTTTTCCGCCACATGCATGGCGGTCCCTCGGATTTTCACATCTGGACCGTTGGATTCATAGGTCCGGGTTAAGGGGTTCGGGCCTTTCCGGCCACGACCCCGCATGCGCTTGTTGCTTTGATTTCCTGGTCTCATCCTGCCGTTTTCTCTTGTGGAACGGCGGTCGGCATTAGGCCGACCAAATCTCGGAATACGAATAGAACCGATACGAATTACTGCCTGATACATCCAATGAGGTTTCGGCAGTTTTAACAAAGATTGCCCAGCGCAAAACAAGGCGCTTTGCCCTTGCGCTATCTGTTTCCGCGACAGTTCGAAACGCCGTATGGGCCGCAGTGCAACATTGCGACAAGCGGTCAATCCACGCTCATCCTGACGTTGCCGGTCCATTTACCGGATCAGCGTGCCCCGCTTAACGCTGTTCACTTACCCGGTCTCGGCAATCGCGAACCTACCCGTTTCCGAACGGATTTCCAAGACCTTTTTCAATTGGGAATAAAAACTAGTCATTTAGTCAACAAGGGCGACCACTCCGCGTGCATGGCCGGCAAGGTCGCCAACGACTTCAACGCCCATATAACTTTGTAACTGAAGCATTTTTTGCACATCGGCTGATTGATCATACCCATGTTCAAGCACCAACCCGCCGCCCGGCATCAGGATGGACCTCGCTTGTGAACCAATCCGGCGGTAGGCGTCCAAACCATCCGCACCACCATCCAGTGCCAGCAATGGATCGTGATTCTTGACGCCGGGACTGAGTCGTCCGATTTCCTCGCTGGAGATATATGGCGGGTTGCTTACAACCCAATTGAACCCGGGTGCCAAAGGTGCACAAAAGTCCGCGCGGATAAGCAAAAGACGGGATGACACGCCGTGGCGGACCGCGTTGCAATATGCGCAAGCCAGCGCATCTGGCGACAAATCCGTTGCCACCACGATCACATCAGGACTTTCGCACAACAGCGTCACCGCAATGGCACCAGTTCCCGTACCGATATCCGCGACAATGAGCTCTCGACCGGTATCCATCCGCAAAAGCACCGCGTCCACGATCACTTCCGTATCCGGACGGGGTTCCAGCGTCGCGCTGTTCAGTTGAAAGGCGCGGCCATAAAACTCCCGCTCGCCAAGAATGCGGCCCACGGGACAATGGTCCAAGCGCTTTGCCATCCGCTCAAGAACCAGATCCTTTTGGTGCTCCGGTACGTCCTTGTCGGACCGGAGAATAAGATCTGAAACCGTCATGCCGAGTGAGGCGCTGACTAGATGCTTGGCATCCAGGTCAGCCGTATCCAGGCCAGCTGCGCGAAACGCGTCCCGCACTTCGCGATAAAGCGCACCGGCCTGCACCTCAATGCCCTTCTTCGGCTGCCAGAAGGTTGGTCTGGTGATCAAGGATAAGCGCCTCGATCACCTCATCCAGAGCGTCTCCGGCAACGATCTGTTCCAGTTTATAGAGGGTCAACCCAATCCTGTGATCCGTCACCCGCCCCTGGGGGAAATTATAGGTTCTGATCCGCTCCGAACGGTCGCCTGATCCCACCTGCAGACGCCGCGCCTCGGTCCGCTCGCTCGCCGCACGTTCACGCTCCTCGTCGTAGATCCGGGCGCGCAGTAGCTGCATCGCCCGTGCCTTGTTCTTGTGCTGAGAGCGTTCGTCCTGCACCGCGACCACGATTCCGGTCGGCATATGGGTGATGCGGACAGCGGAATCGGTCGTATTCACGTGCTGCCCGCCTGCACCGGAGGCGCGAAACGTGTCGATGCGCAAGTCGCTGTCCTGAACATCGACGTCGACATCCTCGGCCTGCGGCAGCACTGCAACAGTTGCTGCCGATGTGTGAATTCGGCCTCCGGACTCCGTTGCCGGAACCCGCTGCACCCTGTGCACACCGGATTCGAACTTCATCCGCGCAAAGACATTGTCGCCCGAAACAGAGGCAATCACTTCCTTGAAGCCACCGACTTCGCCCTCGCTCGCCGACAGGACTTCGACCTTCCAGCCGCGCAGTTCCGCATACCGCTGATACATACGGAACAAATCACCGGCAAACAGCGCTGCTTCGTCACCACCGGTGCCGGCTCTCACTTCGAGAATGGCATCGTTCTTGTCAGCGGCGTCCTTTGGCAGCAGACCAATACGCACATCTTGGGTCAGCTTCTCCAACGTCCCGGAAAGCTCACTGCGTTCTGCCTCTGCCAGCTCGGCCATTTCCCGGTCGATTTCCGGATCAGCAAGCAACGCTTCCGCGCCTGCCAGATCCTCCTCGGCTTTGACGAGTGCACGGATCTGGCTCACAAGAGGCTCCAGACCGGCATACTCACGCGAAAGCTTCACATAGGTATCCGTGTCCGGATTGTCCGACATGAGGTGTTCGATCTCGGCGAACCGGTCGAGCAATGTATCGAGTTTTTGACGCGCCAGCATACGCGCTTGAGCCTTTCCTTGTGAGCCCGCGGACTTGGTGACTGATTCGTGGGAGTCTAGTTCTTCTAAAGCGCGACATCCATCTCGTCGGCAAAACGGATCAGGAAGTCGCGAATGTTCTTGTCATCGTGACCGGGTTCCAGGCGGGGAAGAAGCCTGGCAGACAGTCGCCCGGTATCAAGTGTACGCAGCATCGCCTTGACCGGACCAACTGCGGCCGGTGACATGGAAAGGTCGCGGAACCCGAGCCCGATCAGGGCCATGGCCTCCAGCGGGCGGCCAGCCAGTTCGCCGCAAAGCGTTACAGGAACATGATAGGTGTTGGCCGCGTCCACGATGGACTTCAACGCCCTCAAGAACCCGTGCCCGAGCGTATCGAACCGGTCAGACACGCGCGTGTTGCCCCGGTCCACGGCGGAAAAGAACTGAAAGAGATCGTTCGATCCTACCGAAACAAAATCCACCTCCCCCATCAACTCTTCAAGCTGATACAGGAGGGCAGGCACTTCGATCATGACGCCCAGCCGGATCAGTTCGGGAACCGCATGATTGTGGCGCTTCAAATGTTTCAGCTCGCGGTCGACGAGCGCGCGCGCTGCGATGAACTCCCCAACCTCCGCAACCATGGGGAACATGAGCTTCAACTCCTGCCCCGCCGTGGCGTGCAGGAGGGCCCGGATCTGCGTCCGCAACAGGCCCGGACGGTCAAGACCGAGGCGCAGCGCCCGCCAGCCCATCGCAGGGTTTTCTTCCTGGATTGACCGCAGATATGGCAGCACCTTGTCGCCGCCAATATCAAGGGAGCGGAAGGTCACCGGCTTGCCATCTGCTGCGTCGATGATCTGGCGGTAGAGCGCCCGCTGCTCCTGCATCCGCGGAAAAGACGAAGCGACCATGAATTGCAGCTCGGTCCGGAACAGGCCGACACCGACGGCGCCAGCCTCGGCCAAATGCGGCAGGTCAAGAAGAAGACCCGCATTCATTTGCAAAGAGACTTCAACGCCGTCCCGGGTCACTGACGGCTTGTTGCGCAGTCGCCGGTATTGCGCCTGCCGACGGGCCCTGAACCGAACCTTTTCAGCGTAGGCATTTTCAAGGTCCGGCGCCGGGCGCAAGTGCACTTCGCCGGTTTCCCCGTCAACAATTACCCCGTCGCCGGAATCCGTCAGGCTGACGACATCTTCGACCAGTCCGGCTGTCGGTATACCGAGGGCGCGTGCGACAATCGTCACATGACTGGTCGGGCCGCCCTCTTCCAGCACCAGGCCTCGCACACGGTCGCGGCCATAGTCGAGCAGTTCCGCGGCGCCCATATTTCTGGCAATAATGATCGCGTCGCGCGGCAATTCTTCATGACCGGGTCCGTGCCCCGCCCCCATCAACTCGCGGATCAGCCGATTGGCTAGATCATCAAGATCGTGCAGGCGCTCCCTCAGATATGGATCTGTCTGGCGCATCATCCGCGCACGTGTGTTGCTCTGGACTTTCTCGACGGCTGCTTCTGCCGTCAGGCCGTTCTCGATGGCGTCTTCGATCTTCCGGATCCAGCCCCGGTCATAGGCAAACATCCGGTAGGCTTCCAGCACCTCACGATGTTCGCCAGTCGGAGCGATGTCACCGCTCGCAAGGAGATCGTCGATCGACAGACGCAGGCGGTTGATTGCCCCTTCCAGCCGGATCTTTTCCTTTTCGGTATCCTCGGCAATCAGGTTTGTAACCACGACCCGTGGTTCATGCAGGTAGACATGCCCAAGCCCGACACCTTCAGCGAGGCCCGCACCCGCGACAGTCACCGGACGGGAGAGGTCAAGTCCAGTCCCCTTTTGCGCGATCGCCTCAAGCTCACCGGCAGCGACCATCTCGGCAATGACCATGGCGGTGGTCTGAAGCGCTTCGACTTCGTCTTCCAGATATGTCCTGTGTGACTGGTTCTGGACCACGAGAACACCAAGGGTTCTCCCCGAGCGGAGGATCGGGACGCCCAGAAAGGAATTGTAGGCTTCTTCACCCGTTTCCGGCAGATAGGCGAAGCCGGGATGCGCACTTGCGTTGGGAAGGTTCAAAGGGCGCGCTTCAGCGGCGATAAGGCCGACAAGCCCCTGGCCGACGCGCAAGGATGCCCGGTGAACCGCCTCGCGGTTCAGGCCTTCGGTTGCATAGAGTTCGAGAACGCCATCGGCCCGCAGAATGTAGACGGAGCAGACTTCCGCGACCACGTTGGACGCGATCAGAACCACAATCTTGTCCAGCCGTTCCTGCGCCGTGATCGGCTCCGCCATGACCTCACGAAGCCGGCGAAGCAGCAAGCGCGGTCCGGCAAGGTTGTTGCGCATCGGCATCCCGGCTTGTCTCCGCCTGATAATCTCCCCGCCGCATCTTCTGGCAGGAGCTAACGTATTGGATCGGTTATCCGTCCAATCCGTATAGCGAATGCAGAGTCCTGACCGCAAGTTCCGCATAGGCAGAATCGATCAACACCGAGATTTTTATCTCTGATGTGGTGATCGCGCGAATGTTGATACCTTTGCTGGACAGCCCTTCAAAACACTGGGCAGCGACACCGGCGTGGGAGCGCATGCCGATGCCGATTACCGACACTTTTACGACATTGGTCGCGCCTTCGACATTCTGGTAACCGATCTCCGCCCGATTCTCTTCAAGCACCGTGAGCGCGCGATCATAATCGGTTTCGGGCACCGTGAAAGTGATATCCGTGGTTTTGCCGTCCGGCGAGATGTTCTGGACGATCATGTCGACGTTGATATGGGCGTCCGCCAGAGGGCCGAACACGGAATGGGCCACACCCGGCTTGTCGGCGACATCGCGAATGGAGATTTGCGCTTCATCCTTGGCATAGGCAATGCCAGTCACAACTTGCTGTTCCACGAGTTCTTCCTCGTCGCAGATTAGAGTTCCAGGGGGAAGGTTGCCTTCGCCCACTTGCGGCGCATCCGGATCGTCAAAGCTGGAGCGCACAAAAGTGCGCACACCATGAACCATGGCCATTTCTACCGAGCGAACCTGCAGCACCTTGGCACCCAGGGATGCCATTTCGAGCATTTCCTCGAAGGAGATCCGCTCCAGCCGGCGAGCTGCCGGTACGATTCGGGGATCGGTCGTATAGACCCCGTCGACATCTGTATAGATGTCGCAGCGGCCAGCCTTGACAGCAGCCGCAATCGCAACGGCGCTGGTATCGGAGCCGCCGCGCCCAAGCGTCGCGATCCGGTTATCCGGCGAAATTCCCTGGAACCCGGCGATGACCGCAACCTGTCCCTGAGAAAGCCGCTCCGTCAGAAACCCGGCGTCTATCTCTCGGATTCGGGCCGCACCATGATTTTCATCCGTTTTCAGCGGGATCTGCCAGCCCTGCCACGACCGGGCGTTGACGCCCATTTTCTGCAGAACGATTGCCAGAAGGCCGGATGTTACCTGTTCGCCGGATGACACAACTGCATCGTATTCGCGCGCATCGTGGAGCGAAGATGCGTCCCGGCAAAACTGCACCAGCTTGTTGGTCTGTCCCGCCATTGCGGACACAACCACTGCCACTTCGTGCCCTGCATCCACCTCGCGTTTGACGTGGCGCGCGACATTATGAATGCGGTCCAGATCAGCGACGGATGTCCCGCCAAATTTTAAAACCAAACGCGCCATGTCGTCGTATTCTTGTCCAGATGAATTCGGCGCGGACCGCGCCTTCGAAATTGGCGCACATCCATACAGCCTGCTTTCCCAAGCTGCAACAGTTGACCGCGTCTCTTGACAAAACGTCGTGCAGACAGGAACCACATGGCCGGAAAGCGTCCGCGAAAAGGATCAGAAAATGGCAGCCCCGATGAATGACAAAGCCGGTACGGTCGACGACACCGAAGTTGCCCGCTTTTCCGCTATGGCCGATGAATGGTGGGATCCGACGGGCAAGTTCCGGCCGCTGCACAAGTTCAATCCGGTCCGGCTCGCCTATATCAAGGCCGAAGTCTGCCGGCACTTTGGCCGCGATCCCAATGCTCCGGACGCCTTTCAGGGCTTGCGTTTCCTTGATATCGGCTGTGGCGGCGGCCTTCTCAGTGAGCCGATGGCCCGGCTCGGCGCTGAGGTCGTTGGTGCCGATCCTTCCGAGACCAACATCACCATTGCCAGGCTGCACATGAAGCAGTCAGGACTGGAGATCGATTACCGGGCAGTCGCCGCGGAAGACCTGGAAGCTGCCGGAGAAACCTTTGATGTGGTTCTGAACATGGAGGTGGTCGAGCACGTCGCTGACGTCCCGTTGTTCATGACATCCACCGGAAATCTGGTCAAAAATGGCGGCTTGATGTTCGTTGCGACGATCAACCGCACACTCAAGGCTTACGCGCTGGCTATCGTCGGAGCGGAGTATGTTTTGGGCTGGCTGCCGAAGGGAACGCATTCCTACGAAAAACTGGTTCGCCCGGAGGAAATCGAGGCTCCGCTGAACGGTTGCGGGATGAAGATCATCGACCGGGGCGGTGTCAGCTATAATCCACTATCCGACACATGGGCCCGTTCGCGGGACATTGATGTCAACTACATGCTGCTGGCCGAGAAACCGGTGGCAGGTCAGGGATAATGTTCGAGCCGATCATCTTCGTCCCGGGACTTCTGTGCACCGAGACTCTGTTCGCGCCGCAGCTCGCCGCCTTTTCCGACCATCCAGTGATGATTGCCGATCATCGTAGTCACGACAGTATCGATGCCATGGCTTCGGCGCTTCTGAAGACCGCGCCCGAGCGCTTCGCGCTCGCTGGCCTATCGATGGGCGGTTATATCGCCATGGCGGTCCTGCGGGCCGCGCCCGAACGCGTTTCCCGCCTCGCCCTGCTGGACACTACCGCGCGCGCCGATACATCGGAGAAATCGGAGCGGCGCCAGTTTCTCATTGATCTGACCCGAAAGAAGGGCTTTCAGAAGATCCCGCACCTTCTCTATCCCGGGCTGGTTCATGAAACCCGTGAGAACGATCAGGCCATGAAGGATATCGTGGTCGACATGGCGGTCGAAACCGGGCCGGACGCTTTCATCCGTCAGCAGACAGCCATCTTGAACCGCGTCGATGCCCGACCGCATTTGGGCGATGTCGAATGTCCGGCCCTGATCCTTGCCGGCGACGGCGACACGCTGACCCCGCCCGAACTTTCCGAAGAAATGCACGCGCTCATCCCCGACAGCACGCTTGCGGTGATCAAGGGTGCCGGGCACCTGTCAACACTGGAAAAACCGCGCCAGGTGACACGGCAGCTGGCCGATTGGATGGGACGGAGCAACTTGCGGATTTGAAACCTTCCGGGGATGACCCGGTTTAGTTCCGATCCTCAGGCAGTACCGGCAGGGGCAATACCGCGATGCCTTCTTCGAGCAGGTCCTGCGCATCATCGGGCGTTGCTTCACCCCGGATTGGGCGCTCTTCCGTTTCGCCGTAATGGATCTTCCGGGCTTCATCGGCAAAGTTCTTGCCGACATCCTCAGAACTTGCAATCAGCTTAGATTTCAGCTCACGGATCGCCTGAACCAGTTCGGCTCTCTGTGCTTCATTGGGAAGCAGCGCGCCCTGAACCGGAACGGGTGCGGCAGGCACCGCCTGGGGGGCCGGTCCGGGTGCAGCCGGTTGCGGTGCTGGCGGCTCCGCAACAGGCTCCATCGGAGCACCCCCAGCGGCAATTTGTTCGCGTTTGCGCGCGGTGGATACTGAGGGCGCCATCAGGCCTTTTTGCACATGCGGCGAGCCGCAGACCGGGCAGGCGAGCAGATTTCTTGCTAGCTGCATATCGAAATCGTCGGAATTGCGGAACCAGCCATCGAACGCATGACCCTGATCGCAGAGGAGCTTGTAACTGATCACGCAGGGGTCTCCTCAAGCGCGCGGGCCAAACGGCTCTCAAAGGTCCGTTCATTGGCAATAGCCGGAATCCGCGCCCGGGCTTTTGCAACATTTTCTGGATCGATTTCCGCAGTCACAAATCCCGGCTCTTCTCCATCAATTTCCCCAACGACTTCACCCCATGGTGCCACGATCAGGCTGTGTCCGTAGGTCTCACGTCCATCCTCATGGCTGCCGCCCTGAGCCGCGGAAATCACATATGCGCCGTTCTCGATGGCACGGGCCCGCTGGAGAACATGCCAATGGGCCTGCCCGGTTTGTCTCGTGAACGCCGCAGGTGCGCTCAGGATTTCGGCACCGAGCTTTGCCTGCTCCCGGAAAACCGACGGGAACCGGACATCGTAACAAACCGCCATGCCGACCTTGGCAAACGGCAGCGCGACCACCGGGGATTGTTTCCCCGGCTCATAGGTTGCCGACTCGCGCCAGCTTTCGCCATTCGGCAGATCAACATCGAACATGTGGATCTTGTCATAATAGCTCAAGACCGCGCCGTCCGGACCGATGATGAAGCCGCGATTGACCACCTTGCCATTGCCATCAAGCAGGGCAAGTGATCCGAGATGAAGATAAATTCCGAGTTCCGAGGCCAAGCCTTTCGAATTCGAGAGAAACGGGTCGTGATCGGGGACCGTGATACGGGCCATGAGCTCCTCACGGCTGCGCACCAGGGCGTTCGACATTTCCGGAGTTTGAATGAAGTGCGCACCTGCGGAAGCTGCAGACCGGATCAGCGCTTCAGCCGCCTCCCAGTTCTCAAGCGGATCCTTTCCGCTCCTCATTTGCACGCATGCTGCCGTGACTACTGCCATTCAATCCACCAATCATCCGAGACCGGATCTGTTTTAAGCCCGGGTATCGCAATTCCAAAAAGCTAGGCAGCCAGAAGGGCATCCAGTTTGCCCGCCCGCTCCAGATCGTGAAGATCGTCGCAGCCGCCGACATGCACATCGCCAATGAAGATTTGCGGAAATGTCGACCGGCCATTGGCCTTTTGAACCATTTCGCCGCGCAAACCCTGATCGAAGGTGGCATCGTGTTCAGTGTAGGACACGCCTTTGGTGTCCAGCAAGCGCTTGGCGGCGACACAGAAACCGCACAGCTGCCGGGTGTATATATTAACGTCGGCCATTTGATCCATACTCCATTATCTATCCAAGGCTGAGAAATCGCCCATTCGGATCGTCAGCCAAAACCGGACTTATATGCCGTGGATTTCAGCCTGTACAAGTGCTGGCGGCGTTCCGGCACGGGCGACAAAGTCCTGATGCCCAGTTCAGGACAGATCGTTGCCGGACGGATCGGCAAGCGCGAATGTAAGCACGTCCACGTTTTCTGCGCCCGCATTCAGCAGCGTACGGGTACAAGCCGTAACCGTTGAACCCGTGGTAAAAACATCGTCAACCAGCACCACCCTGGCCCCGTGTACCTCGTTTGCAGCTCCGTCTCGGACCTTGAAGGCGGAGCGAACATTCTTACGCCGGTCCTCGCGCTTCAAGCCGACCTGCTGGCGGGTTCTCTTGATCCGCTGGAGCAAATCCGGCCGGTAGCCTGCGCCACTAGCCTCGGACACCGACCTGGCAAGGTCCGCCGCCTGATTGAAGCGGCGCTGCCAGAGCCGGAACCGGTGCAGCGGTACTGGAACGATTAGTTCCCCTGACGACACCAGCTCGTGGCCGGTTCGGGCCATCCAGCGTCCCATGGGTCCGGCCAGTTCCCGCCGGCCTGCGAACTTCAAGGCCAGAACCATATCCCGCGCCGGACCTTCATACCTTGCAACCGACCGGTGCCAGTTGAACAGCGGAGGATCGGCGATCGCCCGCGGGCTCCAGACATTGCTGCCGACATCGTGGCTGAAGGGAGTGCCAAGGCGCTCGCACCAAGGCTGCTCCAAAAAAGGGGTTGTCGACCAGCAGAGTGCGCAAAGGCCATCAGGCGGTGCAATCGCGACGCCGCAGCTGGCGCATCGGAGGGGGAGCAGAAAGTCCAGGACCTTCCGCATTCCCATTCGCGGCCAACCCGCCGTTGATGCCGGCCATGCCTTCAACAAATCCTGTGGCTTTCATTTTGACGGAGCGCATCTTCTCGCCTATCAGGGCAAGAACGCACCCATATTGCAAGGGCAACAACCGGAGTGACCTCCCGGGAAAGACTTATTGTCCAACCGGCACGTAGCAACCACGCTCCAAGCAGACAGAGTGCCATGACCGCACAGCCGGAACTCTTTGATCGTCCCCTGCTTCGCCATCGGCGCCGCCGCTGTCTGGCCAAAGCAGTTCCCGGCAGCGACTTTCTGCTGAAAACCGTCGCGGCGGACCTGTCCGACCGTTTGTCCATGGTGAACCGGACGTTTGAAACGGCGCTCGATCTCGGAGGTCACAGTGGTCATGTCCACGAAGCGATCACTGCGTCCGGAAAGGCAACGAATGTCCTGCGGGCAGATCTTTTCCTGTGCGACCCGAACCTGCCGCCGCCGGATTTCGTCGCTGACGACGCTGTCCCGCCGCTTCGGACCCAATCCCTTGATCTGATCGTGTCCGCCTTGAGCCTGCAATTCGTGAGCGATTTGCCGGGGTCGCTGGTCCAGTTGCGCAATGCGCTGCGTCCGGACGGGTTGTTTCTGGCGGCATTGCCCGGTGCCGGAACGCTGTCGGAACTGCGCGAAAGCCTGACTCAGGCGGAACTCGAATTGAATGGTGGCGCGGCTGCGCGTGTTTTGCCATTCGCCGACACGCGCGATCTCGGCAGCCTCATGCAACGTGCGGGGTTTGCACTCCCGGTAACCGATCTCGACCGCCTGACTGTCAGATACGACACCATGTTCGACCTGATGGCCGATCTCAGAGCCATGGGTGCAACATCGATCCTGAAGGATCGAAGCAGAAAGCCGTTGCCGCGCAGGGTGTTCTTGCGGGCGGCGGAGATTTACGCGGAAAGGTTTTCCGATCCCGACGGACGCATTCGGGCAACCTTTGCGATGGTCACGCTGTCAGGCTGGGCGCCTGACGCCAGCCAGCAAAAACCGCTGCGGCCCGGCTCGGCAAAAAACCGTCTGGCAGATGCGCTCAAAACCTCGGAGGTAAAGCTTTAGTCCTCTGAACCGGACCCTGGCAAAACGCTCGACATCGCATTGACTATCGCGCCGTACACATTGTCATTCAGCTGGCCACCTATGGTCAGCATTATGGTAAGGATCGTAATCGCGATCGCACCGCCAATAAGGCCATATTCGACAACCGTCGCGCCCCGCTCATTAGCAGAAAAGCGCGCCACAATCCGGGCAGCCTGATCAAAAACCTGTCCGTGAAACAAAATCATGGCAATCCCATCTCTGAACGCAGCATTGCAAGCGGTTAGGAAACCGCATCGATCAGATGCGGGATCAATGGTTCATCAGCGGGCGGCATCGGGTAATCACGAAGCCGGACAGCACGCACCCATTTGAGCGCTTGCCCCTCTCGTCCGGTCACCATTCCATCCCACCTCCGGCAAATGAACAATGGCATTAACAGATGAAAATCTTCATAAGCATGGCTGGCGAAGGTAAGGGGCGCCAGGCAGTTTTCGTTAACTTCTATACCGAGTTCTTCGTCAAGTTCGCGAATGAGAGCCGCTTCCGGCGACTCGTCAATTTCGACCTTGCCCCCCGGGAATTCCCACAATCCCGCGAGGCTTTTTCCTTGGGGACGTTGCGTCAGAAGAATACGGCCATCCATGTCAACCAGAGCACAGGCCGCAACAAGAACTATTTTAGTCATCTCAACGCGCCCCAAAATGGCGCAGATTTACAAGGCAATGTTAACCAACTCCCCAAAAAGCGTTTAGAATCATATCGTTATATTTAACTACGGTAGTCACCGTTGATCGCGATATAGTCCTTCGTCAGGTCGCACGTCCAGACTGTCGCGCGTCCCGCGCCGATGCCAAGCCCGACACGAATGACGATCTTCTCGTTGCGCATCACTTCGGACGCCGCTTCCTCGCTGTAGTCAGGATCACGCTCGCCATTGACAGCTACACGGATGCCAGAGAACCAGATTTCCAACCGGTCCCGGTCCGCCGGTTCTCCGGCCTTCCCGACGGCCATGACAATGCGGCCCCAGTTGGCGTCTTCGCCCGCTACTGCGGTCTTGACGAGGGGTGAGTTTGCGATGGCATGGGCTATTGTTTTCGCGGAGGCGTCCGAATGCGCGCCGTCGACTTGAATTTCGACAAATTTCCGCGCGCCCTCACCGTCTCGGACGATTTGATGCGCCAAATCCATCATCACGCCATTCAAGGCAGTCCTGAGCGGTTGCGCCCGCGGATCGTCGACAGTCTCGACCGGACGGACACCCTTGTCCTCCGCACCGCCGGTCGCAAACAGGAGAACCGTGTCGGATGTCGAGGTATCGCTGTCGACCGTAATGGCGTTGAATGTGCCCGCGGTTTCAACGGACAGCATATCTTGCAGTACCGGCTGCGCTATCGGAGCATCGGTGAATATGAATGACAGCATGGTCGCCATGTCCGGTGCGATCATGCCGGCTCCCTTGGCAATCCCGGCAATCGTGATGGCTGTACCATCCATCTCGACAGTTTTTGCCGCAAGCTTCGGAAAGGTATCGGTCGTCATGATCGCCTTGGCGGCATCCAGCCACCCGGCATTTCCGGCACCTGAGACAAGACCGTCCAGAACATCGCCGAATTTTTCTGCTGGAAGCGGTTCGCCGATTACGCCGGTCGATGCCAGATAGATGTCTTCCGGAGCGCACCCTATCGCCCTTGCGGCCAGTGCGGCGGAAAGCTCAACCGCTTCGACACCCTTTTTGCCGGTAAATGCGTTGGCATTGCCGGAATTGACCAGCAGCGCCTTCGCCTTACCTTCGGGCAACAGCTGCTTGCACCAATCCACTGGTGCCGATGGACATTTTGATTGCGTGAAGACACCAGCAACCGTGGTGTCCGATGGAAGAAGCGCCAGCAGAACGTCGGTTCGGCCCGCGTATTTTATTCCCGCTTCCGCCGTCGCGAATGTCAGGCCCGCAATATCGGGCATATGGGGAATGGATTTCGGGGCCAGGGGAGAAACGGAAACTGACATGGCTGGACGTCCGGCTTCGGAATTGAAAGGGGTCCCACCCATGCCGCATGGCCCGCGCGCATTCAAGCGGTTTCCATCGTCCTGACGCCCAGTGCCTTCTAATCACAGCTCCCCGGCCGGCATTCGACCGGGAAGCCTAGCGGCCGCTTTACTCGGACGTGGTTCCGTCTTCCGCACCAGCCGGCTCTTCTTCAGCCAAGACCTCGACGGTGAATTCGTTCCTCAGCCCGTCAATGACTTCAGCGTACTTGTCGCGCACAAGCTGCTGGCGAATTTCGCCCGCCACCTGTTCGAGAGCCGGTGCGGGCTGCTTGCGCTTGTCCTCAACCTTGATCACATGCCAGCCGAAGCGGGTCTCCACCGGTTCAGACGTCACCGCGCCAGCTTCAAGTGCGAAGGCTGAGTCCTCGAACGGTTTGACCATCTGGCCGGTGGTGAAATAGCCCAGATCGCCGCCATTCGGCCCAGAGGGACCCGTCGACTTTTCCTTGGCAAGCTCCGCGAAATCCGCGCCGCCGGCCAGTTCTGCAATGATCGCCTCGGCCTCGGCCTTGTCGTCCACCAGAATGTGCCGCGCCTGAATTTCCTCGGGGCCTTCAAAGCCGGCATAGGCCTCGTCATAGGCAGCCTTCACATCATCGTCGCTGACCAGGCCTTCCATCTTGCGGGCAAGATAGGCAGTCCGGAGTGCCTTGAGTTCCAGAAAGGCAAGCTGCGTCAGGAAGTCCGGATCCTTGTCCAGCCCGTCGCGCCGCGCAGCTTCGGCCAAAAGCTGCATCTCGATCATCACCTCGGTCAGCATCTTGCGCCATTCAGTGGGCGGAAAACGGCTCAGTTCCTGGCCGAGATCTTGTGCCGCCAAAGCCAAATGAGCCTCGGTGATCTCGGTATCGCCCACCTTGGCCACAACATCTGACGGCTCCTGCGCTTTGAGAGGCGTAATACCCAGCGCTGCAACGAAGACCGAGCAGGCAACCATGTTGGCCGGCCGGCGCTTGAAAAATCGGAACATGAGAAGTCCTTTGCATTTGAACGGGAAATCGTTCGCCCGCGCCCCGCGCGGGAGTGCCGCAACTTTGCGCAAACCGGCGGCGTTGACAAGCATCCGGCCCCCTCTTATCTGTCGTTCGTTCCTGCCATATGTCAGGAACACGCACCTATTTGGCTGGACTTTATGGTTTGCGCCCTCGCGGGACGCCATGGTTCGGACTGGAATTGACACAATTTGTTGGCGGGCTGTGGCGATTGTCACGCCACCGCCCGAGAAGGAAGGACCGCCAGATGGCCGGCCTTGGCGCTCTAGCTCGTAAGATTTTCGGCTCTGCTAACGACCGGAAGGTCAAAGCGTTCCGCGCTCGCACAGATCAAATCAACGCTCTTGAACCGGAAATCGAGGTCCTCAGCGACGATCAACTGCGCGCGAGAACGAATGAGTTCCGCCAGCAGATCGAAAACGGTGCGCCACTCGACAGTCTTTTGGTTCCTGCCTTTGCGACAGTTCGCGAAGCCGCACGCAGAACCCTGGGCCAACGCCATTATGACGTACAATTGATCGGCGGGATGGTACTGGATTCGGGCCAGATCGCGGAGATGCGAACCGGTGAAGGCAAGACCCTTGTCGCGACCGCCCCTGTCTATCTGAATGCGCTTGCCGGGCGCGGCGTCCATGTCGTCACGGTCAACGACTACCTCGCACAGCGTGACAGCGAGTGGATGGGTCAGATCTACAAGTTTCTCGGCCTGTCTGTCGGCTGTATTGTTCACGGTCTTTCGGACGAAGAACGCCGTATCGCATACGCAGCCGATGTTACCTATGGCACCAACAACGAATTCGGCTTCGACTATCTGCGCGACAACATGAAACACGAACGCGCGGCAATGGCCCAGCGCGACCATGCCTTTGCAATCGTCGACGAAGTGGACTCGATCCTCGTTGACGAGGCGCGGACCCCCCTTATCATTTCCGGCCCGCTGGAAGACCGCTCCGAATTCTACAACACCGTCGATGCCTTCATTCCCAGCTTGACGGAAGAAGACTACGAGCTCGACGAAAAGCAGCGCGCCGCGACCTTTACCGAAGCAGGCAACGAAAAGCTGGAGACGCTGCTTTCCGAGGCAGCGCTACTGAAAGGCGATTCGCTCTACGATGTGGAGAACGTTTCCATCGTTCACCACCTGCAGCAGGCGCTCAAAGCACACAAGCTTTTCACCCGCGACAAGGACTATATCGTTCGCAACAACGAAGTTGTGATCATCGACGAGTTCACCGGCCGCATGATGCCTGGCCGCCGCTTCTCCGAAGGCCTCCACCAGGCACTTGAGGCGCGCGAAAGCGTGCAGATCCAGCCGGAGAACCAGACCCTCGCCTCGATCACCTTCCAGAATTACTTCCGCATGTACGACAAGCTGGCCGGTATGACCGGTACGGCGTCGACGGAAGCAGACGAGTTTGCCGACATTTACAAGCTGGAAGTGGTCGAAATCCCGACCAACGTCGCCGTCGCGCGTGTGGATGAGGATGACGAGGTTTACCGAACCGCTCAGGAAAAATACGACGCCATCGCCAAGTTGATCGATGATTGCAAGGAGCGCGGCCAGCCGGTTCTGGTGGGCACGACGTCGATTGAGAAGTCCGAACTGCTTGCAAGCCTTTTGAAAAAACACGGCTACAAGCAGGCTGATCTCGACGATCCGCTGGGATTTGCGAAGGCACAGAAGGCTGACGGCGGGAAAGGCAAGATTTTTGCGGTTCTCAATGCCCGCTACCACGAGCAGGAGGCTTTCATCGTCTCCCAGGCGGGTTTGCCCGGCGCGGTGACGATTGCGACCAACATGGCGGGCCGCGGAACGGACATTCAGCTTGGCGGCAACGCGGACATGCGTGTGGAGCTGGAGCTCGGCGATATGCCGGAAGGTCCGGAACGCGCCGACAAGGAAGCAGCGATCCGCGCGGAAGTCGAGACACTCAAGAAAGCCGCACTCGATGCAGGCGGACTGTATGTGGTCGGCACCGAACGCCATGAGAGCCGCCGGATCGACAATCAGCTGCGCGGCCGTTCGGGCCGTCAGGGCGACCCGGGACGGTCAAAATTCTTCCTGTCGCTGCAGGATGATCTGATGCGCATATTCGGGTCTGAGCGCATGGATTCCATGCTGCAGAAGCTCGGCCTTGAGGAAGGCGAAGCGATCATCCATCCTTGGATCAATAAGGCGCTGGAGAAAGCCCAACAGAAGGTCGAGGCACGCAACTTCGACATTCGTAAGAACCTTTTGAAGTTCGATGACGTCATGAACGACCAGCGGAAGGTCGTCTTTGAACAGCGGATCGAACTGATGGATTCCGAAGCCATCCAGGACGCCGTCGGCGAAATGCGCCACGATGTGATCGACGATCTGGTAGCGCGCCACATTCCCGAAAAGGCCTACCCGGAACAATGGGACATGGAAGGCCTGGAGCAGGAAGTCCGCGAAACGCTGAACCTTGACCTGCCGGTGAAGGAGTGGGCTGCTGAAGAGGGAATCGCGGAAGAGGAAGTCAAGGAACGGCTTCTGAAATCCGCCGATGAAGCGATGGCGCAGAAAGTCGCCAAGTACACGCCGGACATCATGCGCCGGATCGAAAAGGCGATCCTGCTGCACACGCTGGACAATCTCTGGCGCGAACATTTGTCCAACCTCGACCATCTGCGGTCGGTGATCGGTTTCCGTGGCTACGCCCAGCGCGATCCCTTGCAGGAATACAAGACAGAATCCTTCACTCTATTCGAATCGATGCTGACACAGCTGCGCCAGAACACGACGGCCCAGCTCCTCAGGGTCGAACCGGTCATCGAGCAGCCGCCGGTTCTGTCGCAACCAGCCGAGATGCATGCGCAGCACATCGATCCGCTCACCGGCGAAGACGATGCGGCCAGCGGAAGCATTACCCCGCCAAGCTCCGGCAAACGCGATCCGAACAATCCCGCCACATGGGGCAAGGTCGGGCGAAACGAGCCGTGTCCCTGTGGTTCCGGCAAGAAGTACAAGCATTGCCACGGTGCCCTGAACTAGCGCCCGCATTCGAGTATGAATGTTGTCTACTGGCCAGCCCTGTTCGATACGAACGACAGGGCTGGTTTTTCTTTGCCAAATCGGCCAACTTGCCGAAAGTAACAAGGATATTTGGTAGCTGATGCAAGACCAGCCCCCGGAGACCGTTTATGTCTGCCGCCGCCGCGAAACGAGAAGTGCTTCGCCGCTGTTGAGCGTTGTCGTTCCGATTTTCAATGAAGCTGAAGTCATTGATCATTTTCTGACGGAAACACGCCCTGTTCTCGACGCAACCGGGCTGCGATATGAATTCGTATTCATTGACGATGGCAGCCGCGATTCCAGCGCCGATATGCTGGCTGGACACCTGAAGAACGGCTTGCCCGGGCGCCTTGTCGCCCTTTCCCGGAACTTCGGCAAGGAAGCGGCCCTGTCTGCTGGTCTGGAGAACACCAGGGGCGATATTGCGGTCATCATCGACGCCGACCTGCAGGATCCGCCTGAACTCATCCACCAGATGATCGAAGGCTGGCGGGCCGGTTACGATGTTGTCTACGGGCTGCGCGTCGACAGGTCGTCCGACACGATGATGAAGCGCTCCACAGCAGATATGTTCTATCGGACTTTCAATCGGCTTGCGAACATCAAGATGCCCGCAAACGCCGGGGATTTCCGGCTGATTGACCGCGCAGTTATCGATGCGCTGATCCGGCTGCCGGAACGGAACAGGTTCATGAAGGGCCTGTTCGCCTGGGTCGGGTTCCCGGCCATGGCCGTGCCTTACGAACGGCCGGAACGGCGTGCGGGTACCGGTAAATTCAATTACTGGAAACTCTGGAACTTTGCGCTCGATGGACTGACCGGCTTCACGACCTTGCCCCTCAGGGTTTGGTTTTATGGCGGCGCATTCATTGCTTTATTGAGCTTCATCTACGCGATTTATCTGACCTTGCGTACTTTGATCTTCGGGATCGATGTTCCGGGCTACAACTCCTTGATGGTCGGACTTTTGTTTTTCTCCGGAGTGCAGCTGCTGTCGATCGGCATGATCGGGGAATACATCGCACGTCTGTTCAATGAATCGAAACAGCGCCCGGTTTACATCACACAAGATGTGATTGAGGGCCAACCGCCAAAGGGGCAGAAAACCGGATCACAGACGCCCTCCAAGACCGCTGAATGAACAATCACCAAGAATCGCACCCCGGACAATCTTCAGACGGCACAGGTCTGAAGAACAAAATCAAATCCGAGACGGCGACCGCCGGGCGTTTTGCAATCGTTGGCGTCGGCGCGACCGTGACTCATGCCACGGTCGCCGCCGGATTGTTCCAGATCGGCATTCTGTCGGCCTTTCAGGCGAACATTGCCGGGTTTCTGGCGGCGTTTGTAGTGTCTTTCACAGGGCATTACACTTGGAGCTTCGGCCAGTTGAGGCATGGAGGCGGCATCGGCCGCAGCATGCGCCGTTTCTTTGTCATTGCCGTGAGCGGATTTGCACTGAATGCGTTTGTACTGACCCTTTGGCTCAATCTGACGGCCTGGCCTGATCTCGTCGGGCTGCTGTTTTCAATTGCAATTGTCCCGGCCCTTTCGTTTATGGGAGCCCGGCTGTGGGCCTTCTCTCACAGCGAGACATAAAACCACCGATACGGAAACCGTTTCTTGGCCATGACTGCCCGGCGCGCCGCGTTCGCTTATTCTGCGATCCTCTGTCTTCTCTACGCCCTCATTCCCGCTCTGTCCTTTCCGACGCCGCCTCTTGATGTTGTCGAAGGCTTTGCCTGGGGGCGGGAGTTGCAACTCGGCTACACCAAACACCCACCCATGCAGGCCTGGCTGCTGGAGGCCAGTTTCTGGCTGACCGGCGGCTATCATTTTGGCGGATATGTCTTGAGCGCGCTGTCGGCTGCCCTTGGCTATGCGGCGATCTGGACACTCGCCTTGCGGCTTGGCCTGACCGGCTGGCAAGCTTTCTGGTCCGTCGTGCTGACCAGTGTCACTTTCTACTTCACCTTGCCCATGCCGGAATTCAATCCGAACATCCTGCAGATCCCGGTCTGGGCCGGCATGATACTTTTCTTTCACCGGGCAATCACGGATGGGCGCCTGCGCGATTGGCTGGTGCTCGGGCTTATCGCGGCTTTCGGGTTTCACACCAAGTACTTTGTTCTGCTGCTTGTAGGCACCATCGGCCTGTATACGCTGGTCTTTGCCGATGCCCGCAAGCATTTGCGAACCCCTGGCCCCTGGATCTGCACAATTGCCTGCCTTCTTTTGATGGTGCCCCATGGCATCTGGCTGCTCGAGACCGATTTTCTGACCCTCAGATATGCGGCTGACCGCAGCAATCCGCCTGCCGGTATCTTCGATCACTTTTTCAATCCGCTGAACTTCCTGCTTGCACAGATTGGCAATCATGCCGGGTTGCTGATCGTCGCGCTGGCTGGCCTTGGATGGCACCAGCTCCGTGGCATTCGGATAGGTCAGGCTCAGATCCAATCGTCCCGGTCAGGGTCTGACCGGTTTCTTCTGTGGTTTGCGGTTCTGCCGTTTGGCGTGGTGCTCGCCGCCTCCGCGGTCACCGGAAACGAATTTGAACATATGTGGGGAACGCCGCTCTTTGTTTTGTCCGGCACGCTTGCCGTCCGGTATCTGCGTCTGCCGCAGGGTTGGGCTTCCCCTGGACGCGCATTTGCGGCGGCGGCGGCAATCCAGGCAATTTTCCTCGGTGTTCTGCTCGGTCAGGGGCTGGTTGAGCCGCAATGGAAGACGAAACACACGCGCATTCACTATCCCGCACAAGAAGTTGCTGGCCAGCTTGCTGACATCTGGGAGCGCGAAATGGGAACCCGCCTCGCCTATGTCGCCGGAGACATGTGGTCAGCCGCAAATGTGACCAACAATGCACCGGGCCGTCCGTCCATGTTCTATCTTCATGACCCCGTGCTGAGCCCCTGGATCAACCTTGGCGATGTTCAGGAAAAGGGCGTAATGATCGTCTGGCGCGGCGGTGATGAACGCCCGCTCAAACGCGTTCTGGAATGGTATCCGGGGGCTGTCCGCCAAGGCACCTTCCGCCTCCCTTATCGCGGTGGCGGAACGATCCCGGATGCACAAGTGAACTGGCTCATCGTCCCACCCGGTAGCGTGGCGGAAGAACGCGCCGCGCCGTAGCGTCAACAGCGCCGGATTTTTCAGATTTTGGATATGGCCTGACCGGAGCTTCCAGTCTAACGTGCGCCCATGGTGAGCATGGCAGACATTGATGAGGTCGAGGGCTGGCTGATCGATCAGGCGCTTGGCGATTGCCAAATGGTGCAGATGTTCGAAGCGCTCTGCGGACGCCTTCGCGAGTGCGATGTGCCGATAGACCGGGCGGTCCTGTCATGGGCAACACTGCACCCGCTGATTGAAGCCGAAGTCGTCCGATGGGAGCGTGGCGCCGACCTTCAGCATGATCAGTACGAGCATGCAGATGAAGAAACCGAAGACTGGCTGCAAAGCCCGATCCGCTATGTGCTGGTCAATGACGAGAACAAGCTCCGCCGCCGGATAACGGGTGGCAATGCGGTCCTGGACTTCCCCATGCTGACCGAATTGTCGGAGCGTGGCTTCACCGACTACCTGATTCTGGCAACCGAGTTCGGTTTGCCGGCAATCCGCAATGATCTCGGAAAAAGCGGCATCGTTGTCAGTTGGAGCACCAAAGAGGATGCCGGCTTCTCGGACGACGCTGTCAAAGCCCTGGAGTACATCCAGAAGCGTCTAGCCATCGTGGCGCGTGCGACCGTCGAGGGCCAGATCTCACGCAACATTGCAGAGACATATCTCGGCCGTTTTGCCGGATCGAAAGTGCTGTCCGGGCAAATTCGCCACGGCGACGGCGAAACCATACAAGCGGTCATCTATTACAGTGACATGCGTGATTCGACCGCGATTGCCGAACACCTCGGGCCGGACAGCTATTTGAAGTGGCTCAACGAGTATTTCGCGGCGACAGCCGGTGCGGTACTCGACAATGGCGGCGAAGTTCTGGATTTTATCGGCGACGCGGTTCTCGGCGTGTTTCCGATTGCCTCGAACGATCTGAAGGGCTCGGTCGAGCAGTCAGTCGCAGCCGTGGAGGAAACCCGAAAGCGTCTTACAGCGGTAGATTCCGGGCTCGCAAGCGGACGAAGGATGAAGGCGGGCATTGCCCTTTCCGTTGGCGAAGTCATGTTCGGCAATATCGGGGTCGCCAACCGTCTGACTTTTTCGGTTATCGGACAGACCGTCCATGCCGCCGCACGCGTGGAGGCCCTGACAAAAAGCATTGGCACAGATGTCTTGATGACCGAAGACGTTGCCGCCCTCGTACCGGACCGCAATATTCTCGCCGGGAATTTCGAACTCGACGGCTTCGCGTCAAGGCAGCCGCTCTACACCCTTCCGTAAACTTGCGCCCGCGCACCGGCGCCGATCAACGAGCAGTAATACATGACCGACCTGCGGCCTACCCCGCCTCGTCACCTCCCCTATCGTAAACAAGAGTCCGAAGATCCAGCAGGCAGCCTGCCGGTGGTGCTTCTCCACGGCTTCGGCGCCGACAAACAGACCTGGATGAACATCCAGACAGGGCTGGCAAAAGAGCGGCACTCGATTGCTTTCGATCTTCCCGGCCACGGAGAGGCGCTGGATTGGCCGGTCGTTGGCCATGCCGGCGTTGCTGCAAAGGCCGTGGGGCAATCCCTGGAGGAATTGGAGTTGGACGCGGTCCACCTGGTTGGGCACTCCATGGGTGGCGCAACCGCCGCGCTTGTAGCCTTGCGTGATCCTCAGAGGATCAAGAGCCTGACGCTTCTGGCACCCGGCGGCTTCGGACCGGAAATCAATCACAAGCTGCTGCGCCGCTATGCGGCGGCAACCGATCCGGACGTGATGGAGATGCTTCTGGAGCAATATTTCGGCTGGGAATTCAAACTGCCGAAGTTTCTAGCCAGGATGGCCGCCGAAAGCCGGGCCCGGCCCGGTGCCGCCGCCACGCTGACAGCTATTGCCGACGAGATCATTGACGGCAGGGTCCAGAAAACCCTGCCGCGTGAAGACATTGCGGCGCTTCCCATGCCGGTAAAGGTCATCTGGGGCACCCAGGACCGCGTCTTGCCAACACGTCAGTCGCACAAATTGCCGGGCACAGTTGCGACACACATATTCGAGCGCGTCGGCCACATGCCGCATCTGGAAATCCCGCAGGATGTCACCCGGCTGATCCTGCAGAATTGTGCGGGCGCTTGAGGGCTCTTCCGATCATTTTGCCGATGCATGATTGGATGACACGGGCTGCTTCAAGAGTTTCCGCCAGACAAACGTGGCTACGGCGCTTCGATTCCAACTTGAAACGCGAAGCATCAATTGACGCATTGAGATCTTCTATTTCAGGTAGTCCCCCGTGAAGAATTCGCAAGCATCTGAGAACATTCAGATCTTGCCCGCTTTCCAGTATTTGTTTTCGCAGGTTTTTGTCATGAAAGCGGTTGTTTCCTTGCAACTTTACATCAGCTTTTGTGCGTGATTCACTCTTGTTTGAGCGCATTCGGGAGAGGTGAATCGGCTATGAAACCAACCGAACCTGTTGAGACGGGACAGCGGGATCTGTTCAAGGCAAGGCTGGATCAGATCCTCGATATGGGGCATCCCAAAGCCGTTCTTGCGCGGGTGATTGACTGGGATCTTCTGGCAGCAAAATGCGGCCCGGCCTATTCCGACAAGCCCGGCCATCCTGCGCTGCCAACAAGGGTGATGGCGGGCCTTGCGATCCTCAAATACACCGACAATCTGTCTGATGAGGAACTGTGCGCCCGCTGGGTTGAGAACCCGTATTATCAATACTTCTGCGGCGAAGAGTTCTTCCGCCATGAGCTGCCCTTCGATCGCTCCTCAATGACGCGCTGGCGTCAGCGCATGGGCGAGGACAAGCTGCAGACGCTGCTTGAGGAAAGCCTGGCCGTGTCTGTCAAGCTGGGCGCAGCCAAGCCCCAGGACTTCACCCAGGCTGTGGTCGATACGACCGTTCAGGAAAAGAACATCGCCTTTCCAACCGACGCCAAGCTGATCCACCGGGCACGAGAGCGACTGGTCAAACAAGCGAAGGAAGAAGGCATCGACCTGCGCCAGAGTTATAAGCGCGTTGGCAAAGCCGCCTTGATTGCCCATCAGCGCTATGCCCATGCCAAACAGTTCAAGAGGGCGGGCAAAGCCTTACGAAAACTCAAGACATTCTTGCGCCGGACAGTTGCCGACATTCGCCGCAAGACCAAAGGCAATCCGGACCTGGAAGCAGCCTTCCTTCGACCTTTGTGGCTGGCCGAGCGGGTAAGCTCCCAGAGGCGGCGCGATCCGCTGCCGAAGATCTATTCACTCCATGCGCCGGAAGTAGAATGCATTGGAAAGGGCAAGGCGCACAAGCCGTATGAGTTCGGCGTCAAGGCCTCTGTTGCCACCACGGTGAAACGCTCCAAAGGCGGACAGTTTGTCATCCACGCAAAGGCCTTGCCGGGCAATCCCTATGATGGGCACACGCTGGCGAGCGTCATTCCGCAAATCGAAGCGCTAACCGGTGGAACCTTGAAACGCATTCTGGCAGATGCCGGCTATCGCGGCCACAACGCGCCTGACACTCATAAGTTCCACGTCTTCACCGCCGGACAGAAACGCCGTGTCACACCGGCTATCAAGGCTCAGATGCGACGACGCTCAGCCGTTGAGCCGGTCATAGGCCATATGAAAAACGAACACAGGATGGGCCGCAATTACCTTGCCAACCGAACCGGCGATGCAGCAAACCCGATCCTGGCGGCTGTCGGATACAACTTCCGCCTCATCCTCAACTGGATAAGGCTTCTTTACATAGAAATTTGGTTAACCGTATTGACCGCGCTGAAACCTCAGGCGGAGCCCGTCGGCGCGTAAATCACGGTCGACCAGGTAGCGTCAGGCGATTCCGATTGATCGAGAGCGCTTTAGAACTTCCAGGAAAGCCGCATCTGACCGCCGTATTCCTGAAAGCCGTCTGCAAACTCGCCATTCGCCGCGAGGTCGACATGAAGCCGGCTATCGCGCACCACTTCCACTCCGGCATCTACCCTGAATGCGTCCGCGGTCAGCGCTTGGCCGCCGGACGTGAAACTGTCGCCACCGCCAACAAAGCGCGCTGTCACGTTCGCGCCATCTGTCAGAAAGTTATGTGTCCAGCCGGCTTGTATCCTGGGTGTCGCCGAGAATCGTTCAGAAACGTCAAACTGCTTGCTGACCGCCAATGAAACGTTGGATGCCACGGTGGTGGTTTGATTTGCTTCGATGCGCTGCGCCAGCGAACTGCCCGTTTCTGTATAGCCTTCCTGATAGAGGCCTGACCATGCCAGTCCCGCTTTCGGGCGAATGACGACATCGTTCCATGTCTGGAACTTCTTGCTTATGTCGAACGCAAATCCGAACTGATTGCCTCCGAATTCCGCAGACGCCGTGTCCAGCGTCGTACGTCGCCGGGACTCGTACTGGTGCCGGACATATGAAGCGATCGCATCAATGACCCAATCCGGTGCGAATTCATATGAGCCGTAGAGGGAAACCTGAAAGCTGTCGACATTTGAGGTATCGCCGTCTCTGGCGTCTGCCATGTCGACATATGTTTTTGTGTAGCCTGCGGCAATCCCGGCTATCGCCGTGTCCATGGGTTCAATATCGAAACCGGCGAGATAGCTATGCCCGAAACTGTTGTAGCCGGCGAAGTTCTGATCCGCATCCTGGCTCGTTCGGAACCCGTAGAACTGGCCCCACACGCTGTTCGGGCGGACGCTATGGCCAGAACCGTCACCGTAGGTGGCGACCGCAACATACTTTTCGCCGCCGTCGCTGGTCAGCGCATCAAAACTTTCGCCCACCCTTTGAGCCACAGCTGACTCACCGCCGGCATAGGCCGAGAGCGGAGCGAATGCCGGAGCCGTAGACCGAACCGCGATCAATCGATTGCCGATCCGCTGGCTATTGCGCTGAAGAGACCGCGATGTTGTCTGCGCGAAAGCAGCACCGGCGTTCGGCAAGACCCGGCCGAGAGCCTCGCCACGTGAAGTGTCCCCTAGGCTCGACAGGCTGGTGAAAGCCGACTGGAGATCCGTCGATGCGGTCCCGCTAACTCCGCCGAACAAGCGGTCCATAACAACCGCCATTTCTTGCGTATGGTTGGTCTGCGAAACGGGTTCAAAGAATTCACTTACCGAGGATGAGTTGACCGAGAAACTGAAATTGCCCGGCCCCGTAGCAAAGAACTGCATCGGAAGCCCGAGAATGGCGCCCGACCGGTAGGTCGAGATAACAAGCGTGTTGGACTGACCTATGGTAATTGTTTCAGTAACCTCAGGGCAGTAGTTAGCATGCCCACAGACTCTGCTCGGGTTATTGCTGTCATCATTGTAGCTGTTCGGATTGACAAGAGCCCCGGGATTAAACGATCCGTTCAGGTAGACTGCCATAATCGTGTCAACCGGCGCCGAATACTGTCCGAAGGTATACGAGCCTGTGACATCCACCGAGAAATCAACTGCAACAAAGTTGTAAGTGTGGCTCCCCGCAGTCCCGGCATTCTGCCAACCATGTGTACTCGAAGCGAATCCAAGCGGTGTTGCATTCACTGTGGAGTTTGAAGAATCGACGGTGAATGTCTGGGAAGACGCCTCCCCACCATGGAACAACCCTGATCCAGCGAGGATCGTGGTGACAAACAATACTGACCTTCTCATGGCTAACCTTTGAGACTTCACACACTGTATGCTTTTCTAGAAAGCCACTAAGCGCATCGTCAATAAGTATTTTTTATCAATCTGCGATTGCTTATTAATGAAATATTTACCCAAAAACGACTTGAAATTAGAGCTTTACCATGCGTAAACTTATTGTTTTTGATATTTACTCTGTAACAATAATTTTTATTACTATTTTACGCAGCCAATGCGCCGAATGGGCAGTAATATCCTATCTTTCTTACGCCTGAGCTACGGCATCTGAACAACCTTTACGCCGGACATAGGGGAACCGGCAGCTCCTCCTCTTGCCAGTATCCGAAGCATTGAACGGTAAGTACTGAAAACTTGAAGGCTGGTGTTTGTGATGGTGCAGGCCGACACGCGTCCGACCACCCAAGAGCCCGCAGTTTGCATTGCACCGCCCACCAGATACCGGCGTTCGACCGATCTCACTGTCCGTTGAATTTATCAGCCTTGCTTGTGACGATGATCCGCAATGAAACCCAGCCACAGACCACGAATACTATTCAGAGGGCAAGTGCACTGCTCGCCCGAAGGCAAAGTCACCAATAAAAATTTTTGCATCAGCCCTCATGACCGGAGATGCAAAATCAGCTTTTTATCGAATTCGGTATCAAGCATCCGGTAAAAGCCCCTCGCGCCAGGTCTCTCCGATGACACGCCGCGCCATCATATGCGAGCGCGGGAAGTTGATACTATCCACAGCTATTAGCTGTCCGCCCTTCAGATAGGCGACGTAGAATTTCTTGTCCGCCGGCGAACCGACGACAACGGTATCGTCATAGCCGGTAGACAGGCCCGCGATCTGCAGTTTCACATCATACTGGTCGGACCAGAACCAGGGCAGCGGATCATAGTCGACCTCTTCGCCAAGGATCGTCTTGGCGGCGGCCTTCGCCTGATCGATGGCATTTTGTACGCTCTCCAGACGGATGGAGGTTCCGTACCTGTTGGAGAAAAACCGCGTGCAATCGCCTACCGCGAGGATATCAGGATGGCTGGTCTGCGCGGCGCCGTCGACCAGAATTCCGTTGTCGACCTCAAGGCCGGCGGCGGCGGCCAACTGGTCATTCGGCTCGGCTCCAACCGCGACCAATACCAGATCGGCGGGAACAACCTCGCCATCCGCAAGGCGGACACCAGTGGCAGTGGTTTCACCTTCGATTGCCGCAACGCCGGTGCCCAGCTTGATATCCACGCCATGGCCACGATGAAGATCGGCATAAAAGCTGGAAACCGTTTCGCTGACCACGCGTTTCATTGGCCGGTCCAGCGCCTCGATGACGCTGACCCTTTTGTTCATGCCAGCGGCCACCGCGGCCACTTCCAGCCCGATGTAGCCCGCGCCAATAATGGCCAATCGCTGCGCGGCCTCAAGCTTTCCGCGGATGAAGTCAACGTCTGCGATCGTCCGCAGCGTCACAACATTGTCAAGATCGCCGCCCTCCAGCGACAAGCGCCGCGCATGGGTGCCGGTCGCAAGGACAAGTTTGCTGTAGCCAAGCGTATCGCCGTTCTGAAGTGTCAGCCGCTGGTTCTCAGGCTCGATCAGCACAACAGAGGTGCTGGGAATCAGATCGATCTTGTTGGTCTCGAAGAACGCCGGCGGCCTGATCCACAAAGAATCCTGACCCGTTTCGCCTGCAAGAAACTTTTTGGACAGCGGCGGGCGCTGATAGGGCGGTTGCGCTTCGTCGCCGATAAGCCGGATGGGCCCTTCAAAACCGCCTTCGCGCAACGACTGCGCGGTTTGGGAACCGGCCTGACCTGCTCCGACAATGACGATTTCTTCCTGCATCATGATCCGCCTCTTCTTGTTGATCCAGATGCTCTAGCACCGTTCTTCGCCTCAGGCCAGATTGACACAAGGCCGCGCCGGTTCGTGCTGGACGGCTTCGTGACCGGCGAGGGCTTTACCGGTTACCTTGTTGATTGTACTCCAGGGTATCTTTTCTCGTCGGAAGCGCCCCTTTCATGAACGCCAGACTTATTGTCGTTTGCACCCCGGCAATATTCGTTTTGCTGTGGTCGACAGGTTTCATCGGCTCAAAGCTCGGCGCACCCTATGCCGAGCCAATGGTGTTCCTGACCATTCGCTTCGCATTGGTGATCCCGCTGTTGGCTCTGCTGTGCATGGTGATGAAACGGGATTGGCCCCGCGATCCACAGTTGATCTTTCATTGCCTCATCACCGGTATGCTGGTTCACGGAATTTATCTCGGCGGCGTGTTCTGGGCGATTGATCGCGGCATGCCAGCCGGCGTATCCGCGGTGATGATCGGATTGCAACCGGCGGTCACGGCGTTTGCCGCGATCCTGCTCATCGGCGAGCGGGTCGGTTTGCGGCACTGGATCGGCATCCTGATCGGAGCGATCGGGTTAGGCATGGTGCTCGGCCCCAGACTCTCGATTGCGGGATCCGGAATTGGCACCGCGACGATACTGGCGGTACTCTGCTCGGTGGCGGCGATCAGCATCGGCACCGTCTACCAGAAACGCTTCGTGCCGAAGACGGATCTTTTGCCGGCCACCACCTGGCAATATGCTGGTGCGCTGCTGGTCACCCTGCCGTTGACAGCGCTTGAGAGCTGGCAGGTAACCTGGTCCGGCGAATTTGTCTTTGCGCTTTTGTGGCTGGTGTTCGTCCTGTCCATCGGCGCGATCCTGCTGCTGATGTTCCTGATCCGAAAGGGCGAAGTGTCCCGGGTCGCCAGCCTTTTCTACCTGGTCCCGGCAGCAACCGCGATTGAGAGCTATTTCCTGTTCGGTGAAACGCTCTCAGTACTCCAGATCTGCGGGACGCTGTTGGTGATTGCCGCCATCATGGCGATCCAGCTAGCCCCTTCTGCAAAGTAAAATTGTCTGCAGTCATGTGTGCTCGTCATTTCGTGCTCGTATGATGGCGGCATTCAATTCACCGCCAAGGATGAAGACAAGCGCGCAGATATAGAGAAAGACGATCGCGGTCATGATCCCTGCAAGGCTGCCATAAGTCGACACATAGTTCGCGAAGCTGGCGAGATAGGCGCCGAACACGCTTCCCGAAACGATCCACATCACCAGCGTTGCCATGACGCCAGGCCAGAGATCGGAAAACCGCCTCCGGCCTGCCGGCAGCAGCCAATGCGCGATAAACAACCCGATCACCAGTAACGAACCGGCAAGGAAGAACCGGGCAACGTTTATCGAGAACAGAAAAGGTTCCACGCCAGGAAAGAACGATCTCAGCGTTGAAAGCGCAAGGGGTGCCAGAACGACAAGAAAGGCGTAGACGATCATGATCGCTGCGCCGAGAAAGATCAGCCCGATCGATTGCAGCCTGAGCCACACCACTGAGCGGACTTCCTTTTGCCTGTAGGCCCGGTTGAGGGCGGTGCGAAGGGCTTCCAGCCCGTTTGAGGCAAACCAGAGGGCCGCCAGCGCGCCAAACGTCAGAAGATCACCGCGCCGCACCGTCAGGACTTTATGGACCTCATCGGCCACCGGTGCCGCCACCTGCGCCGGCCAGGCATCGAATACTAGATCGGAGACCCGGTCGGCCGCGCCGTCCAAACCGAAAAACGCTGTAAGCGATGCTATGAAGATCAAAAGCGGAAACACCGCCAACAGGCCTGAAAGCGCCACATGGCTCGCCATGGCAAACCCGTCATCCGCGACGAAGTGGCCGATGGCGTCGCGCAGCACGTTGAATGTTCGACGAAGGCCTGCGTGACTATACATACCGGTGATGTGGGCGCTTCAATAGCCTCACGTCAAGAGCGAAACCGGAGCAATTTCCAAGTCATCTTGTTCGATTCTGCGTCCATCTAAAGGACGAGAAATTCAATCTCGACAAATGGCCATGTGCAACGCAACATAGCTTCAACAAAACGCCTCTGTGCGAAATATTAGGAAACGGAGAAGAGCCCATGCAAACCGCCGCCCCGTCCGCGGACGATATGCCGTCCAGCCTTGCCGACCTGTCGCGCGCCGCGCTGACCTCGCTGGACCGGCTGCTGGACCTCGCCGCCGAGCGTGTCCGCGCGCGCGTAACAGACGGCGATCATATTTCCGGCAAATTGCTTGAGAAAGAACAGCGGGCCGCGCACGGGCTTGCCTGGCTGGCAACCTATGTGGAGGCGCTCCGTCAGCTAACCGCCTATGCGGACCGGCTCGAAGCAGAAGGCAAATTCGGTGCTTTGGAGGAAAAGACGGTCCGTCTCGGATATGCTGAGTATCTCGAGCATATTTTCGGCGGAATTCCGATGAACCAGGGCGAGTTCGTCCGCCTTTCCGATGTCGGCATTTCCCGAAAGGAAGCTGAGGGCTTCCGGACCGAAGCGATCGACGCAATGATCGAAACCGGCAACACCATGGACATCCGTGCCGGCCTTGCCGAATTGATCCGCCATCAGGCCGGACAACCTACCTACGGCAATGCCGGTCTCGACGAGACCATGGAGCAGATCCGCAATGAGATGCGCCGGTTTGCCGAGGACAACGTCACGCCGCACGCACATGAATGGCATTTGAACAACGAATACATTCCACTCGAGGTCATCGGCCAGATGTCCGAACTCGGCGTCTTCGGGCTGACCATCCCGGAAGCCTATGGCGGCATGGGCCTCGGCAAGGAAGCGATGTGCGTCGTCTCCGAAGAACTGTCGCGCGCCTATATCGGCGTCGGGTCCCTCGGCACCCGCTCGGAAATCGCTGCTGAACTGATCCTGTGCGGCGGTACCGAGGAACAAAAGCAGCACTGGCTGCCGAAAATCGCATCCGGCGAAATCCTGCCGACGGCGGTGTTCACCGAGCCGAACACCGGCTCCGACCTCGCTTCCTTGCGCACCCGTGCGGTCAAGGACGGTGACACATGGAAGATCTCCGGCAACAAAACCTGGATCACCCATCCTGTGCGTGCCGATATCATGACGCTGCTGGCGCGCACCAATCCGGACGAGCCCGGCTACAGGGGTCTGTCTATGTTCATTGCCGAAAAGCCACGCGGTACGGATGAGGATCCGTTCCCGGCAGATGGCATGAGCGGCGGCGAGATCGAGGTGCTTGGCTATCGCGGCATGAAGGAATACGAGATCGCCTTTGACGGGTTCGAGGTCAAAGACGGAAATCTTCTCGGCGAAGTCGAGGGCGAAGGCTTCAAACAGCTGATGCAGACGTTTGAAGGCGCCCGCATTCAAACGGCGGCCCGTGCCCTGGGGGTCGCCCAATGCGCGCTGGATCTCGGATTGAAATACGCGGAAGAGCGCATCCAGTTCGGCAAGGCGCTTGTCAGCTTCCCGCGCGTGTCCGACAAATTGGCTCTCATGGCAGCGGAAGTGATGATCGCCCGTCAGCTCACTTATTTCTCATCCTGGCAAAAAGACTCCGGCAAGCGCTGCGACCTTGAAGCGGGCATGGCGAAACTCCTCGGTGCCCGCGTTGCGTGGGCCGCTGCGGACAACGCATTGCAGATCCATGGCGGAAATGGTTTCGCGCTGGAATACCCGGTCTCGCGCGTGTTGTGCGATGCGCGGATCCTCAACATCTTCGAAGGCGCCGCCGAGATCCAGGCCCAGGTCATCGCCCGCCGCCTTTTGGAGACCCGTGGACGGAACTGAGGCCAGATCCCGCAGCAAAGTTGAAGCACGGCGCGAACTTTCCTATCTTTATGGCGAGGAAAGGCGCGCCATGGCATCACCGTTTGAAGATATGGGCTTCGACCCGGAAATCCTCGGACCCGAGGAAGACCAGAAGAAATCCATACGCGAGAAGCTGCTTTCAACCGCGAAGAAAGCCGCAAGGCAGATCCCGTTCATGGAAGACGTGATCGCCGGATACTACTGTGCCATGGATCCGGCGACCCCGGTCAAGGTGCGGGCGACGGCCTTGGCGGCGCTTGCGTATTTCGTTTTTCCGCTCGATACGATCCCGGATTTCATCATCGGTGTCGGGTTCGGCGATGATGCCACGGTATTGTTGGCCGCATTGGCAATCATCCGTGCCCATATCCGCGACGAACATATCGAAGCGGCGCGTAGCGCATTGAAAGACGACGAGATCTGAACTTCTTACAAGTTGGCAGGAGGATCAGCCCGCCGCCGCCAGCGGCCTGCGTATCGTCCGGCGAGCAACCAGTATAGGAACCCGCCCAGAAAGCCGCACGCCGCCGCGATCTCGCTGCCGGTCCGCAGGCCGTCTCCGGCAGTTCCTTCCAGCGTCCAGAGACCGAAAGCAATCGCACCACCGGCACCTATATGGAAGACCGCGCTTCGCAGCCCGGTCATTTCGGCAATGGCAATCGCGATCATCGCCGGAATGAACGCTGCGGCACCGATCAGACTGATCGTTGCCATTCCGACCCAGACAAGGGCGGCAGCCTCCAGAACATGTCCGGGCTGGTGGTCTTGAAAAAGCCCCCAGGACAAAAACAGACCGGCCGCACCAATCGCGGCAATAAATCCGGCAACCACCCGGATCATCTGCAGGATGAATTCGCCGCCCGCCATGGAAGCCTCGACATCATCAGAACAAGGAATTGTTTTCGGAGCCTAGAGTACTTCTTGTAGATGTTGAACCCGTCTTGTCAGCTGCGGCAATTGGCCGGAGCAAGCTGTTTTCGGTTGACTTTTTGGCCATTTCGCACGAGCCTTAGAAAGGTACCGGTGTGGTGCCCTTGCCCTTGGTTCATGCGGTCCGAGGGTTTTTGCGTAAGATATACACCACATCGCTAACCCCTTAAGTGCAACCACAGAGGAGATTGCAACCATTCGCCGTCCATTCCGCGCCCCGCCGCCTACCAAGGAAGGCCCGCGCACCAACCACGAAATTCGCGTCCGCGAAGTCCAGTTGATTGACCACGAAGGCTCCAACCGGGGCGTCATCATGACCGAAGAAGCCATGGATATTGCCATGGAAGCCGGCATGGATCTCGTCGAAATACAACCGAACGCCAATCCGCCGGTTTGTAAAATCCTGGACTATGGCCGGTATAAATACCAGTCACAGAAAAAGGCGGCAGAAGCCCGCAAGAAACAGAAGACCGTCGAGATCAAAGAAATCAAGATGCGTCCTAACATCGACACGCATGACTACGACGTGAAGATGAAGAACATGCTCCGTTTCTTCAATGATGGCGACAAGGTCAAAGTCACACTCCGGTTCCGCGGCCGCGAAATGGCCCACCAGGATCTCGGCATGAAGCTCCTGAACAAGGTTCGTGAAGAGACCACAGAAATTGCCAAGGTCGAATCCTCGCCAAAACTGGAAGGCCGGCAGATGGTCATGGTGCTGGCGCCGATCAAATAAGGCCGCCGCACGTTTCAAGAACACCGGACCCCGCCACACGGCGGGGTTTGTCTTTAGTCTGAGGCGCTCCAGCAAGCGCCTTCTTGATTCAATCTCAATACAAATCGGATCTTGTGACTATGCCGACTCTCTGATGCAGAGTTGGGCGGGAAACAGTGTTTCGACCGGCTTCTTGTCTTTCTCGGCGTTGGATCGCGCCTGTTTTGCAACCAGGTCCACTGCCGCATGACCGATCCTGGCAACATCCTGCGAAACTGTCGTCAGTGGCGGCCAGACATACCGGCTTAGTGCGTGATCGTCGTGACCGGCTATTCTGACGCGTTTTGCTATGTCTGACGGTTTGATGAGGCCGGCCTCGTTTGCCGCCCGCAATGCGCCGATTGCCAGCCGGTCATTCGCACACAAGAGGGTGGCGTCATCTTCCAGGCCGGTCTCGATGAGTTTTCGAACCGCCTCGTAGCCCCTTGCCTCGAAATCCCACATGGATCCAACGTCCGCTGCATTGATGACCCGTGGCCGAAGACCCAGATCTTCCATTCGTTTTCGATAGGCTGCTTCGCGTTCCCGGGAGTTGCTGTTTACCGAAGGCATACCAAGAAACCTGGGCGCTGTTCCTGAACGCCGCAGATAGTCGATGATCAGCGTCATGCTCTGCTGGTTGTCTGTCCCGACAAATGAGAACTGCGTTTCAAGTCCGGGGCAGCGTGCGTCGACAAACACCAGCGGTACGTCTTCCGAGAGCCGCAAGAACGCATCTGTGTTCTCCTGCGCGCCAATAGGTGCGACAATCACGCCTTCGGCATTCATCGACCTTAGGTTCTCGATCGCCTGGATTTCCTTCGCCGGTTCACCGTGGGAATTCTGAATGATGACGGAGAACTCAAGTTGTTCCGCCCGGCGTTCGATCTGCCGTAGTAGCGTCGTGTAGAACAAGTCATTCAGATGCGGCAAAACCGCACCGAACAAGCCGGTCTGTTTCCGGTTCATATTCCGCGCCAGAAAATTTGGCACATAGTCGACCATGGCGAGCATTGACTCGATTTTCTCAGCAGTGGATTTGCGCACCAGGGAAGCATCGCGGAAGTATTTGGACAGGGTCGCCCGTGACACACCAATTTCCGCGGACAATTGATCCATTGTGTTTATGCGCTTCTTCTTTTTGGTGGCTGCGGAGTTCATTTGATGGGGTCCTTAATTTGGTTTTTCGCATTCTGTAACATTTTGGGTCTTCCCGCGTTACAATTTGCGCAGGCGTTCAACGATTAAAATTTGACGCGTGTATAAGTTTTGCGTAACACTTCTCCGGGTTTCGCTTTTTCCGGGGGGTATATGATTGTAACTGCCGGTGAATTGCTGGTTGAGTTCGTATCTCACACCACAGGCTGTGGGCTCTCTGCGATATCAACATTTTCAGGACCTTACCCAAGCGGAGCACCTGCAATATTCATTGATCAGGCCGCGAGGGTCGGCGCAAAGGCCGCGATCATCGGCAGTGTGGGGTTCGACCCATTCGGAGATCTGCTCATCGAGCGCCTGAAGCAGGATGGCGTCGATACAAATTCGATTAAAAGAAGCGCCAACGGGACCACAGGAACGGCATTCGTATCCTACTATCAGGATGGTTCGCGCACATTCGTATTCCATCTGGATGGAACGGCTGCAGATCAGTTCACCGCAGGGTCTCAGGAGTCTGAAAATGCGACCCTGCACGTTTCAGGCTCGTCTCTGGGCAATCCAGCGATCCGCAAAAACATCATGAGGCTTGTCGAGCAGTTCGAAACCGGGGGCAGGATCAGCTTCGATCCGAATGTCCGCCCCGAACTGATGAAGGACGCTTCGGTGAAAGCCTGTATCGAGAAAATCACCGATGTCTGTGACATTCTCATTCCGAGTGAAGCGGATCTGGAAGCGCTCTGTCCATCAGAGACACCCGAGACCTTTATCAAGACCATGCTGGAAGCCGGAAAGTCGGCTGTGGTCGTCAAACGTGGCGGCAAGGGTGCTGTCGGGTCGAATGGTGGTGAGTTGATCCGGGCCCGCCCGGTCAACGTTGAAGAAGTCGATCCGACCGGCGCGGGTGACTGTTTTTGCGGCACTCTGCTCGGCCTCCTGGATCAGGACTCCCCCTTCATCGAAGCGCTAGCTGCTGCGAACATCGCCGGTGCGCTGCATGTGACGCGGCGGGGGCCGATGGAGTGGAATCCGACTCTGAGCGAAATCGAAGCCCATCTTGAGCGTGAAGGCGGCCCGGCATGAACTTGAGAGATGTCGTTGACCTGAACCGCGCAGGTACGCCCAAGGCGCTGCCGAGCTTTTGCACCGCCAACGACTATGTCCTAGACGATATCATTGAGTTTGCCGCAGCCAACAGCCTTCCGGTTCTGATTGAGGCGACGTGCAATCAGGTCAATCAGTTTGGCGGATATACCGGGATGAAACCGCTGGACTATGCAGCAAACATCCAGTCGAAAGCGCAAGCCGCAGGGCTCCCGCAGAAGCGTTTGATCCTTGGCGGCGACCACCTTGGACCGAACCCCTGGAAGCACCTTCCCGCAGATGTTGCCATGGAGAATGCCAAGCTCCTGGTGAAAGACTTTGTCGAGGCCGGATTCACCAAGATCCATCTCGACGCCAGCATGGCTTGCGGCGGTGAGGACACTCCCTCCTTCGAATTGGTCGCCAAACGATCCGCCGAATTGTGTGTCGTGGCGGAAAAACATGCACCGGACAAGCAGTCGCTCAGCTATGTGATCGGCACCGAAGTCCCGGTACCGGGCGGCGAAGCCGATGACATGTCCGGCATTTCTGTCACATCTCCGTCTCGGCTGAACGAAACCATCTCCACCCATCAGGAAGCATTTGAGGCTCTGGGCGTGTCAGGCGCGATGGACCGCGTCATTGCCGTTGTTGTCCAGCCGGGGGTGGATTTTTCCCATGACGGCATATTTCATTATGACCGCGGAAAGGCGGCCGACCTGACGGCCGCGATCAGCGCATTCGAGGGGCTAGCGTTCGAGGCGCATTCAACGGACTACCAGACCACAGAAAACCTAAGCTCTCTGGTCGCAGATCATTCCGTCATTCTGAAGGTCGGTCCGGAGATCACCTTCCGCTTCCGGGAAGGTGTTTTGGCTCTGGATCAGATCGAGCAACTGACCGGCAACCCGGACAAAGCCAGTGTGATGGAAACAATCCGGACAATGATGGCGGAAGACCCCTCCGAATGGGAGAAGTACTACCGCGGTACCCAGGAAGAGATCGCATTCCTCAAGGTGTTCAGCTACAGCGACCGCATACGGTACTATTGGGACATACCGAGGGTCGCCAGGGCTCTCGGCTCCTTGATGAAGAACCTCGAAACGTCCAGGATTCCGGCCGCATTTGCGTCTCAATACGGAACCAAATTCCCGATTGCATCCGACACAATTGATCCGAAGTCGATGATTTCGCAACGAACGAATACAACAATCGAACGATACTACCGGGCAGGCGGCTGGATCTAGCGCCTGTTGAACACTCCGGACCGCTCGCGGCTGCAAATCGTGGGGCTGGCATTTCCCCTTTCCTTTTCGGCGGTTTTCCGTCATAACAGCGCGCTATCGGGCAGTGACGTCCGGTGACTTCCCTCAAAATCCCTTGCTGACCGACATCTCGGCTTGTGGAGGCGGGGGAGGCGGGTTCGAGCCCTGCAAAACGTTCGGCCCCTTGAATGAGCCCGGTAACGGGCCGCAGTCTCTTGAAAAAAAGGAAAGAGCGATGTCGATTACTGCAGAGCGCAAATCTGAGCTCCTGAAGGAATACGCCATCAAGGAAGGCGACACCGGGTCTCCGGAAGTACAAGTCGCTATCCTGACTGAGCGGATCAACAACCTCACCGAACACTTCAAGTCTCACGGCAAGGACAACCATTCCCGCCGTGGCCTATTGAAGATGGTCGCACAGCGCCGTTCGCTGCTTGACTATGTCAAAGGCAAGAACGAAGAGCGCTACAAGACGCTGATCACCCGCCTCGGCATCCGCCGCTAAGCCGGTCTTCAAGCAAAAATCAAACGCGGCGGGCGGCCTTTGCTGTGTTGAACAAGGGTTCCAATTCAGTTTGGTCTTGTCCTCAGAGCATTTTCTCAGATCCGCACCCTTTTTGCGCCTTCCCGCACGAAGCGCCTGCGCAGATCCGGAACCGGAGAGCCTTCGGGGCGGCCTTTGCTCCAATGGCTTCCCGATCCCGGCTCGCACTTCGTTTGGCCGGGAAGACGGTGGTGGGCAGATGTGGCCACTGACGTCCCGCCCGCCGCGTTTGATCATCTTTTGTTTCCAATTCAGCGCGAACGCTCTATAGGAAACGTCAAGACGGTCATGGGGCAGGATTGCCAGCTCCTTTGTGGATCGGCGCGGGTTTCAATCCAGCGCCGGTTTTGGAAAGCGGCTTGTTGTCTTGCCCATGGCTTGTCCGCCGGTAACCGGTCCATCCGGGACCGACCGGAAATGTGTCTGTGCATCTGGGTTGGGAGGCAAAGGACCCCCGCCCGCCGGACTAAGCATGTTAGGGAAAGATAATGTTTAATACCCATCGCGTGGAAGTCGATTGGGGCGGACGTCCGCTGGTTCTGGAAACCGGCAAGATCGCCCGGCAAGCCGACGGCGCCGTTCTGGCGACCTATGGCGAGACCAAAGTCCTTGCAACCATCGTTTCGGCCAAGGAGCCGAAGCCGGGCCAGGACTTCTTCCCGCTGACCGTGAATTATCAGGAAAAGGCATTCGCCGCCGGCAAGATCCCGGGTGGCTACTTCAAGCGCGAAGGCCGCCCAAGCGAGCACGAGACGCTGACCTCGCGCCTGATCGACCGTCCGATCCGCCCGTTGTTCGCCGACGGTTACAAGAACGACACGCAGGTAGTCATCACCGTTCTGTCGCACGACATGGAAAACGCGCCGGATATTTTGGCGATGGTTGCCGCTTCCGCTGCGCTGACCCTGTCCGGTGTGCCGTTCATGGGCCCGATCGGCGGTGCCCGTGTTGGCCTGATCAACGGCGAATACGTTCTCAACCCGGCGGTTGACGACATGCCGGAATCCTCGCTGGACCTGGTTGTCGCCGGTACCGCAGACGCCGTTCTGATGGTCGAATCGGAAGCCAAGGAGCTGGATGAAGACACCATGCTCGGTGCGGTGATGTTCGGTCACAAGGGCTTCCAGACCGTCATCGATGCGATCATCAAACTGGCGGAAGCCGGTGCGAAAGAGCCGCGCGAATTCGTCAAACCGGATCACTCGGCACTGTTCGCGAAGGTCAAGGAAATCGCAGCCGGCGACCTTGCTGCTGCTTACAAGATCACATCCAAGACTGAACGCAAAAACGCGGTCGACGCCGCCAAAGCTAAGGTCGTCGAAGCGCTGGTCACCAACGCAGCCGAAGGCGATGCGCCGGAAGGTACTGTTCT
This sequence comes from Roseibium sp., assembly GCA_965230445.1. Classification (GTDB taxonomy): domain Bacteria; phylum Pseudomonadota; class Alphaproteobacteria; order Rhizobiales; family Stappiaceae; genus Roseibium. The sequence goes on along the minus strand of OZ246005.1, from coordinate 4,518,915 downwards.
TGGCGATCAGTTCAAGAAGCTGGAAGCGGAAATCGTCCGCGGTGGCATTCTCGACACCGGAACCCGTATCGACGGCCGCGACCTTTCCACGGTCCGTCAGATCCAGTCGGAAGTCGGCATACTGCCGCGCGCGCACGGTTCCTCCCTGTTTACCCGTGGGGAAACACAGGGTCTGGTCGTCGCCACTCTCGGCACCGGTGAAGACGAACAGTTCATCGATCTGCTGGAAGGCACCGTGAAGGCACACTTCATGCTGCACTACAACTTCCCGCCCTACTCTGTCGGCGAGACCGGCCGCATGGGCTCGCCGGGACGCCGCGAAATCGGCCACGGTAAGCTTGCCTGGCGGGCGATCAACCCAATGCTGCCTGCGCACCACGACTTTCCGTACACCGTGCGTGTCGTGTCGGAGATCACCGAATCCAACGGTTCCTCTTCGATGGCGACCGTCTGTGGCACGTCTCTGGCGCTGATGGATGCCGGTGTTCCGCTGAAAAGCCCGGTTGCCGGTATCGCCATGGGTCTGATCAAGGAAGGCGAACGCTTTGCGGTTCTGTCCGACATCCTTGGCGATGAAGACCACCTCGGCGACATGGACTTCAAGGTCGCCGGTACCGAAGGTGGCATCACATCGCTGCAGATGGACATCAAGATCGACGGCATCACAGAAGAGATCATGAAGGTCGCACTCGCCCAGGCGAAAGACGGTCGTGTGCATATCCTCGGCGAAATGGGCAACGCCATCACCGAAGCGCGCTCCGAGCTCGGTGAGCACGCACCGCGTATCGAAATGATGAAAATCCCGGTCGACAAAATCCGTGAAGTCATCGGGTCCGGCGGCAAGGTGATCCGTGAGATCGTCGAAAAGACCGGTGCCAAGGTCAACATCGAAGACGACGGCACCGTCAAAATTGCCTCGTCTGACGGCAAGGCCATCAAGGCAGCGGTTAACTGGATCAACTCCATCGCCGCTGAGCCGGAAGTCGGCGTGATCTACGAAGGCACGGTCGTCAAATGCGTTGATTTCGGTGCGTTTGTGAACTTCTTCGGCGCCAAGGATGGTCTGGTCCACATTTCCCAGCTGGCACCACGCAAGGTCGCCAAGGTCACCGACATCGTCAAGGAAGGCGACAAGGTCTGGGTCAAGCTGATGGGCTTCGACGAGCGCGGCAAGGTGCGCCTGTCCATGAAGGTCGTCGACCAGGAGACCGGTCAGGAAATTCCGAAAGAAGATTAGGCTCCGGCCGAATCAACCCTTCGGAAGCCAAAGCAAACCAGGAAGGCCAGGGCATCGCTCTGGCCTTTTTTTGTCGCAGCGCGGGATCCCGGCCCAACTGGTCATAAATCCGTCTTATAGGCTACAGTATCTGTAACCTTTCGGACCTTGTGGGTTTGCGGTAATCTCGATGAAAGTGTTGTGGTGGAGCGCTGCGGCGGTCCTGATTTTTTTAGGACTTCTGACCGTCTGGATGCCCATCCCGACCGGTGTTCCTCTGTTGGCACTTGGCGCAGTCTTGATCATCGCCACCAGCCGGTCTGCCGCACGCAGCCTCCGAAATCGCCGGCGCTCTCAACACAGGTTGAACCACGCCTTTGTGTGGCTGGAAGATCGCGCGCCGAACTTTTTTTCCCGTATCCTAAGGCGCACCCGTCCGCGGAAATGAACGGCTCCCAAAAATCAACTGCAGTTGGTACAATGGTGCACGGGAAGCCGGGAAGTTATGCCCGCCTTCCGGTTGTCTCAGTTTTCGCGAAACATCTTTACGAAGCGCCGGCTTGAACGCAGCAGACGTATTCCGGCGTTTGCGAGGCCATGGTGAACAAAGCGGCCAATCCGGGTGAACCGTTCGTCAAGATGCCGGTCATGCAGAAATCGCCGATAGGAGAAATAGAGCACCCGGTGAACGGTCAGTGCGATGAGCAGCGTCAAGCCCCAGGAGAGCAGCGTATCGGACAGGAAATGCCCGCCAAACGCGACCCGGTTGACCGAAAGGATCAGCCCCAGCGGCAGGGCGGCGGCCAGCGCATATTTCCACCAGCTACGCGGCAGTACAGCCACTGCAGCCACCAGCCACATGGCCGCAGAAGCCTCGCCGGATGTAAATGAGCAATTCCTGTCGCACTGATCGGAAATGATCCAGACCTTCTGAAAGACCAGATCGCCGCCGAACTCTTCCACCGACCGCGGCCTTGGCCGGCCCCAGTTGTCCTTCAAGATGGCGTTCACGACGATCCCAGGACCCAGGATCAATGTGGTCAGCAGATAGACCGGTTTGCGCAAGGGCAGCAACGGCGCACGGCCCGGCAACACCAGCTTTAGAACCAAGGCCAGAAGGCAAAAGATCGCTATCAGCGTGACAATGTGAGGCCCAAGATGACGAACCTGGCGGAGGAAATCCGAGTTTTGCGCTGCGAAGCCGCTGACCTCATCGTAAAACAGCCCGCTTGCCCATAAATCGATATCAGGAAAGACAAGGAAAAACGCGGAAACTGCGCAAAGGTAGATCAGAACAGAGCGAAACGGATAGGTGAATAGCCATTGAGACACCTTGCGGGTAATCCCGGTTAGCTTACTCTTGTTCTGCAACTGCATTTTCATGGGCGCTCTTTAGCCGATAAGGCGCATGTTTCCAATGGTTTTCGCGCAAGACCTGTCCGCAACAAAGAGCAATTCGAAGGAGTTAGAAAATGCCGCCAGAAACAGCCCCAAAGCTCGCCTTCTGGTTCGAATTTGCCTCCACCTACAGCTATCTGAGCGCAATGACCATCGAAACAGCGGCGGCAGACAAAGGGGTTGCCGTCGAATGGCGGCCGTTTCTGCTTGGCCCGATCTTCAAGGCACAGGGCTGGACGACATCTCCTTTCAATCTCTACCCTGCCAAGGGCCGCAACATGTGGATAGACATGGAAAGGCAATGCGAAAAGCTCGGCCTGCCGCTTGTCCAGCCCGATCCGTTCCCACAAAACAGCCTGCGTGCCGCCCGGATTGCCCAAGCAGGCCTTCGAGCGGATTGGCTGCCGGATTTTGTCAGGGCGGTCTATGCTGCCGGGTTCGGCGAAGGCAGGGACATTTCGGATGAAAGCTTGCTGGCAGGCATACTGCTGGACTGCGGTGCACCTGCGAGGGACGTCCTGTCCGAAGCCGGATCTCAAAACGTTAAAGACGGACTGAAGGAAGCGGTGGCCGAGGCGGCCCGGTTGGATGTTTTCGGCGCGCCGAGTTTTGTTACACCATCGGGTGACTTGTATTGGGGGCATGACCGTTTGGGCGACGCCTTGGATGCTGTGAGGTAGCGGATTAGCTGTCCTTCGATCAAGAGCCATCAGAGGGACCGATGCATCTTGTTGCCGCTCGTGATGACCCGGCAAACCTTCAAATCGCCCGCCCGGTCACAAACAGGTTCAAGGTTTGGGCGCAGGAACCACGTTGGTGTCGATCGGGCCGGTCAGTGTTTCTGCATCGCCACCGCCGAATGGGATAAATCGCTTGAAGAAGCTGCCGGCGGCACTTTCCTTGCCATCCGGTGCAAAGGCGGTTTGAACAGCATTGCCGGATTGAACAGGTGCCGGACCTTCACTGGTGGTGGATTCTGGTTTCGTCGCGGGCAGGCCCGGCTCTCCGGTTGCGTCAGCGCTTGCGCCGGCAAGCTGGTCCCTGCCGTTCAGGCCGGACAGGGCGGCGGCGATGCGGGCGTTCCGTTCGTCGCGGCGCTGAATCCGTTCCTCGCGCGCATCGTACCGGGTTGCAAGCTGGGTGAACTTCTCGCTGTCGCGTTCCTGTTTGTCGCGGACAAGCTGCGCGATGCGGGGATTGACCTCGAACTCGGGACACTGTGCCCTCGCGCGGAACGGCACCCCTTCAACAAGGGTTGTCGCGTCGAAGACATATTTGCTTTCGCAGACGGAAATCTTGGGCGGTGTCTGGGTCACTTCGAAGTGGTCGTAGCCGGTTTTCAGCATCTCCCAGAACTCGAAATGCTCGTTGCCCCGATGGCGGGCCATGTTTTCGGCCGTCATGCGAAACGGGAAGGCTTGCACCTGGAAGGAACGCTGACCTCCCTTGAAGCTGTCGCGCGCCAAAGCATAAATGTCCTGCACCTGCTCATCGGTCATCGCGTAGCAGCCCCGCGAGGAGCAGGCACCGTGGACCATCAAATGTGCGCCGGTCCGGCCGTGCGCCCGATCATAGGCGTTCGGATAGCCAAGATTGAACGACAGGTGGTACTTCGAGTTCGGGTTCATGAGACCGGGCGTGATTTCGTAGAATCCTTCAGGAGCTTGACGGTCGCCTTCCTTGAATTTAGGTCCCAATGCACCGGACCATTTGCAAATCTCGAAGCTTTCCAGGAGTTTGTACTTGCCGGTCTTCGACTGTTTCCAGACCTCGAGTTGGGATTCTTCTTTGAAGATTCGCATCATGATCGGCGACGTCGTACTCATGTTGAGCTGAGACATCTTGCGTTTGATCGATGCGTCCACGGGACGCATATGCTTTGCGCCCGAACCGAATTCGTCGCCCTGACAACCGGCGAGAAGCGCTGCGGCGACGAGTGCCGCGCCAATCTTCAGCCGATTCCTGCGGCGAGGCTTCCGTTCCGCAGCTTGCGAATTGTTTGAAACCTGCATTTCCCCGTTGGCCATCAAGCTATCCCAACCATGCATCCGGACCCGTCGCGGCAATTTCTACCACCGGCCCAACTGCGCGCCCCCCGACTGACCGCAGACCGAAACCCTAAGCAATCAGGGTTGATCGAAGGTTACTCATTCCGGTTGTGAAGGGCGATCAACTTTTCAGTGAGCACCACAGGAAACCGGGCAATTTGTCCCTGAATAGCTCCGTGGACCCAGAATTTGGCCATAGAAAGGCACTCCGCTCAGTGCCATTCATCATGGTTAAGGAAGCAATAACAGATCAGGAAAGTGTCCGGCCGATGGCGAGGAACTTCTCGCGCCGCTGCTTGCGAATGTCTTCCGGGGTTGCGTCGGCAAACGTGCCAATAGCCTCATTGATAGCGGTACCAGCAGCATCAATCACGATTTCCCGTGCCCGGTGAGCGCCGCCGACAGGCTCATTGACGATACCGTCGATAACGCCGAGTTGCAAAAGATCCTGGGCGGTGATTTTCATGCTTGTCGCGGCATCCTGCGCCCTGGCGCTGTCGCGCCAGAGGATCGAAGCCGCGCCTTCCGGCGAAATCACCGAGTAAATTGCATGTTCCAGCATCAAGACCTTGTTGGCCGTCGCGATTGCGATCGCGCCGCCGGACCCACCTTCGCCGATCACCAAAGCGACCGAGGGAACGGACAGGCCCAGACCGGCATCGGTGGAACGTGCAATCGCTTCTGCCTGGCCACGTTCTTCGGCACCCAGTCCCGGATAAGCGCCCGCCGTGTCGACAAGTGAGATAACCGGAAGACCGAACCGCTCGGCCATTTCCATGATCCGCACAGACTTCCGATAGCCTTCTGGCCGCGCCATGCCGAAATTGTGTTTCAGCCGCGTGTCGGTGTCATGTCCCTTTTCCTGCGCAAGGACTGCCACCGATTGGCCGCGGAACCGGCCAAGACCGGCAATCAGCGCCTCGTCTTCGGAGAATTTCCGGTCTCCGGCAAGCGGCGTAAAGTCTTCGATCAGCCCGGCTATGTAGTCCGCCGCATGAGGCCGGTCCGGATGGCGGGCAACCAGGGTTTTCTGCCATGGCGACAGCTTGGCATAGAGTTCTTTCAGGGTTTGCGAGGACTTGGCGTTCAAGCGCTCGATCTCGTCCTCGACATTGACGGCTTCGCCATCCTCTGCCAGGGCCCGCAATTCCTGGATTTTCCCCTCGATATCCGCGACGGGTTTTTCAAATTCCAAATAACTGTGCATGGACCCGGTAACCTGAAAGAGTCAGAGCTGCGAAAATGCCGCGTGATTGGGGCAAAGCCCGCGACCCGTCAAAGGGAAGACGAACTTGTGGCGCTGTAACAAGAGACTGCCACCGGCGCAAGAGCATCGGTGGCAGTCGGTCAGTTCAACGCACGAAGAAACGGAGAAAAATGGCCGTGTCGTGGCGGTTAAGTTACCGGGCGGCCTGATCCCTCCGGCCGTTCATCATGTTCAGCTTGGAGGCTTGCACAACTAGCCGACCGGTCTTTGTGTCCATGGATATGCGGTATGGTATGAAGACTTTGCCGCCGTCCAATGGCGCAGCCCAGACTTCCATTTCCGCCGATGCCATACGTTTGACAGATGCCCGCGACGGACGATGCCCGGCAACCGGGATCCAGCGCGCTGTGCACACAACCACGGGGCCATCATAGCCCCGCCCGGAGACCTCCTTGGTGCCCTTGTATTTCAACTGAATATCGAACCGGGTCCATCCATCGTAGATCGGCAGTTTTCGTTTGCACACTTCCGGCCCAAGTCCCGACTTGGAGTTTCGAACCGGCATAAGCGCCGCACTGAGCGGGTCAATGGCATTGCGCCGGTGACGCTTTGTGACCTTGATCCGCTCCGGATTGGGTTTGAACTTGGGGGCGACATCCGCTGAGCGGATGTTCCCGGAGCCCTGGACCATCTTGACGTAGAAGTCGAGATTGGATGCGCGCGAGGCCATGCGATAGCGGGAGGGAACCACCTTCGAGCCAACAAGCCATCCGGATGCTTCTGCGCCGCCCTTGCCCGTGGAGAAAAGGGTACCAATTCCGGCGGGCTCCATGGCGACTTTGGCAGAATAGGCATTGCCCTGCAGCGCAAGGGAAAGGGATCCTTTGCCAATCTTGAATCCGGCAACGGAAATGGAGTAGACGCCGCCGACACCGCCTTTTTTTGCCTGCGCGGGGGCTGCCGCGAATACGCCTGCCAGCAATGTCAGCGCAACTGCGCGGCTGATTTTTACCAATCCGAACACTGTCAACCTCCGCGTCCCCCGGGGTGTCCCGGCGGCGAACTTGCGCGATTGCGCAACTTGAGTGCCCCAGTTTCCAATCTATCATGGAACTTTGAGGCCGTATGATGCCGATTGTTGTTATTTATGGTAACCCACTGGTTAACGCGGGGGCGCTTCGGCAAATAATTACGAGATTCGGGCCAATTGGCCGTTGATCTCTTGACGCTTGCCTTTGTCCCCATTATAGCGGAGCAACTTTTTTCCGAGAATTGCCGGAGACAGCGCCGAGGGATCCAGGCCCGCGCCCTATCCGGTTTGTGCAGCCGGGGCCCGGAAGCGGGCCGGCTCCTAAAACAAAAGGTGATATCATGGCACGCCGTTGCGAACTCTCCGGCAAAGACGTGATGACGGGCAACAACGTCTCGCACGCCAATAACAAATCCCGCCGCCGGTTCCTGCCGAACCTGTGCGACGTGTCTCTGATGAGCGACGCTCTGGGCGATACCTTCAAGTTGCGCGTTTGCGCACACGCCCTTCGTTCTGTCGAGCACCGTGGTGGTCTTGATGCCTACTTGATGAAGGCATCAGACGCGGAGCTGTCAGACAAGGCTCGCAAGATCAAAACCGAGATCAAGCGCAAGCAAGCCGAAGCTGCTGCTGCTTGATCCGATACGGATTAGTAAAATGACAGATGCACGGAACGTATCCGTGGCCGATCTCGCCATCGCGGTAGTTGCGATGGCGAGTGTCGTTGTGGCCTCCAATATCCTCGTTCTGTTTCCGGTCCAGGTAGCGCTTGGAAGCGTTAACCTCGCGGATCTGCTGACTTGGGGCGCGTTCACCTATCCGATCGCCTTTCTGGTAACGGACTTGACCAACCGCCGGTTCGGTCCGGCTGCAGCCCGGCGCGTCGTTCTCATCGGGTTTGCGATTGCGGTCATCTTGTCGATCTGGCTGGCAACTCCGCGCATTGCGATTGCTTCCGGAACCGCGTTTCTGGTTGCCCAACTGATGGATGTTTCGATCTTTGACCGGCTGCGCAAGCAGGCTTGGTGGAAAGCACCGATCATCTCGTCAGTGCTGGGCTCGGCGCTCGATACGGTGCTGTTCTTTGGCATCGCCTTTGCGGCTGCTTTTGCCTTTATCGATCTGGGTTTCGGCATGGAAGACGGTTCGCTGGCCTTCCCGGTTCCGTTCCTGGGCGTCGGCGGCGAAGTGCCACTCTGGATTTCGCTGGCAGCCGGTGACTTTGTGGTAAAGATCCTGGTCGCGGTTTCCCTATTGGCACCCTACCGGATCGTGCTGGGGTTCTTCCAGCCGGCACCAAATGGATCTGCGGCTTAAGGATTTGTCCGGCGGATAAACTCCGCAAAAAGCGGTACGGTGAACGCAAGTTGGCCGTGATCCGGGCTGTAGGCCATTCCCTTTCGAATAATGCTCGCCCTGGTTGGGCTGAGGGAGCCCAGAGTCCGGTCCATGGCTGCGGCTATGTCTGACATGGCATAGGGGCTGTCGCCAATAGCGGCCATGGCACGTACAAAGCGCAGTTCGGATTTGGTAAGGCGATCTACACGGACCTTGAAGAAGCCTTCATCCAGTTTGGCGATCGTATCCTGGTATGACTTTTCTACATCTGGCAGTTTGATGGTTTCGCCGTCTGCCTGATCCCACGCCATGGCAGCCCACTCCTGAAGAAAGAACGGGTAGCCCTGAGTGCGCTCGACGATAGTGTTTAGCGCGTCTCTTTCTATCCTTACGTTCTCGGCGTCTAGCGGTCGTACGATTGCCTGCGCGGAGGCTTCTGTTGTCAGGGCCTCTACCACCGGAAATTCGAACAGCCGCTCCGCATACGACTTGGCGTCTCCGGCAAGCTTGGCGACCATCGGCAAACCGGCGCCGACGAACAACAACGGCAATCCCTTCTGGTTTACCTCATGGATCGCAATGATCATTGCTGAAAGTTCTTTTTCGGTAAGGTATTGCACCTCGTCGATAAGCAGAACCCAGCCCTTGCCGGCGGCTTGCGCTGCTTCGCCTACGACCGTGAACAGGTCTGGGAGATCGAGTTCGATGTCTCCGCTATCCGCCAGGCCGGGTTCTGGTTCAATTTCCAAGCTGACCCCCGCAACTTTAATTTTGAAGGCAGCTACGAAACCGCGAAGACCCCGCATTGCACGGACTGCTGAGTCCTTGGCGGTTTCGATTGTCGACAAGCTCCGCATGACCTTGCGCATTTGTGGCAGCAGGAGGCGTGCAAGGCTGTCGCCTTCCGGGGCTTCCAGTTTCGATGTCAACAGTCCGGCGTCGTTTCCGATCTTCTGGATTTCGTTGAGCAGTACCGTTTTTCCGGTGCCCCGAAGTCCCAACAGCATCATGGACCGTCCGTTGCGTCCTTGGGCAATCCGGCCGCAGGAGATTCGAGCAGCAGTCAGAATTTTTTCGCGGCCTGCGAGTTCCGGTGGCCGTGTCCCCGCACCCGGTGCGAATGGATTTCTGTAGGGATCCATGGCGGGTTATATCCAATTCGACTAGAATATAGATGTATATATCGAATTACGCTATAAATTGATATATGTTTGTAGACAGTGATCAGCCAGCTATAACAATTTATAGTTAACTATATGATATTTTACTATACACAGATATAATTCATTCGATTTCGCTAGCGCGGTGGAATTGAAATACGCCTCATTGCGCCGCGGGCGCCGTAGCGTGTTTCAATTCCGAAAACCACACTGGGAACATGAGCTTGCTAGTCACCCATCCAGCCGAAATCGCAGCAGCAACGTTCGCTGCAGAAACGACCGGTTGTCGTCGGACATGAGCGTCAGGATGGTTTCTCCGGACAGGTTCTGATGGACGGCAAGGGCCTCCATATTGTCGATCTGAAAGCCGAAATCCGCTTCAAGCAACACCTCGCCAGTCAGCCGCGCGCCCGCTTTTACTGTTTTCCCTTCAAAACGGCGCAAACGCATGCCGATCAGGTCCCGCAGACTGAACCGGCGCTCCAAGAGCACCAGATCGCCATTGGGAAGAAAGGCTGCATCTGTGACACCGTACCGGCCGCTGCGGGTGATCTGAAGACGCTCCACCCCGTCTGGTCCGATCAGAAACGCCGAAAGATCGTGAAGATCGCTTGCTGAACTTTCGGCGACAGCCAGCAGCTTGCCACCTTCGGGCAAATTTTCCGGTACAGCCGCCAAGGCTTCCAGGCCTCCATTTCTGGGCAGTTTTTTGATCCGTTCCGGCAGCCACACGCTGCCGGTCATCCGCTCCTCGCCCGAGGCTACCGGCCATCGGTAGTGATAGATTGCGTGATTTTGTTCCGCCGAGACATAAAGATCGTTCCCGTCGCGCGCCAGCGCTTCCGTGTCGTGCCCCCATCGCCGGACCAGGGTTTTTCCTTTCGCCCCGCGAAGCGGCGCATATCGGAAACCGGTCACTGCTATTGGTACACCTTCCGCCGATTGCTGCAGGGAAATGGAAATCCAGTGTCCATTATCATTCACGGCGAGGAGGGTTGCGCCGTTCTCAAGGCTCAGCAGGCCGGAAATACCGCCGGCCTTGCGGTCCTTCAGGACCAGTTCAAGCCCGCCGAGGAATGTCAGCTTGCCGAACGTTTGCGTCTCACGGCCGATCTCGAATGACTTGATCTGTTTGGACCGGACACTGACGGGTTTGCCATCAGCAATCAGCTCGAGTGCGTGGCCGGGGGACTGCCAAAGAAAACTTATCGCGGCAACGGCGCAGGCAAGATTGCGAAAACGGCGTATCAAAATCGGGGCCTGCTATCTGCCGCGGCCATTCGCCCGCCGCCGTCCGCGCATGCCGAAAGCCGCTTCTGTTTCGTCATCAAAGAGATCGGCAAGCTGGTCGGTCATCGCACCGGCCAGTTCCTCCGCATCGACGATGGTTACCGCGCGCCGGTAATACCGGGTCACGTCGTGGCCGATACCGATGGCGATCAGCTCTACGGGCGAACGGGTTTCGATATCCTCGATGACATAGCGCAGATGCCGCTCCAGATAGTTGCCCGGATTGACCGACAGCGTGCAGTCATCGACCGGGGCACCGTCGGAAATCATCATCAGGATCCGGCGTTGCTCCGGCCGGGCAAGCAGCCGATCATGCGCCCAAGTCAAAGCTTCGCCGTCGATATTCTCTTTCAGGAGGCCTTCGCGCATCATCAGGCCGAGATTGCGCCGGGCCCGGCGCCAGGGCGCGTCAGCTGACTTGTAGATGATGTGGCGCAGGTCGTTGAGCCGGCCTGGCGTCGCCCTCTTGCCGGCTCCAATCCAGGCCTCACGCGACTGTCCCCCCTTCCAGGCCTTGGTGGTAAAGCCGAGGATTTCGACTTTCACACCACAACGCTCAAGAGTCCGGGCCAGAATATCGGCACAGGTCGCCGCCACCGTGATCGGGCGGCCGCGCATGGAGCCGGAATTGTCGAGCAGCAAGGTGACGACCGTATCGCGGAAATTGGTATCGCGCTCCTGCTTGAACGCCAGCGGTGCCGTCGGGTCGGTCACGGCACGGGTTAGACGCGACGTGTCAAGGAGGCCTTCCTCCAGATCGAAATCCCAGGCACGGCTCTGTTGTGCCATGAGCTTTCTTTGCAGCCGGTTGGCAAGACGTCCGACAGCACCCTGCAAATGGGTCAGCTGCTTGTCGAGAAAACCGCGAAGCCGGTCTAGCTCCGCAACGTCGCAAAGGTCTTCAGCGGCGATGGTTTCATCGAACTGCTCGGTGAAGACGGTGTAGTCGGACAGCGGCGGCTTGTTGGAGAACGGCAACTCCTGTCGCTCATGCTCGCCCGGTTCGTCCGGGTCGTCCGCCATGTCGCTATCAGCGAGATCTTCGAAATTCGCATCGGCAGCTTCTGTCTCGCCAGCGTCCTGCTCCTCACCGGAAAGCTGCATTTCCTGAGGGGTTGCTTCCTGTTCGCCAGACTGGTCTTCCTCGTCGCCGCCGGTCTCAGACTCGTCGTTGTTGCCTTCGTCTTCGTTCTGTTCAGGGTCCAGTTCGTCGTCATTGTTGCCGCCGTCCTCGATCATCTCAAGCGATTTGAGAACATCACGGAACCGTTTGGCAAACGCGGCCTGGTCTTCAACTTGATCTTCCAACCGGTCGAGCTCGCCGGCTGCCCTGTCTTCCACCCAGTCGCGCCACATATCGACGAGTTTTCCGGCGCTTTCCGGCGGTGCAGCGCCGGTCAGCCTTTCCCGGACGATCAGCGCGAGCGCATCCTGAAGCGGGGCCTCTTCACGACTGGCAATATCGGCGGCACCGAACTTGCGGTACCGGTCGTCAAGCATTGCGGCAAGGTTGTCCGCGACCCCCTGCATGCGCCTTGCGCCCACGGCTTCACATCTGGCCTGCTCGACCGCATCAAAAGCCGCCCGGGCGTCGGCGCCATCCGGCTGGTTTTTCACATGAGCGGCGACATCGTGACAGGCAAGGCGCAATGCCATGGAATCGGAATGACCACGCAGGATGCTGACATCCTGCCGGCCCACCTTGCGCGGCGGCTCGGGCAGGCGTGCGGACTGGCCTGCAAGGCTCGGCCGGTCTCCGGAAAAAATCACTTCCAGTTCGGGTTGACCGGAAATCGCCCGCATTGTCCCCGAAACCGCCTGTTTCAGGGGTTCCGTGGTCGGGGCCGGTTTGTTACCGGGAAGCGAATTGCTGCCGGGCCTCGGTGCCATGAATGCCTCAGCTCATTACCACGTTAACGGAGGATTCCGGCAGTTCGTCGCCGAAGCAGCGTTGGTAGAACTCAGCCACCAGCGATTGTTCCATGTCGTCGCACTTGTTCAGGAACGTCAGGCGGAAGGCAAAGCCGACATCGCCGAAGATTTCCGCATTTTCCGCCCAGGTGATTGCCGTCCTGGGGCTCATGACAGTTGAGAGGTCACCATTGATGAAGGCATTGCGGGTCATGTCCGCAAGGCGCACCATCTTTGAAACAATCGTCCGGCCCTCTTCGTTCTGGTAGTGCTTGGCCTTGGACAGGACGATGTCGACTTCGTTGTCATGCGGCAGGTAGTTCAGCGTCGTGACAATCGACCAGCGGTCCATCTGAGCCTGGTTGATCTGCTGGGTGCCGTGATAGAGCCCGGAAGTATCTCCGAGGCCGACGGTGTTCGCAGTGGCAAACAAGCGGAATGCCGCGTGGGGCCGTATGACCCGGCTCTGGTCGAGCAGCGTCAGGCGGCCGGAAGATTCCAGAATGCGCTGGATAACGAACATCACATCCGGACGTCCGGCGTCGTATTCATCGAACACAAGCGCAACATTGTGCTGATAGGCCCAGGGCAGGATGCCGTCCTTGAATTCGGTAACCTGCTGGCCGTCCTTGATGACGATGGCGTCCTTGCCGACAAGGTCGATACGAGAAATATGACTGTCCAAGTTGACGCGGACACAGGGCCAGTTAAGCCGGGCAGCAACCTGTTCGATATGGGTGGATTTTCCCGTACCGTGATAACCGGTCACCATCACGCGCCGGTTATGTGCAAAGCCTGCGAGGATCGCCAATGTGGTCGCGCGGTCGAAAAGGTAATCGTCGTCCCGGTCGGGAACATGCTCGGACGGTTCCTTGAAGGCCGGGACCGTGAGATCGGTCTTGAATCCGAAGACATCCTGAACGGAAACTTCGGTATCCGGCAAAGCCGTCGCTGCAATCTTCGTGTCAGTCATCAATCCTCGCTGCCCCGGCGCCACCGGGAAAGGGGTTTCGAGTAGGAACCCCAAAAAGGTCAATTGTGTTGAATTTAAGCCTTTAGAAAACCGGCCTTTTTGAGGACGTTATAGGCTTGAATGATTTCGCGCAAACGGTCTTCAGAGGAACGGTCGCCGCCATTTGCATCGGGATGGTTCAGTTTTACGAGTTCCTTGTACCGCGCCTTGATTTGATCGCTTGTGGCGGTTTCAGGGAGATTGAGCACATCCAGGGAGCGTTTTTCAAGCGTCAAGAGTTTCCGCGCCCGCGGGCGGCGGGTCGAGGTGGCGCGATTTTGCGCATTGGCCCGCATATTGGCGCGAGGATCTTGTCCGTCCGGCCCGTCGGCGGCCTGGCGGTTTACACCCATTTTCCAAGTCGGGCGATGGCCGGTCAGGCTGTCCTTCTGATAGCTGCGGACGTCGTCATCGCCCATACCGGCAAAGTAGTTGTAGGATTTGTTGTATTCGCGCACGTGATCCACGCAGAAGTTGAAGAACTGGCCTTCCCGGTCGCGGCCCTTCGGCGCCTTGTGGGTTCCAGGGCGATTGCAACCCGGATAGTCGCATACCGGATGCCGGTCCTCCCGTACCCGGTCCTTGTCCGGCTTTACGCGGATGCTGTCGAAAATTTTCGAGTCCAGTTTCATGGCTTAAGTATCATTCGCAGATGGTGTCCGGACAACCCGTGTTCGTGGGAAATCCCCCTTGATTTACACGCGCTTCGGACCAAGGGAAGCCCAACAAGCCGAATACGTTATCACATTTTCCGGCCTCGCTGGAATATGGCTCTGGTCGATTTGCCCGGATGAATTTTACGTAGCGTCATATTCTCCGGTTTCGCAATGGCGCAGGGCTGAAGCGAACAATCTATATCCGAATGTTGACGATGCCACGAAAGCCGACCAAAAAAGGCGCATGAGTATAAAAGACACCATTTTTGCCAAGCTGACCGGGGCGTTTTCCCCCATCGAGCTTGAGGTCATCGACGAATCCCACCGCCATGAAGGCCATTCCGGCTGGCGGGAGGGGGGCGAAACCCATTTCCGCGTCCGTATCGCGGCAAGCGCCTTCGATGGCATGAGCCGGGTCGGCAGGCACCGGGCGATCAATGAGATCCTTGCGGAGGAACTTGCAGCCAGCGTTCACGCTCTGGCGATCGAGGCGCGCGGCACCGCAGAGCCGGACCGGCGGATAGCCAATCCGGCGGCCGATTGACGATTCGGCCTTTGCTCTAACCCGGCATCTTTGCGGCCAGTGCGGCCACCTGAACACGGCTGGCTGAGGCCAGACGCGCAGCCGCGCTCTGGTTGAGCGGCATAATCCTGAGCCGTGTAACGCGGTTCTTTTCCCGGCGCATGACCGTGAAGCGGAACCCATGGAAGGTAAATATCTGACGCTCTTCCGGGATCATCCGTGCTTCATGAATGACTAGACCGGCAATCGTTGTTGCTTCTTCGTCCGGCAGGTCCCAGTCGGCGGCGCGGTTGAGGTCCCGTATCGGGACAGAGCCGTCGACGATCACCGAGCCGTCCGGCTGAGGTTTCAGGCCTTCGAGTTCAAGATCATGCTCGTCCGCGATTTCACCGACGATTTCCTCTAGAATGTCTTCCAGGGTTACAAGCCCCATCACCTCACCATACTCGTCAACCACAACTGCGAAATGCGCCTTGTGTTTCAGGAAGGCATTGAGCTGATCCTGCAAGCTGGTGGTGTCCGGCACGAACCAGGCCGGCTTGGCAATCTCCAGAATGTTGACCTTCCGGGCGTCGCCGCCAGCGGCGTGTAACGCACGCAAAAGGTCCTTGGCATGAAGGACCCCGACAATGTTGTCGCTTTCGCCGCGCCATAGAGGCAACCGCGTATAGGGCGATTCCAGCACCTTCTTGACCAGCTTCACCGGATCCTTGTCCGCATTCAGCGCGGCCATGTTGGTCCGGTGGACCATCACGTCGGAGACTTCCAGGTCCGCAAGGTCAAGCAATCCGCCAAGCCTGTCACGGTCACCCTTTTCCAACGCGCCTTCCAAATGCTGAAGATCGACAGCGCCGCGCAATTCATCATGGGCGGTCAGGATCGACGTATCGGCACCGACATTGACGCCAACAGACCTCAGGATCATGCGAACAATCCATTCGACACCGACAACTATCGGCCCGAAAACCGCAACAATCACCCGGACGATCGGGGATACCACAAGGGCGAACCGTTCCGGATTGGAGATCGCCCAGGTTTTCGGCAGAACCTCGGCGAACACTAGCACCAGCGCGGTCATGACCAGTGTGGCAAGGGCAACTCCGGCCTCGCCAAACAGGCTCAGGAACACACTGGTCGCCAGGGCCGATGCCAGAATGTTGACCAGGTTATTGCCGAGCAGCAGCGCACCGATCAGCCGTTCGCGGGACGCAATCAACCGGCTGACAATCACGGCCCGCCAATCGCCGGTTTTTTCCATCTGGTGGATGCGCGCACGGGAAGCGGCCGTAAGAGCGGTTTCCGACCCGGAGAAAAACCCGGAGAGCGCCAGAAGCACGATAATGGCCGCAATGGCCAGCCAAAGTGTGGTCTCCATCATGCGTCGAGTTTCTCCTTCAAAAAGGCCAGAACGCGGGCCGGGTCGACGCCTTTTTCAACGAAGGCATCGCCGATGCCGCGTGTCAGAATGAAGGTCAATGCGCCGCGGCTGACCTTCTTGTCCTGGGCAATGATATCGAGAAGTGTTTCCGGTGGCGGAAGCTGGCCGGATATTTCGCCGATTTCCACCGGCAGGCCAACATCCGTCAGATGTGCGTGAACCCGGGCTACCGTCTCCAGCCCGATCAGACCGAGCCGTTCGGAGAATTCGTGGGCCAGCATCATGCCGATGGATACGCCTTCGCCATGTACGAGACGGTCGGTGTTATATTCCACCGCGGCTTCCAGTGCGTGGCCGAAAGTGTGTCCAAGGTTCAAAAGAGCCCGCCGTCCAGCTTCGCGTTCGTCTTCGGCGACCACATCCGCCTTTGCCTGGCAGGAACGGGCGACAGCTTCGTCGCGCTCATCGCCGCCGGCGAAGATGCCTTTCCAGTTTTCTTCCAGCCAATCGAAGAATACCGCATCGCCAAGCAGGCCATACTTGACCACTTCCGCATAGCCGGCCCGGAAATCCCTTGGGGTCATCGTGTCGAGGACGGCTGTATCGGCAAACACGGCAGCCGGCTGATAGAATGCCCCGATCAGGTTCTTGCCATGGCGGGAATTGATGCCCGTTTTGCCGCCAACCGAACTGTCAACCTGTGACAGCAGGGTGGTCGGCACCTGGATGAACTGTGTTCCCCGGCGTACGGAGGCCGCGACAAACCCGGCCAGATCGCCCACCACACCGCCACCTAGGGCGACGATGGCGTCGCCGCGCTCCAGCCGCGCAGCCAGCAATTCGTCGCAAAGCCGTTCATATTCGGAAAAGCGCTTGCTGCTCTCGCCAGAGGGTACGGTGAAGACATCGGACGAAACCACCGCGCGGTCCAGCGAATCCTTGAAGGCGTCGAGGTGCAGACCCGCAACCGTCTCGTCGGCGATTATGGCAATCCGCGCGCCCGGCAGAATTTCAGAAATCCGGATTCCGGCGTTTTCAAGGACACCACGTCCGATAACAATGTCATAGGACCGTTCGCCGAGATTCACCCTGACGGTCTTCAATGCTGCTTCGCTGGCAGTTTCGCCGGCCAGGCTCTGGTTCATGTCTCGACTTTCGGCTGGCTCGCTACGGCGTCTGCCGCGGAACCGGTTGCGCCGGCCAGGAGATAGCCGGCAAGGGAATACACCAAATCGTCAACGACGATATCGTGCGGAACGTCAGAGGATACAACCGTCAGATCCGCCGTCGCATAGACCGGTTCACGCACGGCAAGCAACTCGCGTACTGTGGCTTCCGGGTCCGGCGTCTGCAGCAGCGGCCGATGGGAGCGCCGACGGACCCGCTCCATGACGATCGCCAGATCGGCCTTCAGCCAAACCGAGACGGCATCTTCCGCAATCCTTTCGCGCGTTTCCGCGCTCATGAAGGCACCGCCACCGGTCGCCAGAATTTGCGGACCTTCGCCCAGAATGCGGGCGATAACCCGCTCCTCGCCGCTGCGAAAGTAAGCCTCGCCGTGCTGATCGAAAATTTCCGCAATGGTCATGTTGGCGGCCTGCTCAATCTCCGTATCAGCATCGGTGAAAGGCAGCTCGAGCCGCTGGGCCAGGCGGCGGCCAATGGTCGACTTTCCGCACCCCATGATGCCGACAAGGACAATCGAACGGGTTCCGAGGGCGGCGACTATCGCATCTATATCCGGTGCCGGCAGGGGATGGGCCGATTCGTTTCCATCCGGTTTCGGAGTATCTAATTCTGTCATATGTGCCTTTTAGCATAACCGGCACAAAACACACGAGGCCAGATGCGCGCCGCGTATTGCGGCAAGTCTTGCAAGCGGCTGCGGTTTTTAGAATGATTGATCAAGCCGATTCGCCCTTCCGGAGCCTGATGTGCCGACACTAACCCGCCTATTGATCGTGCTCGCCCTGATAGCGGCGATCGGATACGGCACCGTGTTCGCGCTCGCCAATTTCGTACCGCCGCGCGAGAAGGAAATTACCATCCGGGTCAAGAAGGACGGGTTCGGGCGCTAGTCCTCTGAATCACTCATATTGACGGGTATAGTTTTGTGAGTTTGACGCGCGCGTCTTTGTTTGTGAATTGCCATTCGGCTTTGGTCTGCTTTTTGTTGCGTGCTTCGACCCAGGCGCTGACGTCGCGCGCCAATTCTTGCTGGCTCCCGATGCGTTCTTTCAGGCACTGACGCGACAGGACCGACAGTTCCGCTTCGGCCATGTTGAGCCACGATCCGTGTTTGGGCGTGTGGTTCCACTCGAACTTTTCGGCGATGCGTCTGGCCTTTTCCGGTTCGAACGTCGCATAAAGTGATGCCGGGCTGTGAGTGTTCAGATTGTCCTGAACCAGCACGATCTTTTCGGCACCGGGAAAATGGATGTCGGCGAGTTCAGCAAGAAAGTGTGCGTAATCCGACTTGCCGCGATGGTTCGTGACCTTGACGTGCCGCGCCCCTTCGAGGGGAGCAAAGGCCATGAACAGATTGGCCGTTCCTGCGCGCTTGTATTCATAATCGTGCCGGGCAA
Organism: Roseibium sp.; assembly: GCA_965230445.1. Lineage (GTDB taxonomy): Bacteria > Pseudomonadota > Alphaproteobacteria > Rhizobiales > Stappiaceae > Roseibium. Next base: position 4,500,163 of record OZ246005.1, on the reverse strand, counting down.
TGCGCCCGGGCACCATGGAGACCGGCAAGCGCGCCGCGCTGACCAACTGCTTGGCCGCTTCATCCAGACAGACCAATGGACGCTTTGGGTCACGCGGGCGCTGGTAAATCGCCAGCACGTTTTCCATGGCGGCGACAAAGGCAGCGTTCTGTTGAGGCGGGATTACCCAGTAGCGGCTCCGGTGAGGTTTAAGTTCGTTTTTTTAAGCGCACGCCCAACGGTATGGTTCGTGACCTTGACGTGCCGCGCCCCTTCGAGGGGAGCAAAGGCCATGAACAGATTGGCCGTTCCTGCGCGCTTGTATTCATAATCGTGCCGGGCAATGCGCCCGGGCACCATGGAGACCGGCAAGCGCGCCGCGCTGACCAACTGCTTGGCCGCTTCATCCAGACAGACCAATGGACGCTTTGGGTCACGCGGGCGCTGGTAAATCGCCAACACGTTTTCCATGGCGGCGACAAAGGCAGCGTTCTGTTGAGGCGGGATTACCCAGTAGCGGCTCCGGTGAGGTTTAAGTTCGTTTTTTTAAGCGCACGCCCAACGGTGTTGAAGTGTGCAGCCTCGACAATGTTCATCTCGACCACCTTGTCGGCCAGTAGCCGGATGGTCCAGCGCGCATGACCTTCCGGCGGCTGCGAACAGGCCAGCGCGATCAGCTTCGCCTCCGCCTCACCGTCGAAAATGCGCCGGATGGCTGGATGGGTCCGCTGCTTGCGGGCAAACACCGCATCCAGCCCTTCCATCACGAAGGTCTCGCGCACGCGGGCGACCGTAGACGGCGAGGTCTCCAGGCTTTGGCAGATCGCCCGATCCGTCCAGCCTTCCCCGTGCGGTCCCTTGTCGGCTTTCAAAAGGATACGTGCCTTACAGTTGGTACGCGCGGCCAGTGTCCCCTTCCTGATCTTCGCCAAAAGCGCCTCACGCTCATCCACCGTCAATTCAACAACATATTTGATGTTTGCCAAAACCTGTCTCCTGGTGCACCCGTCGGAAAAAGGGAATCAGAACACAAAGCAAACCGCAACAAATCAATTTGATTGGTGCTATGGACTAGTGTGGTGGAATTGAAATACGCCTGATTTGTGCGGCGCGCGCCGTAGCGTTTTTCAATTCCGAAAACCACACTAGGGACATAGGCTTGCTAGTCACCCTCATGAATCTGAAGTTCGTTCGGAACCCGCGGGAAAATGAGACGAACTTCAGATTCGGGTGACTAGCGCTTTAAGGGATGACGCCATGGCATCCGGTTTCGATCTGGAAACCTTTCTAGAGATGCTCGCCGCGGAACGGGGCGCGGCGGACAACACGCTGGAAAGCTACCGCAGGGACCTTGAAGACTTTTCCGGGTTTTTGGGCAAACGACGGCTGAATGCCGCCGAAAGCACCGACGTTTCCGCCTATATGGGCGATCTCACCCGGCGCGGATTTGCTGAAAGCTCGCAGGCGCGGCGGCTGTCGGCGCTGAAGCAGTTTTACAAGTTTCTGTATTCGGAAGGCATCCGTGAGGACGATCCGACCCGCACCTTGTCCGCTCCGAAGAAACGCGCGGGCCTGCCTAAGGTTCTCTCGATGGAAGAGGTTGACCGCCTGATCGAAACGGCCCGGGCAGCAGTGGAGGCCAAGCGGAAAAGCGCAGCCGAACGCTTGCGTACACAACGGCTCTACACGCTGATCGAAGTGCTATATGCGACGGGCCTGCGTGTCTCGGAGCTGGTTGCGCTGCCCGTTTCGGCGGCAAAGCGTGACGAACGGTTGATCGCAGTCACCGGCAAGGGCGGCAAGGAACGGCTTGTGCCGCTCTCCCGGCCGGCACAAGCAGCCATGCGCGCCTATGTGGCGCTCCGAAACGCGGAAGGCGCCCATGCGGCGAGCCCCTGGCTGTTTCCGTCCCATGGCGGCAGCGGACACCTGACACGCCAGCATGCGGCTCGGGATTTGAAAGACCTTGCAATCGCCGCCGGGCTCGATCCGTCCAAAGTATCCCCTCATGTCCTCCGCCATGCCTTCGCCTCGCACCTCCTGCACAACGGCGCGGATCTGCGCGTCGTCCAGCAGCTTCTCGGCCATGCGGATATCTCCACCACGCAGATCTACACACACGTGCTGGATGAACGATTGAAGGAATTGGTGGAGAATGCCCATCCGCTGGCGGGGCGGTAGGCACTACGCCCAGATCGCCATCCTAAGTCCGCGCTCATCCCGTTGGAAATCCGAAGGAAACGGCACTGCCTTCTCCGACAAAATCCGCTCGGCAATCAAACTGGTCGCGGCTGCGTCGAGCAGATCGTCGCGGCCGCAGCCCTTGGGTGGGGGCTGGTCAAGAAAGGCGCGTGGCAAGCCATGGGAAACAAGCAGATCCCGGCGCTGGTCGAGGCCGTCCGGGTTGGGGCGGCTTTTGACTTTTTTCGGAAGGCTCATCTCGCGTTCACCGTTCAAGCGCCAGAAGGCCACTTCCGGGTGCACCTCGTAGACCCGTTTCTCGAGGTCCGGCGTCATCAGGGCATCGATCTCGCGCATCTTCGGGAAGAGGTAGAAGCATTGTTTTGACACTTTCCTTGGCGGCTCGGAAGTGTTCAGGGCGGTGTCACAGGCATTTCGATAATCGGTCTCGTAGACCGCCGATCTGGATGGAACGGAAAAGACGGAAGACTGCCGGTCGCCGAGCAATTTGCGGACGGCCTTTTCCGGTCCCCGGCCATTCGGACCGATCCGGTCGGGCAAACCGATCGGCATGTCGATGGCAATGATTGATAGAAACGGTTCAGCCGCCAGCAGGGCGCTGAAGGTTTCGAACAGGCGCACCTCGGAGCTTTCCGGTGCGCCGATTTTCCTGATGACCGCCACCCAACCGGCCTTGCACCCGTCAACACCGGCGAGCCATCGGGATTTTGAGCTGGTCATCATCGCGGGGTAGCCTATGCCCGCGCCTTGGATTCCATGACGCGGCGGCTGGTGACCAGGGCCATGGGGCGGGCGATGGACTGTTGTTCTTCAGAGATCAGCAACTCATCCGCGCCCTTCTTGACGCTTCGGGCGATGAGCTCGAAGACAGAGCCAGCGGCGCGAATGAGCGCGTCCTCATCGGAAAAGCCTGCCAGCCTGCGGGCCAGATACAGCCCGGCCATCAGGTCGCCGGTTCCGTGCGGCGGATTGGCGATGGCAGCGTGTTCGGCGGCGACCGCACCCTTCGGCCCGATCAACAGGTTGGCGATGGCATTGCGGCGCAAGGCGGGCGACGACGTAACCATTACCCGTGAAGGTCCCAGTGTGCGGGCCGCTGCAAGAACTTCCAGCTCGGTCTCAACGCTGCGATCCGTCAGCCAGCCGAGCTCGAAACAATTCGGTGTTGCAATGTCGGCGAGCGGGATCAGTTTGTCCCGGATGGCTGTCGCCGTTGCCTCGGGCACATAAAGACCGCCGCTGGAGGCGCGATCATCGCCAAGCACCGGGTCGCAAAGATACGGCGCATCGGGATTTGCCCGTTTGACCGCATTTACCAGCCTGGCGATCGGGTCTGCCTGTTCGGCATCGCCGAGATACCCGCTGATGATGCCGCCGAGCCCGGCGAGTTTGTCCGATCCGGCCAGATCATCGGCAATTGCAGCGAAACTCCCGGAGGGTGGAACGATGCGCGTCCCTGGGCCATGGCCCGGATGCCAGGGAAGCTGAATGGTGGGTAGGAACCAGACTTCATGCCCGAGCCGCTCCAGCGCAAAGGTCAGGCCCCGGCCGCTGATGGCGCCGTGCACCACCTGGCTGGTGATCACAAGGATCGGTTTTTGCTGTGTCGGAGCGACCGGCAGCTTTTCCATCACTTGTACTTTCAGGTGTTGCCGACTGTTTGCTTCAGCCTATTCGGCTGCACGCGCCGGCGAGGGGGATTTGCCGTCACCATAGCGATTCTCGATGTAGTCGAGGACCATTTGTTTGAAGTCGTCCGCAATATTCGGCCCGCGCAGAGTGGTCGCCTTCTCGCCGTCCACGAAAACCGGCGCTGAGGGCGTTTCTCCGGTGCCGGGAAGCGAGATGCCGATGTCGGCGTGCTTGGATTCGCCAGGGCCGTTCACGATACAGCCCATCACTGCTACATTGAGGCTTTCTACGCCCGGATACTGCTCTCGCCAGGCCGGCATGGAGGTGCGGATGTGGTCCTGGATGTCGCTTGCCAGTTCCTGAAACACTGTCGAGGTTGTCCGCCCGCAGCCGGGACATGCGGCGACCACCGGTACAAAGGCGCGGAACCCCATCACCTGCAGCAACTCCTGGGCAACCTGCACCTCGCAGGTCCTGTCGCCACCCGGTTCCGGGGTCAGCGAAACCCGGATCGTGTCGCCTATGCCCTGCTGCAGCAGGATGCCCATGGAAGCCGCCGAGGAAACAATCCCCTTCGTGCCCATTCCTGCCTCGGTCAGACCCAGATGAAGGGCATAGTCGCAGCGGCGGGCAAGATCGGCATAGACAGCGATCAGATCCTGCACCTGGCTGACCTTGGCGGACAAGATGATCTTGTCCCGGCCCATGCCCAGATCCTCGGCGCGCTCAGCCGAAAGCAGTCCGGATTGGATGATTGCCTCGCGCATGACGGCAGCGGCGGACACCGGTGCATCGGCGGCCGCGTTCTCGTCCATCAGCCTGGTGAGCAGCTCCTGGTCCAACGATCCCCAATTGACGCCGATGCGCACCGGCTTGCCGTGTTTCAGCGCAATGTCGATGATCTGCGAGAATTGTGTGTCACGCTTGGCCTTGAAACCGACATTGCCCGGGTTGATGCGGTATTTTTCCAGCGCTGCCGCGCAGTCCGGATAGTCGGCCAGCAGCTTGTGGCCGATATAATGAAAGTCGCCGACCAGCGGCACGGTGATCCCGATGCGCTCCAACCGGTCGCGAATGCGCGGTACCTGGGCCGCGGCTTCCGGCCGGTCGACCGTAATGCGAACGATTTCCGATCCGGCACGCGCCAGGGCGGCAACCTGGGCAACCGTTGCATCCGCATCCGCTGTGTCTGTGTTGGTCATCGACTGGACTACAACGGGCGCATCGCCGCCAACGGTCACAGCGCCGACCTTGACCGGAACGGACGTGCGGCGCGGAAGTTGCTTTGCAAAGTCATCGATCATCGGGTGTCACCCAACCGGTTCGAGGCAGCCGTCGCCGCCCGTTATACAGTGTTAGCCGTTGATTAGGGTCTCGGCCTGCAAAGGGCAATGGTCTCCAAGCACGTTTGTACTCGCGCTTAAAGGAATAAATGATTGTATTCGCGCTGCGGCGCACTTATGAGGTGCTGAGTGGACTTGGTACTTATGACCATCTCAGCCATGGGGCACGATCCGATGTTTAGCCGCTTGCTCGTCGACACCATTTCGTTGGTTTTCGGAAACCCTCTCACAATGCTCAAGGCTTGTGGGGCATGGATTGTGCTGCAGGTTGCAGCACTCGTTTTAGCTTTTGTCTTGATAAGCAGCTATCCATCGTTGATTGCTGGAAGCCAATTCGTTTTTGTAATTTCTTTCGCTATTGCGGCAGTCCTGACGGCGGTGTCACTGACGAGTATTTCTGTTGCGTGGCATAGATTTGGAGTGCTGAACGAAAGCCCGGCACTTGTAAGTTTGAATTTCTCTAGGATCGAGTTCATTTTCCTGATCAAAAACATACTTTTGTCGGCTCTGGCCGCAGTACCTTTCTTGATTTTTTACATTGCGAATTGGCTGATTGGAGTTCCATCAGTTTCGATTCTAGTTGGCCTTCTTTTACTCATATTTGCTCTCCCAACGTTTATGAGATTGTCTTTGGTATTGCCAGCTACGGCGGTCGATCGTCGTCTCGGGTTATTAGAGGCGTATTCCCGAGCAGAGGGGCTCGGCTGGTACATGGTGTTTGCATCGATACTGATGAATGTACCTCTGTACTTTTTTTCTTATTTGTTCAAAACGTTAGTCGGAAACTTGAGCGGCCAGCTGCCGGCAATCTATCTTCAATTCACTTTTTTATCGCTTGATGTGGTTTTGCGTGTCCTGGCGACAATTTTTCTGATTTCGGTGATCACCGCGGGGTACAATATCGCGATGGAACGATATGAAGCCGGAACGTAAGACCTAGCACCCAAAGCGGTCCTTCCTATCTATTCAGTCTAGGAATGAGTTATTGGGGATTGGCATGTTCTTCACCGTACTGGAGCGGTCGATTGCGCTGGCGCAGCACCATACCGGCACGCTTTTTCGCGCGGGCTGGGCTTATATCCTGCTGTTGGTTGCGTTGAACTTCGCCATCGGGGCCGCCTTGATGCCGGAGGCCGGGTTCAAGACGGTTTCCTACATGACCGAGCCTGTCGAAGCCGCCGACGAAGGGGCGTTGCGTGCCTTGGCAGCGCTCGCCAATCTGCTGGTCGGGTTCTCTATCGCCATTGCCTATGTGCGCAGGATCCTGATCGGAGCCAACGACTTTCCGATTGTAGTCTCCGGCCGGACGATCAAGGTTGTCTACTACATGATCGTGCTTGGCCTGATTGGACATCTCTCCCTGATCCCGTTGATCATCGTGTCGGTTATCCTTGCCGGACTGACGGCTGGTGGCGGCATGTTGCTGTTGTTTGCCGCGCCGTTCATCGCGCTGATTGTCGTGCAGAGATTCTCGGTGGTTCTTCCGGCCGCAGCGGTCGACGATCCGCTGACCTTGCGCGAGAGCTGGCGGGCAACCTCGGGCCTTGGATGGGGGATGGCGGTTTCCGCCTTCGTGATGACTTTGTTGGCTGGACTTCTGATCGGCTGCTGGTTTGCGGTTCTTTACGGCGCCGGGGCGTTGGTCCCCGCCGAAGCGGTCTGGCAACAGATCCGCTCGGCGGCGTTTCCCATGGGCAGCATGCTGATCCTCGTCTGGACTTTCGCCAGCCTGCACGCAACGTGCTACGGCATGATCCGCGAACGCTTCGCCGATCGGCTCGGGCTGACCGGGGATGTCTATGAACGGACCGAGGAAGCACGCATGAAAGCCAGGACAAAGGCGATGCGGGCGGTCATGGGCGCAAGCCGGATGAGCCGGAAGTAAAATCTTTTGCCGTTTTGACGGGCGGCGCGAATTATGCTTGTTGCACTGCGAGATTTTAGTGACGCTCGGGAATGCTTCGCCTGAGCTTTTTCCAGGAGACAAAGATGCTGGCAAACAAAACCGCCGTCGTAACGGGATCCACTTCCGGTATCGGGCTCGGCTGCGCCCGGGGACTGGCTGCCGAAGGCGCCAATATCGTCATAAACGGTCTGGGCAATGCGGACGAGATCGAGGCGACACGCGCGGCTATTGAAGCCGACTTCGGCGTCAAATGCATCTATTCCCCGGCCAACATGCTGAAGCCGGAAGAAATCACCGGCATGATCGGAACCGCCGAAGCCGAGTTCGGCTCGGTCGATGTCCTTGTGAACAGCGCCGGAATTCAATTTGTGTCTCCGGTCGACGAGTTCCCGGTCGACAAGTGGGATGCGATCATTGCGATCAATCTGACCTCCTCGTTCCATACGATCCGCTCCGCACTGCCGGGTATGAAGAAGAACGGCTGGGGCCGGATCATCAACATTGCCTCGGCGCATGCGCTGACAGCATCGCCCTACAAATCCGCCTATGTGGCGGCAAAACACGGCATCGCCGGCCTGACCAAGACTGTGGCACTTGAAGTCGCCGAGCAAGGGGTCACTGTCAACGCCATCTGCCCGGCCTATGTCTGGACGCCGCTGGTTGAAAAGCAAATCCCGGACACGGCCAAGGCGCGCGGCATTTCGGAAGAAGAAGTCATCAAGGACGTCCTCTTGAAAGCCCAGCCAACCAAGCAGTTCGTTACAATCGAGCAAGTGGCCGCGTTCGCCACATTCCTGTGTTCGGATGCGGCGGCTTCGATAACCGGTTCTGTTCTGCCGATCGACGCCGGCTGGACCGCGCAGTAGGTCAAGAGCCGCTATAAAGCGCGAATTCTATTCCACCTCCGGCATTCAGGAGCGGTCATGGCTAAGCGGAATGCGAAGAGCATCAATCTGGCACTTCAGGGCGGCGGGGCGCATGGCGCCTTCACATGGGGTGTTCTCGATTGGTTTCTGGAAGACAGCCGCTTCCGGATTGACGGGATTTCGGGAACCTCCGCCGGTGCGATGAATGCCACGGTGCTTGCCTGCGGCATGAGTGCCGGCGGCGAAGACGGTGCGCGCGAACATCTGGAACAGTTCTGGCGTGAGGTCAGCAGGCAAGCGGCGTTCAGTCCGCTCAAGCGCTCACCGCTCGATGTGCTTTTCGGGGAATGGAGCCTCGACAATTCTCCAAGCTACATCGCCTTCGATGTGATGTCCCGGTTCGCGTCGCCGTATGAGTTCAATCCAATGAACATCAATCCGTTGCGGGATATCGTCGACAGTATGGTGGACTTCGAGAAAGTTCATTGTTGCTCGGACATCAAGCTGTTCATCGCGGCGACCAATGTGCATTCGGGGAAAATCCGGGTGTTCCGCGAAAAGGAAGTGACGCTCGATGCCGTCATGGCATCCGCATGCCTGCCGCATATGTTCCAGGCGGTAGAGATCGAGGGCGAGCCCTACTGGGACGGCGGCTATATGGGCAATCCGCCGCTGTTTCCGCTTTTCTACCACACCAAGACCCCGGATGTGATTGTCGTGCAGATCAATCCGGTAGAACGGGCGGCGACGCCGCGCACGGCGCGGGAGATTCTGAACCGCGTCAACGAGATCACCTTCAACTCGACGCTCCTGCGCGAATTGCGCGCCATCGATTTTGTCAGCCGGCTGATCGAGGACGGCAAGTTGAACTCGGAGGAATATGTCAAGGTGAACATGCACCGGATTTCCGCCGACGAATTGAAACCCCTCCAGGCATCGTCCAAGTTGAATGCCGAGTGGCAATTCCTGAGGGGATTGAGAGACCTTGGCCGGAAGACCGCCAAGGACTGGCTGGACCGGCATTATGACGATGTCGGCCAGAAATCCACGCTGGATCTGCGATCCGAGTTTTCCTGAGGCTGGAACAGTTCGGGGCGAGCGGTGTTAATCGCGCGTTTACGTAGGATCGCAACCAGCCTCGCATTTTGCAATGCACATACTGTGAACAAAGCCTGAAGAAATTCAATATGTTGTGCCGCGTTGGCCAGCGACTCCCATAGCTGGGCCAAAGGGCCGGACATTCGGGTTGGCAAGCTTCTTGCGGATAAGGAAGCGAGCTGATTGTCAGGTTGTGCGTCGTCAGCGTAGTGGATGGGAAGAGCAAGCAACTGCGACCCCGCTTGTTCTTTCCCTCCCCCACTTTTTCCAGAACAGTGCCGGATAAAGCAGGGCCAGCCATGGCTAACTTGGCCGGTCAATCTACATATTTCGGAAAAATCCGGATGTTTGTCTTTAAGCTGGCACCGGAGACGCTTACTTATGTCTAAAAGCACCTTGGATTTGAGGATCGCAGCATGAGCCACCAAACCCCGAGTCCCCGAACTCTCAGCGCATGTCTGGCCGCTGTTATTCTGGCCGCGTCTTGGGCGCCGTCTCTGGCCGATACTGATGAGGAAAAGGTTGCCCGCATTTCGGTTCAGAAGGGATGCGAGAAATGCGATCTCCGCCTGTCCGAACTCCGTGGGCTCGCCGTTACGGATGGAAACTTCGAACGGGCTGTGATGCGGGAGGTCGATCTCAAGGAGGCCGATCTTCAGAACGGCAATTTCAAATTTGCCGATTTTCGCCGCGCCGAAGCCGAGCGGGCGAACTTCTCCGCGAGCGATTTCGCCGGAGCGTCCATGCGGTCGGTGGATCTCGAGCGATCCATCCTCGTTGACGTGATATTCAAGGATGCAGACCTGAGGGACGCGGACCTCAACGGGGCTGACATGACCGGGGCAAGTTTTGAAGGCGCGGATATGCGTAATGCTGCCATGGTCCGTTCGGCTGCAAACGGTGCGACCTTCCAGTCGGCCAAGATGGACGGTTCCAATCTCGAACGCATGGATTTGCAAGGCGCGAACTTCAAGGATGCGCGTTTGCGGCAGGCCAAGATGGATCGCGTCAACGCTCAAAACGCAAGTTTTGAAGATGCGGATTTGAAAGGCGTCCGGTTTGTGAGTGCCGACCTGTCCGGCGCCAATTTCGATGGCGCCAATTTCGAAGGAGCGCTTCTCCGGCGGACAAGGCTATCCGGCGCGGATCTGTCGGGTGCCCGCAACCTGGATCCGGATCGGGTTCTCGGTGCTTGCGGCGATGCGGACACTAAACTGCCCGGCGGCATAACCGTCGAAACGTGCAGCTATTGAAACCTGGCCCGTTCTTTGGCATTTCGCGTTTAACCATAAACACGATGCGTCACCTATTGCGTCGAGATCTTTGATTTCCGGCGGCGATAGATGCTTCAAGTTTGACGCGTTGTGCTTTAGCTCCGGCATGCATAGCGGCTGCGGAACGTTTCACACGCACTGGCAACCACTGTCTGCGTATCTTTCTGGCTTGGTCTCTCACTCGCTAGGAGAAGCCTCGGCCAGAAAAGCTGATCGTTGATCATTCCCAGAAACTCGCGTGCCGCCAGCGACCGCTGATCCTCCGGCATCGTCATGCGCCCTTCGGACACTTCTTTGCCGAGGTAGGCGTCCAGTCTGGCAAGGTACGGGGCCTTGCCGCGTTCATAAAGCGCCTGTCCCAATTCCGGAAACCGGTTCGCCTCGGCAATGATAACCCTGAAGAGGGCAACCACATCGTCGTCAGCCAATCGGTCCGCATAGTTCAACCCGATAGATTCCAGCGTCTGAGAGCGGTTATCGGGTTCCTCTGCGCTTGGGTCGAATTCGTCCGGTGCCCATGCGCGTTCCATTATTCCGCCAAACAGTTCGGCCTTTGACGGAAAGTACTTGAACAGGGTCCCGGTAGACACTTCCGCGCCTTTGGCAATCGCTTCCAGAGTTGTCCCGTCATAACCGGTCGCCAGAAACAACCGGGTCGCGGCATCGAGGATCGCACCTTTTTTCTGGCGCGCTACGCGCTTGTGCCAGCTTTCTTTTTTCTGATCGTTCATCCGCGGCTCCTTCACCGGTCGAAACTAATTCGGTCCGGAGACCTTGACCATACAAAAAACCTGCATATTAAGTTAATAAACTCAATATTGAGTTAAGCAGCTTAACTTAAGGAAATTCAATGTCTGACCGTATTCGAATTGCTTTGTTTGCAGCAGCCTCGTTTTTGGCAATGTCCACGGCCGTCGTCTCCGCAAATGCACAGGAACAGGGATCGCGGGATCTGCATGGCCGAATGGCCTTTGAAGGGCGTTTTCTTGTTTCAGTCCAGGATGCCGACATGGTTTCGTCCGCATACGTGGATGGCCAATTGGGACCGCGAGAGGGACATGATACGCTGTCGGTCATTCCCCTCGAAGGGGATCCGCGGGACTGGAGCGCGCACGAAGTCTTTGCGTCGAATTCGGTCGCTGGGCCGCCGAATGCAGTGAACCTGTCGCCCGATGGCCGGTATGCGATCGTGATCGAGACGTTCAAGCCGCGTCCGGACAACGATGAGCCACACACCTTTGCGGATCTGACGTTCGGAAGCAAAGCCGTGGTTTTTGATCTGACGGACCTGCAAAACCCACAAGAGGTTCAGGAACTCTCTTTGCCTCTCAGACCGGATTCCGTCAGTTTCAACGCGGCCGGGACCCTGGTTTCCATCTCGTACGGCCCGAACGGTTCAAATGCGGATACGCCGTTGACCCTGCACCGGTTCGAGAACGGGCAACTCGGGCAAGGCGTTGCACCAGCGGTCCCGGGATGGACATCCGGGGATCGTATGATCGACACTGTCTGGCATCCCGATGAGGACATCCTTGTCCTCGTCGACACCACTAGAGGCGCCACGCTGACGTTTGCTCGCGTGTCGGAGGATCTGTCGCTCGCCCAGTATGGCAACATCGTCGATATCGGCCGTGCGCCATTCCGCGCCCTGTTCACCCCAGACGGCAATCATGTCGTCGTAAGTTCGCTGAACTGGGGACCGGATATAGCCGGGACGTGGATCGAGGCACCCGTTGGATCCGTGCAGACGGTGCGCATGAACGCAGAGACGCGATCCGACGGTTCAGTCAGGCATGCACTGGTCGATCATGTCCAGACTGGCGTCTCGCCCGAAGGGCTGGCTGTTTCGCCGGATGGCAGATGGGTGGCGACAACCAACCTGGAGCGTAGCTACCTGCCATATGACGATCCACGGATCACCTGGTGGAGCTCGATAACCCTCGCCCGCCTTGATCAGGACACCGGCCAATTGGCGCTCGTAGGCACGTTCAACTATGACGGCATCCTGCCGGAAGCAGCGGTTTTCGACAATTCCGGGTCCTTTCTGGCCATCGCGAACTATGATCATTTTGATGACCGGAAAACAGGTGGTTCAATCGATTTCTGGCGCATTCAGGCTGATCCGATGAACCGTGACAATGTACAGCTGATCAAAACCGAACACTCCGTGCGCGTTGCCCGCGGTGCGCATTCCATGGTGATCGCCCGCTGATTGCCATTCCAAATGCGAAATGGGCGGTGATCTTAATCACCGCCCTCCGAATTGGCGTCTCTTGTCAGCTATGTGAGGCCGCTGCCCGGTTCAGTCGAACAGGTTGAAGCCAAACCGGTAGGACAGGCCAACGCCAGCCGTGAACTGGTTTTCGCTGCCGCGGTTGACGATCGGGCTGTCGGCGGCATCGCCGACGAGACGCTCATAGCCGCCTTCCAGATGGACATGCACCCGGTCGGTCCAAGCGTAAGTCACCTTGCCTTCAAGGCCGACACTCGTGAAACCGCTGCCCGGATCATACGCAGTCAAACGTCCGCCACTTGCGGCCGCTTCTGCGGCGGTGACGCCGAAATACGTGTCCAAAAAGTCGTCCGTTGCAAACTCTGCGCGCGGGCCAAGGGTCACTTCCCAGCGCTCATTGGGCGTGTAGATGCCGTCCAATCCCAAACGCCCAACCTGACCGGAATGGCCATTGATGCCTTGGCGCAATTCGCCGAAAGCCCGGAAATAGCCGGTTTCAACGCCAGCGCCCAGACCGAGCTCGACAGCCCAGTCAACCGTGTTCGTGCCCGTCAGGTCGACATCGTCGTTTGCTTCACGTTCGCCGATGTAGTTGAGAGACGGAAAAAGGAAGAAAGACAGGTCATCGCTACCGTCATCACCGAGCTGGCCGATGATCGGGAAATAGAACCGGTGAACGTTGATGATCGGCAGCGGCGAGAAGGCGAAGGAATCCGCGCCTTGATACTCCGGTACAATGGCGGCCCCGATCCCAAGGTCAAACACATACTGCTTGCTGGCGTCTTCGGCGTTCAGCCCGACGCTCTGGGCGTTGGCTGGTCCGGCCAGCGCAAGGGCGGACACGGCCAGTACGGCCAGCGAAACCCGATTTTTCATGAACCCTGCATCCCGATAAGCTTTAAGTTGCGGCGACAATAACACATTCCGGATTAACGCGACGATATCGGTTCGAGCTTTTGTCAGGATGTTGCATTTTGGCATCGCAAGCAGATCCTGCCCACTGAACATCCGGCCAACCGATGCCAAGCGCCTCTTGCCGGAGCGCGTCCGGAGAGTTACATGACACACGAAACCGTCGGCGAATAGCATCGGACCCGGACATGACAGCCCTGTTCAACGTCATTCTTCTCGCGCTTGAACTCTATACATATGTGATCATTGCGAGCGCGATCTTCTCGTGGCTCTACGCGTTCAACATCGTGAACTCCAGCAACCAGATCATCTCGGCAATCGGCCGGGCGCTCTATAATCTGACCGAACCGGCTCTCAGGCCCATCCGGCGGTTCATGCCCGATCTCGGCGGGATCGATATCTCTCCGGTGGTTCTGCTCCTCGGGATCATCTTCCTCCGCCAGATCATCATCATCAACATTCTGCCGATTTTCCGCGGTTACTGAGCTTTCGGCCGTTCCCGGCGGTGTTCAGTCTTCCAGTTCACGGGCTTCTTCAGGAAGCATGATCGGGATGCCGTTGCGGATCGGATAGGCGAGCTTGGCGGCGCGCGAGACGAGTTCTTGTGCGCTGGAATCGTATTCCAGAGTTGTCTTGGTCACGGGACAAACCAGAAGCTCCAGCAGTTTCCGGTCGATCTGGCGGTCTGTCGTTTCAGTCATTGGTCCGTCCTATCCGGCTGGCCGATGCTCATTGCAGAGTGGTACCGCCGTCGCCATTTTGCGCCTTGGCGAGATCCATCTCGGTAATCGCGATCAGGGTCTCCGCCCGTGTTCTGAGATCCCGTGCTTCCAGAAGGGCCTGCTTCTCCTGCGGGCCATAGGGGCACATCATGCATAGCGCGTTGACAAGGACTTCGGTCTCGGCCTCGCTCACGCTCTGCCAGTCCGCTTCCATGTTGTTGGCATCCAGATAATCGCGCAGCGTCTTCAACAGGCCATTGCGATCAACATCGTCTTCGCCAACGCCGCATTTCAGGTCTTCGTAATACGGCGAAAAATCGCATTCCACCTGCCGGAACCCGGTGGCTGCCGTGAGTTCCGTGACGATGCTGAACCGGGTGACACCTTGAAGCGTGACCAGATAGCGGCCATCGCCGGTTTCCTGAAAACTGGTCAGGCGGCCGGCGCACCCGACGGTGGACAGAACCGGCGTGTCTGTCTCGTCTTCGGACTGGCCCGGAGACGGCTGGACCATGCCGACAAGACGGTTGCCGGACAATGCGGCGTCGATCATGTCGATATAGCGCGGCTCGAAAATATTCAGCGGCAATTGTGTTCTTGGCAGCAGCAGTGCGCCCGACAACGGAAACACCGGTATGACCGGCGGCAGGTCCGCGATCGATTCGTAGATTGCATTTCCGGCCTGCATGCGCGGACCCTTCTCGCCGTGATTTATCGTTTTTCCGGCGGGCCGGGATAACTGACCGGCCCTGACCAACGATATGTGGCGTCCTGTTTCCGGGTCAAGAAAACAGAACGGAAGACAGTTTGCGCCGGCCATAGGCGCTGGCCGGATCCTTGAAGCCCCAGGCTTCGAAAAACTGCAGAAGCTGCTTGCGCGCGCCGTCCTCGTTCCACTCGCGGTCCCGCCGGACGATCTCGATCAGCTGATCAACTGCGCCTTCCTTGTCACCGCGGCCGTTGAGGCCGAGTGCGAGATCGAACCGGGCCTGATGATCGGCCGGGTCCGCTGCGATCCGGTCCTGAATCCCGGCAAGGTCGCCGAGTGACTCAGCCTGCTCTGCCAGCGTCAATGCCGCATCCGCTGCCTTGTAGGCATCGTCGGTGCGCTTGTCTTCCGGGACCATGTCAAGGGCCTGGCGCGCGCGTTCCAGTTCCTGCGCGCCGATATAGCATTGCGCAAGGCCGGAGATGGCTTTCACGTTGTCCGGCTCCATCTGCATTACTGCACCGAATAGCTGCGCCGCCTGACCGAAGTCCTTGGCTTCAAGAAGGGCGTTTGCCTGCTCCAGAAAGGTGTCCGTCTGGCTCGCCGGTGCCGGTCCGCCGACCTTCTCGATGAAGGCCTTGATCTGGCTCTCGGGCTGTGCACCCATAAAGCCGTCCACCGGCTGTCCGTCCTTGAAGGCAATGACCGCCGGGATTGACTGGATGCCCAATTGACCCGGAATTTCCGGGTTGTCGTCGATGTTCATCTTGGCGAGTTTGACGGAGCCACCCGCCGCCTGAACGGCCGCCTCGAGAACCGGCGTCAACTGTTTGCAGGGCCCGCACCAGGGGGCCCAAAAATCAACCAGGATTGTTTGCTGACGTGAGGCCTCCATGACGTCTGCCATGAAAGTTTGCGTGGTGACATCGAAAACGAGGCCGCCGTCTGCGGTGCCCCCGCCCTGACTGCCGCCCTGGCCGCCACCGTCACCGCCAAAGCCGCCGCCCGAAGAGCCGTATCCGCCGCCCATGCTGCCGCCAAAGCCGCCGCCGACCTGACCTCCCATCGAGTAGTTGCCGTTGCTCATTGTCGCTGCCCTTTGTTTGCGGCTGCCCGGCGATGGGCAGCATATCCTTCAGATCCGTTTTCCGGTATCTATCATAGTTGAGCCATAAATGGCGTGGCGCGGGCCGAATTACAAACCCGCGTCCTGTGCTTCCTTGCTGACGGCAACAACCCTGACTTCATGACCGCAGGCGGTGACGAACGTCTTCAGATCCGCCGCGGAAATGGTTGTCGTTGCGTCATTGGAAAGCGGATGAAAGTTCTGCAGGTGATGCTGCATCATTGCCGTATCGAGTATTGGCGTGACCCTTTGCGCCTCTCGGTCGTTGATCAGGGCAAACGGGGTCACCGATCCTGGAATGACGCCGAGAACTTCCATCAACAGATCGGGCTTGCCGAAGGAAACCCGGCCCTGGCCGCCGATGATCTGGTGGATGGTTTTCAGATCGACGGTGGCGTCATGCAGCAAGGTGACCAGAAAGATCCTGCCCTTCTTGTCCTTCAGAAACAGGTTTTTCGAGTGGCATCCGGGGATCCTGTCATGCAGGTCTCCGGATTCTTCCACCGTGAAGACCGGATCGTGATCGGTGGTGGTCACCTCAATTCCAAGGTCTTCCAGAAATGCCATCAGATCGGCGCGGCTGGCAGGCATATTGTTTTCCGTTCGATTTTGTTTGTCGCTTGATGCTCTTAATCAGATCAAGGCATTGCGGACAAGTCGGAAGCGGTGCAAAACCCGCCGGATTCCAAGCGGAATTGCCGTTTAAAGACGGCCCGTTCGCGCCAAAACGGGCTTTCAAAAATTCTTCAAATTGCCTGTTGCAATCCTTTCCGGCTTGGTCCATATACTGCGCACCTCGCTGACCGGTGCCCTTTTCGCCGGAGCAGCAAATGCGGGTGTAGCTCAGGGGTAGAGCACAACCTTGCCAAGGTTGGGGTCGTGGGTTCGAATCCCATCGCCCGCTCCAAATCAGAAGTCGGCGCTGAATTCTGCTGGTTGGAAATCGCGCCCTCGTACTTTTCACGCTTATTGATTCATAACAAGGCCTGCGAATTGCCGTAGCGGCACATTCATCAAATTGTTGGTTCCCAAATCGGAGGCACATTTGATGAACGTTGTGGTCAGGGTTGTTTTGAAAGACGGACTTTGGCGCTGTGTCGCGGCTCTGCTGGTTGGCGGACTTCTTCTGTCTGTACCCACGGACAGGGCCAACGCCGCCGATGCGGTGGCGGGCAAGACACTGGCGCTGAGATGGTGCGCGTCCTGCCATCTGGTTGCCGAAGATCAGGCGACTGCTTCGAGCACATCCCTGCCGAGCTTTTTCGATATCGCTAAAGACAATGGCTGGTCGGAGAAGACCTTGTCGGCTTTTCTTGCCGATCCGCACCCGAAAATGCCGGATATGTCCTTGAGCACGGCAGAGACCGCCAATCTCGCGCGCTATATCTCCTCCCTGTCGCAATAGGCAATTGTGTTAGGGTTCGGAGCTGTCATGGCCTTCGATTTTTGGCGGTGATAGACAGACCTTCCAATTCGGCGGAAGGGAGTATACCGGCCATGACTGATCATCCGTGCCCTTGTGGCAGCGGCTTGCCTTTTTCCCGGTGCTGCGAACCGTTTCTCTCCGGGGAGGCTTTGCCCGGGACTGCCGAAGCGCTGATGCGCTCACGCTATTCGGCCTATGTCACGGAGAACATCCCATACCTGATGGAAACGCTCTGGCCAAAACATCAGGCCGGATTTGAATTCGCCGGGACCGCCAAATGGGCCGCCGACAACCACTGGACCGGCCTGTCGGTGTTGGAAACCGCCATGGGCGGGCCTTCTGACCGGGAAGGGACCGTGCTTTTCGAAGCGAAATACCTTACCGGCGGTCAACTCCACACGCACCGCGAACTCAGCCGTTTCCGCAAAAAGGCCGGGCGCTGGTACTATGTCGAGGCAGTTGTCTGATTGGGTGTGCCTTCTGTTTCAGACTATAAAGGTAACAGTTTCAGCTTTGTGCTTCGCTTTGCCGGTATGTCGAATATCGCAGGAGGTTCTGTGAGTTGTACCAATTGCTCCACCTCGGGCCAGCGCCATATCAGATTGGCGCAGACCTGATTTAGGGCCTGTGGGGATTTGGGATCCCGCGTGATTTGCCGCAGGAGTTTGGCAATTGGAGCACGGTGTTCCGCCGGTTTCGGGATTGGTCGCTGGCGGGGGTCTTTGAACGCCTGTTTGCGGCTGTCTCAGATGATCCGGATATGGAACAGGCAATTATCGATGCCACGATTGTTCCGGTCCATCGCCGTGGACACGGCGCTAAAGGCGGGACGCAAAATCAGGCAATCGGCAAGTACGAAGGCGGCAGGACAACCAAAACCCTCGCCCTGACAGATGCTTTGGGCAACTTGGTGCGCTTCGTGCCTTTGCCCGCCAATCGTACGGCACATTGGGCGTTGCGCCTTTGATCGAGGACTTGGAGTCTGGTGCCATTTTGGCAAACAAGGCCTTCTATTCAAACTGGATTGTCAACGAGATGGATAAGAGAAGGGCGAAGATCGTCATTTCACAGCGTCCGCAGCGAAAGCAGCCCCTCCCAATCGATGAAGAGATCTACAAATGGCGGCATCTGATCGAAAACGTCTTCGCCCAACTTACGAAATTCAAGGCCCTTGCCATGCGGTGCGACAAGACCGACAGCAACTACACCACAATGGCAAACCTCTGCGCGGCAGTCATAAACTCAAGATAAATTCCCACAAGCCCTAGGCTGGTTTGGTCGAGATCTGCCAACTGCCTGATGCCGCGAGGGTTGCATACATTTCAAATATGTTGGGTGGGAAAACAACTTCGGCCGAATTGAGCATGTTGCGTGTGTCCAGCACTTGGCCGGGGCTGATGTTGCGGTCAGCAGCGACCCAGTAGGAAGGGTGAGGTGTTAACGGTGTGTCTATGTTCGGCTGGGCCTGAGTCACAAAAGTTCCCGGGCCAGCGCCGGGCCCCTGGATCTGCATGTTGATCCCAACCGCTGCCGATTGAATAGGAACCGAACCCGACTGCCTGATTGTTAGTGTCCCCGCCGGACTTGAGTTGTTCTCATTGGTAAAAAGCAACGCGCCGCCCGTACTGGTAAACTCCACGCTGTTGTTCTGAGTGAGTGACGCGGGTACGGACTGGGCGGCGACAAACTGGACGCCCGGGATGAGAACGCCCGTTTGCCCCCAGACGAACCGGTAGTCGATCGTCCAACTGAAGCTTGTGGACTGCGAATGGGAAAGCGAGTGGGCAAACCATGCGAGAGAAAAAACATTCTGATTGCTGATGTTCGGATCCTGCTGGTAACAGGTGAAGTCGAAGGTTTGGCTCGATTGATTGATGAAGTGAAGTGTGTATTTGGTGCTCATCCAATTTCCTCCCTGAAAGGCTGATCAAGCCGCGTTTTGTGCAGCGATCCGGTCCGGCTTCATTAGGTATCAGGCAAGTCGAGTAAGCAACCTGAAATTTAAACGGCGATAAATGCGATTTTATCGGGTGCCTGTTTAAGGCAGCGGTGGGCTTGTTAAATATGCCGCCTCAGCGGCGGTAAGAACCCTCGGAAACCCGAAAAGTCACGCGCAGCTCAGGAGGCCCGCACATCATCGCGAATGATGTGAATTCCGGACTTGCATGAACCGAACGCGCCTCAGGCGAAACGGATCTCTTGATGTCAGATCACATGATGGCGCATGTGCGCGATACGGCCCGGAACGAAGACTCTCTTGAGCGCGTTGCAGAGTCAAAAACGTCAGCGACTGGGCCGCAATGGCTCCTTCTCCGCCTCCGCGCGCGCACGCAATTCACGGCGGATCACCTTGCCCGTGGTGGTCATTGGCAGGGCTTCGACGAAAGCGATCTCGCGTGGATATTCATGGGCTGCCAAGCGGGTCTTGACGAATTCTGCGATCTCCTGGGCGAGAATGTCATTCGGCTCGACGCCGCCCTTTAGCACGATATAGGCCTTGACGATTTCCGTACGTCTTTCATCCGGCTTGCCTATGACCCCTGCCATGGCAACGGCGGGATGCTTTAGAAGGCAGTCCTCGATCTCACCCGGACCGATGCGGTAGCCGGATGAAGTGATAACGTCGTCATCCCGGCCGACGAAACGCAGCCAACCGTCTTGATCGCGCATGCCGGTGTCGCCGGTGATCAGCCAATCGCCGATATGTTTCTTTTCCGTCGCCTCTTCATTGTTCCAATAGCCCAGAAACATAACCGGATCGGGGCGGCGGACAGCGATATTGCCAAGCGCGTTTTCCGGCAAAACCTTGCCGCTGTCGGAAACCACCTGCACATCGTGACCGGGGACCGGCCTTCCCATGATGCCCGGACGTGCGTCCATGATCTGTGCGCAGCTTGAGACGATCATGTTACACTCGGTCTGGCCGTAGAACTCGTTGATTGTCAGGCCAAAGACCCTGCGGCCCCAGTCGATCAGCTCCGCACCCAGCGTTTCCCCTCCGGAGGCGACCGAACGCAACGACAACGACCAGCGCTTTTCCGGGGCCTCGGCCTGACGCATCATTTTCAGCGCCGTGGGCGGCAGGAAGGTGTTGCGGATGCCATGGTCCTGCAGAAGCTGAAAGGCCGCTTCGGCGGTAAATTTTCTGAACCGGCAGGCAACCACCGGCACGCCGAGGTAAAGGGCCGGCATAAGGACATCCAGTAGCCCGCCGATCCAGGCCCAGTCAGCCGGTGTCCAGATACGGTCGTCTGGCTGACCGAGAAAATCGTGACTCATCTCGACGCCGGGCAGATGTCCGAGCAGCACCCGGTGGGCATGCAGGGCTCCCTTGGGCTGACCGGTGGTGCCGGATGTGTAGATGATGATCGCCGGGTCGTCCGCAGCGCTGTCGAAGGGGGTGAAGGTCTTCGGCTGGTCCTCTATGAGCCTTGTCAGATCTTCCGCACCGTGTTGGCCACCGTCGGCACAAAGGACAATCTCGAGATCGGGCAATTGATCCCTGAGCGAAGACAGTTTTTCCGCGCCCGGCGCATCGGTGATCACCGCCTTGGCGCTGGCGTCCTTCAGCCGGTAGGCCAAAGCTTCTTCGCCGAACAGGGTGAAAAGCGGAATGGTGATCGCACCAGTTTTCAGCGCTGCGATATGGCCATAGGCGGCTTCGGGCCGCTGCGGCATAAGGATGCCGACCCGGTCGCCCGGCTGAACGCCTCTGACGCTGAGCAGGTTTGCGAGCTGGTTGGAGAGCTTTTGCAAATCGCCATAGCTGAATCGGGTAACCTGTCCGCCTTCCACCGCATAAACAAGCGCCTCGCGATCCGGTTCGCGGGTCGCCCAAGCATCGCAGATCGCCGTGCCGATATTGAACCGCTCCGGAATCGTCCAGGCAAATTTTCCGGTCAGCTCATCGTAGCTCTTCGCTTCAGGCAGCAGCATCGGTTTTCTCCGCAAGAACCAGAGCGGCGGCGACGGAACGGGGAGATTGGACTGCCTTTGCCCTAGCCGCACCATTTAAGGACCGGACATTACAGGTACGCCGGCTGGCCATCGGGATACTCTTCAACATTCCAGTTTCTGTCCACTTCAATGACCTCTAAGAGCCTGAACCGCTCACACAAAAGCATCATGCCCGGTTCAAAACCGCCGTTGCGTTCAAAAAACGCCTTGTGATCGCGCCGCCAGCCTTCGAGATCTTCGTTTTCCCCTTCCGCGAGTGCAAAATCTTCCGCTATGTCGCAGAACCGGGCGGTGGTAACGCTGATCGTCTCGATGACGAGTGCCGGACTGCCGTCCCAATTGAGAGCAATGTCCTTGCGGCCGGGAACAGGCACAGGTTCGCCGCCTTCCTGAAAGTCCCGCAATGCGCCGCAGGTGGCGGTTTTTCTTCCCGATCTCACGAGCGAGAGAAGTTGCTGACAAAGAGCCTCGCTATCGCCGAAGGTGAAAGTCTCGGCGTCGGGATATTTATCCTTCAAACTATCAACGGTCATTGGTTTCCATCCTGAACAGATCGAGCTTCGCGCAGCAAGACGTTCGTTGAGTGCTGGGGAAGGCAGCAGGCCGAATATGCCACGAGTTTCGGCTCACTTCACAGAACCATCTCATAAGCGCGAAAAACACAATGCGGACTGGCGGTGTCGCGCTGCGGCATCCCGTGCTTGCACCGGACATGCGATATCTGTCAAAAAACGGTCATGGACTTTGGGTTCACACTGCAACAGCGCAAATTTCGCGGCAAACAGTACCGTGCAGCTAGTGAGGAACGAGAATGGACGACGACAGCGTGAAATCCTGGGTCGAGGCAGAATGGGCCGACAGTCTGGATGAGGAACTGGAACAGGAGATTGACGATCTGCTGGTCGCCAAGGATTTGGCTTTCATCTCCGACAAGAAGCACAAATCAACCATAAGCCGCACAACGTATTTTCATGAATTGCTCCGGCTGCAGGCGGAGTTGGTCAAACTGCAAGACTGGGTTCAGAACACTGGCGAGAAGATCGTTGTGGTTTTCGAGGGACGCGATGCAGCGGGCAAGGGCGGCGTAATCAAGCGCATAACCCAGCGGCTCAATCCGCGAGTCTGCCGCGTCGTCGCTCTGCCCGCGCCGACAGAGCGCGAAAAGAGCCAGTGGTACTTCCAGCGCTATGTGCCGCATCTACCGGCTGCCGGTGAAATCGTCCTGTTTGATCGCTCCTGGTACAACCGCTCGGGCGTGGAACGGGTCATGGGCTTTGCGTCTGAAAATCAGGTCGAAGAATTTTTCAACGACGTTCCCGAATTCGAACGCATGCTGGTGCGCTCCGGCATCCGCCTGGTCAAATACTGGTTCTCGATCACCGATGAGGAACAGCAGCTCCGCTTCCTGATGCGTATCCACGATCCGCTCAAGCAGTGGAAACTTTCCCCGATGGACCTGGAATCAAGGGTGCGCTGGGAGGACTACACGAAGGCCAAGGAAGACACGTTCGAGCGGACCAACATCCCGGAAGCGCCGTGGTTCATCGTGGAGGGTAACGACAAGAAACAGGCGCGCCTCAACTGCATCAACCATCTCCTGTCGATGATGCCGTACGAGGAAATTCAGCACGATCCAATTTCCCTGCCTGATCGCGTGTTTAATCCGGATTACGAACGCAAGGTCCTGCCGGAGCACCTTTACGTGCCGGACAAATTTTGATCCGATGTAAAACGGGTTCTATAGTCAACGCGATACGCAGCCGCGGCTCCAAATCCGGGGCTGCGGCTTCTTGTTGCATCGCAACGCCATAAGACCTGTCAGGGAGAGAAACATGCCGGAAACGAAGACTGTCCGCTGGGGCATTGTATCTACTGCCAAGATTGGCCGGGAGCATGTGATTCCGGGCATTCAGCGCTCTCTGACTGGCAATGTCATGGCAATTGCTTCCCGGAATCAAGCGGCAGCCGAAGCGGCAGCACGTGAACTGGGCATTGAGAAAGCCTACGGCACCTATGAAGCGCTGCTGGCTGATCCCGAAATCGACGCGATCTACAACCCGCTGCCAAACCATTTGCACGTCCCGGTCACGGTGCAGGCAGTTAATGCCGGCAAGCATGTCTTGTGCGAAAAGCCGATGGCACTTGATGCCAATGAGGCCCGGCAACTGCTGGATCTACCGAAAGACAAGCTGGTAGCGGAAGCCTTCATGGTTCGTGCGCATCCGCAATGGATCAAGGCCCGCGAGATAGTCCGATCCGGCGAGCTGGGCGATCTGCGTGCCATCCAGTGTTTCTTCAGCTATTTCAACGCAGACCCAGCGAATATCCGCAACAAGGCGGACATCGGCGGCGGTGCGCTGTACGATATCGGCTGCTATACCATGCTGGCCGGCCGGTATTTTTTTGAAGCGGAACCGCAACGGGTGGTTAGCCTGATCGACCGTGATCCGGAATTTGGCACCGACCGCCTATCCAGCGCGCTTCTGGACTTTGGCAATGGCCGCCAGCTGTGTTTCTCCGTCTCGACCCAGCTTGTGCCTTATCAGCGGTTTCAACTGGCCGGCACGAAGAAGCGGTTGGAGATCGTCATCCCGGTCAATTCGCCGCATGACCAGGGGGTCATGCTCCGGCTCGACGACGGGTCGATCCTCGGCGACGGCGCGATAAAAACCGAGACCCTTCCGCCGTGCCATCAATATGCCGAACTGGTGGATGGTTTCGGCCGGGCGGTCCTGGGCGAAGCCCCGCTTCCCTATGGCGCAGAAGATGCCGTTCAGAACATGAAGGTCCTTGATGCGTTGTTTGAATCGGACCGGGCCGGGGGGTGGGTTCAGCTCAGTTGAGTGCTTCGAACCTGTATCCACCCTTGCCGGTTGTCGTGATTACTCCGAAATCCATGGTTTCAAGATGTGTCGCGGCAAACGGGATGCGGTCTGCAGCCAGCTCTGCAAAAAGCGTTTTTCGTGTTTCGGCTGCGGTCTGCGGGTCGCCGTCAAGCGCGTAGTGGACGTCCGGATTGGAAAACTGCAGAACGCCGGAAACAAGTGCATCGCCGAGCAGGGCTATTTGCTTGTCGCCGTGTGATACCCGGACGATCTGGTGGCCAGGTGTATGACCCGGCGCAGCTGCAAGGTGGATTCCGTTCCCAATATCTTTGTCGCCGCTGTGCGTTTCTATCTGCGATGAAATCTCCCGCGCCAGCGACTGGATGAGTTCCACGTTGGGTTTCTGATACTCGGGCACAGCGTTCAACAGATTTTCATCTGTCCAGAATACCCATTCGCTCTCTTGTACATGAAGCGACGCATTCGGAAAAAGGCACTGGCCCATCGCGACTAGACCGCGCATTCGCCTGGTTTGAAGCCCGATGAAAATGAAAGCAGAAGCCAAGGTCCAGTGCCCGTTCTTTCGAAGGCCTCACAGCATCCTTCGAAGGAGTCGAGGCCGAAACCTGCTCCAGCGCATGGGCGGTTTTTTCTTCGCGGAGCCACGTGCGCGCGGCAAGGACATGCAAGCCGATGCAGCTGGGCGTGATACTCGCCTCATGTGAGTAATTGTAATCATTGCCAGTTCAAACAAGTATTTTCATTCAGCAAAGGCTACTAACAGGGTCAAACTGTCAGTATATGAGGGTTTTAACTTTATTATACCGTTATTTATTACAATATTTCTCAGCTGTCGGCGTCGACATTTGGTTGACGGATAGTTCGTCGTGCCTAAGATTATTTTTTGTTTCCGTTTATCTATCCGATTGGCTCTTCATGAATCTATCGATCCGCCAACTTGCGACTTTCCGGGAAGTCATGCGTAGCGGTTCGATATCCGAAGCAGCCCGGACGCTTGGGCGGACGCAGCCGGCAGTCAGTTCGACCATCGCGGGCCTGGAGGCGGAGCTTGAGCTCAAACTCTTTGTGCGAGAGCAAGGCCGGCTGGTCCCTACACCGGAAGCTGACTTCTTTCAGGAAGAAGCCGAAGCAATCCTGACCCGTGTGGAAGCGTCAAAAAGAGCTCTGCGCAGCTTGGCCAACCGGGAGCAGGGCCAGTTGCGTATCGCCTGCAATCCGGAAGCAACTGCCAGCCTGGTAGCACGATGCCTTGCCGACTTCATTTCTGACAAGCCGGATGTCAAGGTTGCTCTTCTTTCCAAAACGTCTGCCGAGGTCGAAGAATTGATCGCTGCACAGCAGCTTGACATCGGTTTTGCCGAGACCCCTCGCTCACGCAACTCGGTCGATCAGCATGATTTCGACCTGGAATGCCTGTGTGCGATCCCGGCCGCCGATCCTCTGGCGTCCAAGGAAGTGATCAACCCGCTGGATCTCGACGGCTACCCGTTGGCGCTACTTCATTCGGAACATCGCAGCAACCGGCAAACAATGGCGCGGTTCCGCGAATCCGGCGCACGGTTCAATCAAAGATTCGAGCTTCAATCCTGTGCACCGGGCCTGCGCTTCGTGGAGGCCGGTCTGTGCACGATGATCTGCGACATGATAACTGCATACCGGGCGCAAAACGAAGCCGGTCTGGGCCTCGGTCCTCCAAAGGTTATTTTCCGCCCGTTTCGCCCAAGGATCCAAAACAGCGTTTCGATCCTGACACCTGCGCATCGCCCCACATCGGTCGTGGCAAAGGACTTCTGCGACACGCTGGCCATTGAGGTCGCCAACATACGTGCATCCATGCTTCACCGGCGGTAGAGCTACGAGTGAAATTGTAAAAGACCCGCCGATGGGCGGGCCTTCGATGCATTGAAATATATGACGGACCACTGTCCGGGCCTGTCAATTGAACACTGTGGGCGTCAGACGATCTTCGTCAGCAGACTGTCCAGGCTGGCCTTGGCATCGCCATAGAACATCCGCGTGTTCTCCTTGAAGAACAACGGATTCTCGATACCGGAATAGCCGGTTCCCTGGCCGCGTTTTGATACGAACACCTGCTTGGACTTCCAGACCTCGAGAACCGGCATGCCGGCAATCGGGCTGTTGGGGTCCTCCAGAGCCGCCGGGTTGACGATGTCATTGGAGCCGATGACGATCACGACATCGGTTTCCGGGAAGTCGTCGTTGATCTCATCCATTTCCAGAACGATGTCGTACGGCACCTTTGCTTCGGCGAGCAGCACGTTCATGTGGCCCGGCAGTCGCCCGGCCACCGGGTGAATGCCGAAGCGCACTTCCTTGCCCTTGGCGCGCAGCCGCTTGGTGAGCTCAGAAACGGATTGCTGGGCCTGCGCCACCGCCATGCCGTAACCTGGAACGATGATGATGCTATCGGCATCTTCCAGTGCAGCCGCAACGCCATCGGCGTCGATGGCGATCTGTTCGCCTTCGACCTCCATTGCCGGTCCGGTGGTGTTACCGAAGCCGCCTAGGATCACCGAGATGAACGACCGGTTCATCGCCTTGCACATGATATAGGACAGGATCGCACCCGAAGAGCCGACCAGCGCTCCGACAACGATCAGAAGATCATTGCCCAGCGAGAAGCCGATAGCAGCAGCGGCCCAGCCCGAATAGGAGTTCAGCATCGACACGACCACCGGCATGTCGGCGCCGCCAATACCCATGATCAGGTGATACCCGATGAAGAACGCCAGGACAGTCATCAGGATCAGTGTCCAGATACCCGCGCCATTGAGGAACAGAATCAGCAGCACAACGCTGCCAAGCGCCGCAGTGGCATTCAGAATATGGCCACCGGGCAATTTGACGGCCTTGGAAGTGACCTTTCCGGCCAGCTTGCCGAACGCGATCACCGAGCCGGTGAAGGTTACCGCACCGATAAAGACGCCAAGGAATACCTCGACCCGAAGGATCGACTGCTCAATCGGGGACTTGTGCGCCAGTATGGCGGCAAAGCCCTCAAGGGCATGACGTTCTTCCTCGCCCATGCCGTTGACCCGGATGAGTTCCAGATAAGCATTGAAGCCGACAAAGACCGCTGCCAGTCCGACAAGCGAATGCATTGCCGCAACAAGCTGCGGCATTTCCGTCATCTGCACCCGTTGGGCGACGATAAAGCCGATGATACCGCCGGCAGCAATCAGGATGAGCGACAGCCACCAGAGGCCGAAACCCGGACCGATGAGCGTTGCAGCGACTGCCAGCGTCATACCGACAATGCCGTACCAGACCGCGCGTTTCGCGCTTTCCTCGCCCGAGAGACCGCCAAGAGACAGGATGAAGAGCACTGCCGCAACAACATAGACGGCCGTCGTGAAACCGAATTCCATCGTTCAGCCTCCCCTTAGGATTTCTGGAACATGGCGAGCATGCGCCGCGTGACGAGGAAGCCGCCGAAGATGTTGATCCCGGCCATGAAAATGGAGACACCTGCAAGGATCACGACGAGCGCCGATCCGGAGCCGATCTGCATAAGCGCGCCCAGGATGATGATCGAGGAAATCGCGTTGGTGATCGCCATCAACGGTGTATGAAGCGAGTGGCTGACATTCCAGATCACCTGGAAGCCGACAAAGACTGCCAGAACAAACACGATGAAGTGCTGCATGAAGCTTGGTGGAGCCACCAGGCCGACCGCAAGCATCAAGGCACCGCCAATGCCGAGCAAGGCGACTTGCTGCTTGGTCTGAGCCTTGAACGCGGCAACCTCCTGTGCACGCTTTTCTTCCGGCGTCAGCTCTTTCGGCTTTTCCTTCGGTTTGGCGGCAATCGCCTGAACCTTCGGCGGTGGCGGCGGGAATGTGATCTCCCCTTGGTAAGTCACCGTCGCACCGCGGATCACATCGTCTTCCATGTTGTGGACGATCTGGCCGTCTTTTTCCGGCGTCAGATCGGCCATCATGTGGCGTATGTTATTTGCATAAAGCGTTGAGGCCTGCGCAGCCATACGGGACGGGAAGTCGGTGTAGCCGATCACGATCACGCCGTTACCGGTCACGATCCGTTCGTCCGCAACTGTCAGATCGCAGTTTCCGCCGCGCTCTGCGGCCAAGTCGACAATCACCGAGCCTGGTTTCATGGCTTCGACCATGTCCTTGAGCCACAGTTTAGGCGCTGGGCGGTTGGGGATCAGCGCCGTGGTGATGACGATGTCGACATCAGGTGCCAGTTCCCGGAACTTCTCCAGTTGCTTTTCGCGGAACTCCGGGCTCGAAGGTGCGGCATATCCGCCCGTCGCCGCGCCGTCCTGCTGATCTTCTTCAAAATCCAGGAAAACAAACTCGGCACCCATGGATTCGATCTGCTCGGCGACTTCCGGACGGACATCGAATGCAAGTGTGATTGCGCCCAGAGAGGTCGATGTTCCGATGGCGGCAAGACCGGCAACACCCGCGCCAACAACCAGTACTTTGGCAGGCGGAACCTTACCCGCAGCAGTAACCTGTCCGGTAAAGAACCGGCCGAAATTGTTGCCTGCCTCGATCACCGCCCGGTAGCCGGCAATGTTGGCCATGGACGACAGCGCGTCCATTTTCTGCGCGCGGGAAATCCGCGGAACCATCTCCATGGCGACGACGTTGGCACCCGAGGCCTTTGCCTGTTCAAGGCCTTCCGCGTTTCCACCGGGATTGAAAAAGGATATAAGAGTCAGATCATTACGTAGCCGGGCCATTTCTTCAGGCTCGGGCTGACGGAGTTTGGCGACAATATCGGAGCCCGACCACAGGGTGTCGGTATCGCTGATGATTTCAACGCCTGCCGCTTCATATTGGGCATCGGAGAAACCGGCCGCAGCCCCGGCACCCGCCTCGATAGCGCAATCATATCCCAGCTTTTGCAATTGGGCTGCGGATTCGGGGGTGAGTGCAACGCGCGCTTCACCTTCGATGATCTCTTTTGGAACACCCAGCTTCATACAGCCCCCACTTTACTACTGATGGAATGCCCAGAGTTGGACACTAAAACGGTTGCGTAGCAGATGTGGCACCTGCGAACAAGTTTAGACGCCACCTGCGGCAGGGCAATCGCGCTTCAGAATTCCTGGATGAGTTTTCGCAGGAAGTCGTTGCTCCAGCCGGCCTTTTTGAACTTGCCCCGGTTTGAGCCTTTGTCGGTGTTTGCCTTGATGATGCTCAGCGCGATGCGGCGCAGGGCTGCAAAGTTGGCGGGTGCGTGGTCTTTGCGGGCGCGGTGCCGGTCGTCATTCATCAGCACATCGAGCGACCAGTGCAGGCTGTTTTCGATCTGCCAATGGCCCCGGATCAGCGCGGCGGCCGCTTCAGCCGTGGGGCGTTTTGACAGCAGATAAAGCCGCTCGGACCGGCTGGTTTTGCCGTCTGCCTCGCGCTTCGAAGCGACATGGACGAAGGCCTGAAGATGCGGCCATTTATGGGTCTCGGTCAGATAGTCAGGAACGTCGTAAAGGTGATAGCTGCGCTCCTCAATGCGACCATGATCAGCATCTGCCGCAGTGTATTCATCAATATAGTCAATCTGTTGATCATCCACAAAGGCGCGCAGGTCCGTCAGCATATCGCCCTGATTGCCCTTGATCTGCAGGCAATAATCACCGCCCTCCCGCACGATCAGATCGCAGGTTTCACGCTGACAATGCAACGCATCCGCCGTGATCGTGATACCCCGAATGTCGAGCATCCCGATCAACTCGCGCAGGGCCAAAATCTCCCCGCCGCCCTTGGCGCTTTGCGTGATCCCCAAGGTAAGCCGCGCCTCATGCGCAAACGCCGTCACGACGTTCAGACCAGACTGTTCAGCCGCCTTGTCGAAGCTGCGCCGCATCTCCTTGCCGTCGATGGCAATGGCGGGATCGGCGTGACGCGCGGCCGCGAAATCGCTGCGAAACTTGTCGAAAAACGCCTGAAAGCTGGCCGGCTTCATCAGCCGAAACAACCGCGAGTAAGCATCGTGGCAGGG
Source organism: Roseibium sp. (assembly GCA_965230445.1). Lineage (GTDB taxonomy): Bacteria > Pseudomonadota > Alphaproteobacteria > Rhizobiales > Stappiaceae > Roseibium. The sequence goes on along the minus strand of OZ246005.1, from coordinate 4,469,938 downwards.
GACGCCGTGGGGCAGTTCGAGGAATTCGCGCAGAAAATCCTCCTTCATGACCCCGAAAAGCTCCATATCGACCGCTGTTTCACCGCCGCAAAGTGTGCATAAAAGACTGATCGTCATGAGATCGCAGAACTTGTGGCGCGGGGCATTCCCACGGCGTGGATCATCCATTTCATTGAAATAGCTGTCTAATGTTGGCATCCCGAAACTCCATCATGTGATGAAACCTCAAGAATCCAATTCTGGAAAAACGTCAAACTTTAAGTGCGATTCCCCTGCCACCTGCGGTCTGCACCGGCAAGTAGTGATGACTGGCCGAATTCAAAATGACACTTCTGCGAGCGAATTTTTTCCTGTCTGCAGAAATGTATTGAGTTTCCAGAAACTTCAGCGCATCGAAAACGGCACGATGCCGCGTTTGGACGAGTCTACCGTGATCCCTTTGCCGAGGGCAGGAAATGCGCGGTCGGAGCAATCGGTCCTTGGACAGATCCGGCAGTTGATACCGATCTGTGTTGCCCTGGCCTTGTCACTGATCGACAGGCCGTCGGCGTAGACGAAGTACTCGGCATATTTCAGCTCGCACCCCAGGCCGAATGCATACCTGCGTTCGCGTTTGCCGAATTCGGGCGCTGGCTTTGATACACTGCGGGCCAAACAAAGATAGGTGTGCCCGTCCGGCATTTCGCCAATCTGCACGGCGGTGCGATTGTCGAGCCTCTCGAACGCTTCATGCACGTTCCAAACAGGGCAAGCGCCGCCGTAACGGGCAAACTGGAACCGTGTTGCGCTGTGGCGTTTGATCACGTTGCCTGCCCGGTCAACCTTCAGAAAGTAGATCGGAATGCCCTTTTCACCATTGCGCTGCAGGGTCGAAAGCCGGTGGCAGATCTGCTCGAGGCTTGATCCGGTGGTCGCCGCCATACGGTCGAGATCGTGGCGGTGATCCTTTGCGAGTGCCAGAATTCGGCGATACGGCAGCAAAAGCGCGCCGGCGTAGTAGTTTCTGAGGGCCAGCCGGCAGATGTCTTCGGCAGCCGGGCTGGAGAACCCGGCCGAGGCAATGTGAGTGTCAATCAGCTGATATGCACCAACATCCGCAACGACACAGGCCAGCAGAAAATCCATGGTCGAGCGTGGAAGGAAGCGATTGATGCTGACCACCCGCCGCGAGCGGCTGAATTCAGACATGGTTTCGCGGCCATCAAAATCTGTCAGATCGACCGAAATGTTGTGGTTTTCGGCAAGCCAGGCCGCCAGACTCGTGAACCGGTCATGGTGCCAAGCCAAGCCAAGCCGCTCTGCGAGGTCTTCTGCACCGACATCCAGTTCATCAACGTAGTTGTCGATGTAATGAAAGTGATCTCGAACCTCGTCATAGGCCGAGGGCAGCGCCTTGGCATTTTCTGCCCGGTCGCCGTGAATGCTGAAAGCGTCTTCCATCGAGGCCTGCTGCTCGCTCATGCGTAGCAAGGCGCCATATAGGTCCAAAACCGCATGAGCGAAGTCGGGCGAATGGGTCGCGACGCTTTTAAGGTCCTGCAGACCGATAACACCACCGTAGAAACGCTTGTCGGCAAACGCCTCGCCAAGGTCAGCGACAAGCCTGTCGAGGTCATTGGCCTCGAAGCTGGCCATATCCGCCCCGAACTCACGGCTCACGGCAATCAAGACGCTTGCCGATACCGGCCTTGTGTTGCTTTCAAGTTGATTGACGTAAGATGCGGAGAGGTCCAGGCGGCGCGCAAAGTTGACCTGCGACATGCCCGCATGCTCACGGATTTTCCGAAGGACGTGGCCTGCGAACAGCTTCTTTGCCACTGCTGGAATCCCAATTGCTAATTTTTCACAATTTTCTTTTTACACTTTAACATAATGCCGTAAAGCCAAAATAGCGGTAAAGTCCTCTTTATGGATGAAATACGATCTGGCGATCGGAAAAATTCGGAGGAGACACCAGGAAATGCTCGATACAGTCACAACAAATTGGCAACACCCCCAGGATCATGGCACGGCGACCTGCAAACAAGCTGTCGATGTTCAAAGGGAAATGTCTTCCGGCCGCCTCACGAACCGGCAAAGGGCCATTCTGCGCCTGCTGTCGGAGGGGATGATCAACAAGCAGATCGCATACGAACTCGATATCAGCGTCGCAACCGTGAAAACCCACATTGCCAGCGCCGTCCGGCGGATGAATGCCCGCAACCGCCTGCACGCCGTCGCGATGTTCGTGCGTTCAGAGTGAGGTGGCCCCGGTTTGCCAGAAAGGTTGGCGGCAGATTTAAGGTGTATCCGTCCTGGTTTTCATGCCGCCAGTTTTCGATCCAGATTTGCTTGAACCCAGCCAACCTTAACTGCCTCAAAAGACGCCCGTTATCCGGCGCTTGAGGGCGAGCGTCCAGGTCGGACGGCGCCGGTCAATCCCTTCCCAAGACATGGCCAGTTGTGCCGCAGCGCCGCCGCCGAAACCGTTAGACCGCTGGCCGCCACTACTTCCAAAAAAAACCAACTTCTGTCCCTCAGACCAAAACCGCCGCCGCTCACCGCTCGGCAAAATCGTGCGAGCCATCCAAGCCTCTGAAAAGGAAGCTTGAATCACGATTCGCATTGAGGCCTGTGGGGAATTGGGTTTCGGCCGCGGCGCGAGACGTTTTTGGCCGCGTGTCAGGAAGAGAGGCTGCCATGGAGTAAACTCCATAAGGGCTCTCTGACGCCATCCGGGGCCAAAAGCGCCGCGTCCCGCAAGGGATATGATGAAAATCGCCCGGTTCCACGGCGCAATGTCTTGAAAAGGAATGGCCTTTCCAGCGACTTTGCTTCTACAGCGTTTCGATTGCAGCAGAAACAGAAGCACCACTTGGTGCGTTGAAATCTTTGATTTCAGGCAGCGCTAAGTGGTTCAATTCAAATCGAGAACGCTTTAGATTCGAACGATTTTCATCGATACCGCGATCCAGATCCTGAATCCCCACTGGCCCCAGAACATCGGCAACCTGATCAATTCGCCGCTCGGCGGGCATGCTCGATGAGGGCTGCTATGCGGGCGACGTCGAGTTGCTCCTTGTCCGCCTCCGGTTTCGGATCGGCGCCGTAGAGCTTTTCGCGGCGCTTTCGGATCTGGACTCGCTGCCGCTGGCCAATACCCTCGGGAAGATCCACCCCTGCCCGGTCCATTCCGATCAGGATTCGCTGCAAGTCCGGGATCAGCTCGGAGGAGATGGTGAATACCGATCCGTCCTTGCGGGTGAAGACCAGAGTTTTGGTGGTTTCCGCGCCATTGAGCATGATGGCCGTCTTTTGCCGGATCGAGCCGAAGGTCGACTGGAACCAGGCGGCCAGGCCGGACGCCTGCCAGACGGCCACCCGCACACCGGCAAGCTCGGTATAGGGCACGCGTATCCTGAGGCCGAGCTGCGAGAACTCGAAACCATTGCCGAAAAACCGGACCCAGGAGGTCTGGTGGCGGACCGAGATCATGAAGATCAACAGACTGAACCCGGCCGGAAAGGCAAGCAATGCAAACAGCAACGCCGCCGCCCCGGCACTTTGAGACATGCCGACAAGCGCCAGAGAAAAGAGCGGCACGCCGATGGCAAACCCGATCAGATCCGTGGCGATGATCCCCGGCCGCGGCTGCGGCCGAACCGCGCCGACCGGCAGGTTGGCCTCCGGCATCGCGGCATAGATACCAACCGCAGCGGCAAGTACCAGCAAGGCTGACACAGAGGACAGGAAGGCGAGCCAGCCGGCGATCGCAAGTATCCCGAGGAGCAGAGGAAGAACTCTGCGCAATATCTCGATTTTCGCGGACTTGCCCAATCGGCGCTCCAAGGGACTCCGGAGGTACGCGATACGATCTAAACCTTCGGTGCTACTGATTCTTCCATTGAATCAATTCGGCGTTTCAAGATCAAGACGCGGAATTGGCTATCCAGAAAGAACACGGGAAAAGGAAGTTTTTGCCGGTAATCCGTTTGCGGAAGATCAAAAGCTGGTCACCCCAGAACGGGAGAGGGCGGCTCGGCAACAGGATGCGCTGGTGCTGCTAACGACCGGAGAACTTCGAATTTCAGAAGCGCTGCAGAAGCGTAGCGCCAGCCGGCAGAGACAGCATGCATGACCCAAGACATGGGCAGCACTCGGTATTTATACGGAAGATACCGGTGACGATGAATGCGGAACCTACACCGTGCTCGGCAACCATTGAGCTGATTGATGCTGCTCGCGCAACCTAAGTCAACCGAGGTTTGACCTTGATCATGGTTTGGAATGCTGGCGCGCAGCACACTTCCTTCCTGCACGCCAAACGTGCGAGCGCAAGCGATAGGCTCACTCTTTGGTTCATAGCTAGGATGAAAGGACTCCAAGCCAATGTTTCAAGTCAGGCTGCACGGCCGTGGGGGACAAGGGGTGGTGACCGCCGCCGAAATGCTGTCAATCGCGGGCTTTGAGGAAGACAAGCATGCGCAAGCCTTTCCGTCCTTCGGATCGGAGCGCACGGGCGCGCCGGTAGTATCCTTCTGCCGATTGGATGACAAGGAAATCCGGCGCCGCGAACCCATCCTCGAACCGGACTGCCTGATCGTCCAGGACCCGACGCTGTTTCACGCGCTTGACGTTTTCCCGGGGCTGCGGCCGGACGGATATGTTCTGATCAATTCGCTCAAGAGCTGGGACGAGCTGCACATAACGGAAAAGGTCGCTCATCTCCCCGAAGGCCATGTTGTAGGCGTGAACGCGTCTGCTCTGGCGAGGGAGCATGTGGGCCGCCCGGTGCCGAACGCGGCCCTGCTTGGGGCTTTCGCTGCTCTCACCGGACAGATCACCATTGAAAGCGTGGAAAAGGCGATTTCGACCAAGTTTGACGGGACAATAGCGGCGGGCAATATCACTGCTGCCCGCGCAGCCTATGACGCCGCTCTATCCAAGGAGCATGCCGATGCTTAAGCAAATCGAAGGCAGCCACGCCGTGGCCGAAGCCGTGGCTTTATGCCGTCCCGACGTCATCTGCGCTTATCCGATCAGCCCCCAGACCCACATTGTTGAACATTGCGGCGAACTTTGCCGCGAAGGCAGGATGGGCAACTGCGAGTACATGAATGTGGAGAGCGAGTTTGCCGCGCTCTCGGCCTGTATCGGTGCTTCGGCCGTTGGCGCGCGAACCTATACGGCAACGGCATCGCAGGGCCTGCTTTACATGGCAGAGGCGGTTTATAACGCGTCCGGACTGGGTTTGCCCATCGTGATGACCGTGGCCAACCGCGCCATCGGGGCACCCATCAATATCTGGAACGACCATACCGACAGCATGTCCATGCGCGATGCAGGATGGCTCCAGTTGTTTGCAGAGACAAACCAGGAAGCCCTTGATCTGCATATTCAGGCCTTTGCGATTGCAGAACAGCTCAGCCAGCCGGTCATGGTGTGCATGGATGGCTTCATCCTGACACATGCCTATGAGCGCGTGGAAATGCCAAGCCAGGAGCAAGTGGACCAGTTTCTCCCCAAGTTCCAGCCACAGCAGGTTCTGGACCCCAGAACCCCTTATTCGATTGGCACAATGGTCGGTCCCGAGGCCTTTACCGAAGTTCGTTACCTTGCCCATGACAAGCAGATGCAGGCGCTCGATGTGATCCCCGAGGTCGCAGCGCGCTTCAAAAGCATCTTCGGTCGGGACAGCGGCGGTCTGATCCATGAATACGAGACAGCGGGGGCGGACACGATCGTCGTCACCCTTGGCTCGGTGGCAGGCACGGTCAAGGATGTCGTTGACGATATGCGTGCGGACGGCAAGAAAATCGGTGTCGTCACCATAGGCTCGTTCCGGCCTTTCCCCGAAGCAGCGCTGCGCCGCGCACTGGGTGGTGCCAAGCAGGTCGTCGTTCTGGAAAAGAGCTTTGCCATCGGCTTCGGCGGCGTTGTCTCCAACAACGTCATGATGGCGATGCAAGGCGCGGGCATCCACGTCCACACGGTCGTGGCAGGTTTGGGCGGACGGCCCATCACCATGCCATCGCTTCACAGGCTTTTTGACCGTGCTTTGGCCGGCGAGCTGGAAGACATGCACTTTCTCGATCTGCAGCGCGATATAGTCGAGGCCGAACTGGCCCGGCAGCGCAGCAAGATCGCCAGCGGCCCGGTGGCTGAAAGCATTCTGAAAAACATCCAGACCGATACAGCCTTTGGCGGTGCCGCCAGCCACCCGGCCGGTTGAGGAGACAGAAGATGACAGACAGATCAGAGCTCCGCACGGCCGATGACATCCCCGCCGAACAGAAGGTAAAGTTCTACCAGAAGGGGACTTTTACCGTCGGTAACCGCCTTGTCGATGCAAAGGAGCGCAATGTTCAGGCCTCCATGGATCGCTCAAATGCGATCACCTCGGGCCATCGCGCTTGCCAGGGCTGCGGTGAGGCACTCGGCGCGCGCTATGCACTCGATACAGCGATGCGCGCCACGGGCGGCAACATGATCGCCGCCAATGCCACCGGCTGCCTGGAGGTGTTCACAACACCTTATCCCGAAACATCCTGGCAAATGCCGTGGATGCACTCATTGTTTGGCAATGCGCCTGCCGTGGCCTCGGGCATGCAGGCCGGTCTGAAAGCCTTGGGCAGAAATGAGACGCGCATCATCGCCCAAGGTGGCGACGGCGGTACGGTCGATATCGGATTTGGCTGTCTTTCCGGCATGTTCGAGCGCAACGATGACGTGCTCTACATTTGCTATGACAACGAAGCCTATATGAACACGGGCGTTCAACGGTCCGGGGCAACGCCCGGCGGTGCACGCACCGCCACCACCGTCCCGGTCGGCGAGGAGCATCCCGGAAACGTTTTCGGCACGGGCAAGAACCTGCCCAGGATCGCCATGGCGCACAACATTCCCTATGTGGCCACAGCCTCTGTCGGCTACCTGCATGACCTTGAAGCCAAGGTCGAAAAGGCCATGACCTATCGGGGCGCGCGCTACATCCACGTCTTTGTGCCGTGCCCGCTGGGGTGGGGCTGTGCCTCTAACGCCACGATCAACATTGCCCGTCTTGCGGTCGAGACCGGGTTCTTCCCGCTGTTCGAGGCCGACAATGGCAAAGTGATCAACTCCCGTCCGATCCGCCAGCGCATTCCCATCGAGGAATACCTCAAACCCCAGCGCCGCTTCGCGCACCTGTTCAAAACCGAGACGGGCACGGAGGCGATCCGCAAACTTCAGGCCATGGCCGACCACAATATCGCGGAATTCGATCTTCTCCGCGATGAAGAGGAGGTGATTTGATGACCCTTCCAACCACAGCGCCGTTTGCGATTACTGTTGATGTTGGCACATCGCTGCATAACCACACAGGCAGCTGGCGCACCGAACGGCCCGTCTATGTGGACCGCCTGCCGCCCTGCAACCACGCGTGCCCGGCGGGAGAGAACATACAGGCCTGGCTCGCCCTCGCGGAAGAGGGCCGCTATGAGGAAGCCTGGCACGAGATCATGGTCAACAATCCGCTTCCGGGGATCATGGGACGGGCGTGCTATCACCCTTGCGAAAACGCCTGCAACCGCAAGGACATTGATGCCGCAGTCAGTATTCACGCCGTTGAGCGGTTCCTTGATGACGAAGCGCGCCGCCAAGGCTGGATCCCCCATGTGCCGGAAGCGAAATCCGGCAAGAAGGTTCTCGTGGTCGGGTCAGGCCCCTCAGGTCTTTCCGCCGCTTACCACCTCCGCCGCTTTGGTCATGATGTAACGATATATGAAGCCGGTCCGGTGGCCGGCGGCATGATGCGTTTCGGCATTCCCGCCTATCGCCTGCCACGCGACACGGTGGAAGCCAATATCCAGCGGATCGTCGACATGGGCGTTCGACTGGAGCTCAACAAACGGGTCGAAGACATCGCCGCCGAGAAGGAAGCCGGCGGTTTTGACGCCGTTTTCCTCGCCATTGGCGCGCACCTTGCCAACCGGGCCTATATTCCCTCCGCCGACGCGGGCAGGATCCTCGACGCTGTCGGTGTCCTGCATGATATGGAGACTGCCGAGGACAAACCCATGCTGGGCCGCAAGGTGGTGGTCTATGGCGGCGGTAACACCGCCGTTGACGTCGCGCGGACCGCCAAACGCATGGGCGCAGAAGACGCGATCATCGTCTATCGCCGTACCCGCGCACAAATGCCCGCCCACGATTTCGAGATGGTGGAGGCCGAGGAAGAAGGCGTGATCGTCAACTGGCTCACCACCATCAAGGAAGTTGGCGACGGCGGCAAGGTGATGATCGAGCGCATGGAGCTTGATGAAAACGGCAAGCCGCAACCCACGGGCGAGATGGATGAAATCCAGGCCGATACCGTGGTGATGGCGCTTGGCCAGAACGTCGACACGGGCTTTGTCGAAAAGCTCCCCGGCGTGGAGGTCAAGGACAAGGTCATCCAGGTGAACGGCCAGTTCATGACCGGCGAAAAAGGGGTCTTTGCCGGTGGCGATATGGTCCCCTCGGAGCGGACCGTCACGGTGGCTGTGGGCCACGGCAAACATGCTGCCCGCGCAATTCATGCCTGGCTCGGTGCCGGCACCTATACAAGGCCTCCAAAGCCGGAATTGGCGGGCTTCGACAAGCTCAATAGCTGGTACTACACCGACGCTCCCGAGACGGTGCAGAAACATCTCGATATCGAACGGCGCAAGTCAACGTTTGGCGAAGTGGTCGACGGGCTGGACGAGACCAACGCGCTTTATGAGGCGCGGCGGTGCCTGAGCTGTGGCAACTGTTTCGAGTGCGACAATTGCTACGGCGTTTGTCCCGACAATGCGGTGATCAAGCTCGGGCCGGGCAACAGATTCAGGTTCGACTACGATTTCTGCAAGGGCTGCGGCATCTGTGCCACCGAATGCCCCTGCGGCGCCATCGAAATGGTCCCTGAAGAAATCTAGGGCTTGTCGGGATTTATCTTGGGTCTAATGCGAGGTGGCTTGGATTGTTTTAACAGTTCGAGCTTGATCGTAAGTGGGTTTCCCGACTGTTATGCCGCGACCGGGATTGGTTGCGGCCGATTTAGAGCAATTTCCGATCGTTTTGGTTCGAAGTAGGATTCCCATCTGGCTTCAGAACTGATTCAACATAGGGGCTGGCGAAGGAGGCCAGTCTCCATGTTACCGGATCTGCGTCACCGTTTGGTTGTTGCCGTCGAAGACGGGATGTCGCGCCGTTCCGCGGCCAAGCGGTTTGGAGTTTCGCCTTCGACGGCGATCAGGTGGGTCAATCTATAGTTCCAGGTTGGACATGTCGAACCGGCCCGGCAAGGTGGAGACAACCGTTCAGGGCGGATGGAAGCCCATGCAGATGAAGTCTTGGCTCTGATCGACCCGACGCCAGATATCACCTTGGCCGAATTGGCTGCGTATCTGGAAATGGCCCATGGGCTGCGTGTTTCCCAAAGCAGGATCTGGCGTCTGCTTGATCGTCACAGCATAACTTTCAAAAAGGCCATTCCTGTCACCGGGGGACATCGAGGTCATGGACAACCTCCCGGCTCACAAACCCGCAGCCATACGTGAGGCAATCCAGGCTGCCGGCGCGCAATTGCGCTTCCTGCCACCCTACAGCCCCGATTTCAACCTGATCGAGATGGCCTTTTCGTAACTCAAGAGCTTCCTTAAAAAACAGCCGCGAGAACGAAGGACGACCTCTGGGACGCCATCGGCACGGGCATCGACTTGTTCGCACCCGCCAACTGTCGGAACTACTTCTCTGCGACAGATTACGACCCAGAATGATTGGAAAGTGCTCTAGATTTTTACAATTGCCACTGCGGAATTTTCAGAATTTGAAAGAATAACATTCTCTCAATGCACAACGGAGGCTAAGAATAACTGCCGTCACTGCTCAGTAAATTTGGCTCCGAAGCTACGCCGACCAGCGTATTGAATCGGCATCGTAAGGGATAAAATTGCCCCAGCGAGAGGTGCCCGCTTCAGTACTCACCGATCTTGATATCGGGCGAATACTCGCCCGGCGCTTCCTTCACAACCGCCTGGCCGCACATGGTCCGCCCGCGCACAGGATCAAAAGTCAGCGAAGGCGATCCGGACAGTTCCCAGCCCTTGTTGAGCGCCTCGGTGACCCGATGGCAAAACTCACTGTCGTCGGGCCCGGTAATGAAGCGGTAAAGTTTCATGATTGGTTCCCCGGTTCAGGACGCCGCAGCGATGGCATCGGCAATCGCGATCACCCGCCGGCCCATTTCCGCATGCAGCCGTTCGACCATTTTGCCGTCAACCTGTATGGCACCCTTGCCGGCGTTTTCCGGCTGCTCAAAAGCCTCGTTGATCTTTCGCGCCCAGGCGATTTCCTCATCGGCCGGGCTAAACGCCGTATGACAGGCTTCGACCTGCTTCGGATGGATCAGTGTCTTGCCGTCCATGCCCATTTCCGCACCTTGCGCGCACTCGTCGGCAAAACCGTCCAGATCGTTGAACGCATTGTAGACGCCGTCGAGAATATCGATCCCGCCAGCGCGCGCGGCGGCAACGCACGTCATCAGCCAGGGCATCATGGCGGCGCGGCCTGGCGTCAGGCGGGCGCGGGTTTCCTTGGCAAGATCATTGGTGCCCATGACGAAACAGGAAAGCCGGACTTCCGGATCGTGGCCACAAGCGCCTATGGCTCCGGCATTGAGCATCGCTTGCGGCGTTTCCATCATGGCCCAAAGCTTGATGTCTGCCGATGCGCCATGCACCGAGAGCCTGTGCGCGATGCGCTGAAGATCGGCCGGACCGTTCACTTTCGGAACGAGGATTGCATCCGGCTTCGCTTCTGCCGCAGCCTTCAGATCGTCTTCGCCCCACGGCGTATCCAGACCGTTGATGCGAATGACCACCTCGCGCTTGCCGTATCCACCGGCTGATACCGCATCTACGATCTGTGTGCGGGCCACGTCCTTGACGTCGGGCGCCACCGCGTCTTCCAGGTCCAGAAGCAGGCAATCGACGTTGATGCTTTTGGCTTTTTCCAGCGCCCGTGTATTGGAGCCGGGCATGTAAAGCGCCGAGCGGCGCGGGCGAATGTCGAGGCTCATGGAACCGTCCTGTATGTCATTCCAGTTGGGCGGACCTTACTAAAGGTGATGACGTCTTCCTACTATCCGAAGGGCGGAGCGAATACCGGCTTCACTCCGGGTCTTCGAGCGCTGACCGTTTCCAGAAAATCATGTCCTTTGCTGCTATCACCGCGCCGGCTGTGATTGCAACGCATGCAATCGCGACGGACCATGTCAACGCACCGAAGCCGAAAGCGATCAGTAGCAGCGTAGAGAGCAACGGCGCGGAGTAGGCGGCAGCACCCAGAACCTGGATATCGCCGCGCTTGACGCCAATGTCCCAGACGAAAAACGCCAGGCCGACGGGAAAGAGCGCTAGCGCCAGAACCGACGACCATTCGATCAGATTCCTTGGCCAGATGGTTTCTTCCAAAAACTCATGACAAACCGCCGACAGAACTGCGCTCATCAGGCAGAAGCCGGCCACCGCACCGGTCGGCACATCGCCAAGACGGCGCGACAATACCGAATAGCTGGACCAGAACAGCGAGGATGTGACCGCCGCGCCATATCCAAGCGCGGATCCTCCATCAAAACTGAACCCTTTGCCCCCGGAAATCAGAAGACCCGCGCCAGCCAGACCAAGCAAGGTGCCGACGATATGGTGAAACCGCAAATGTTCACCCGGAAGAAAGGCAGAGAACACAACGATCAGAAGCGGCCAAGTGTAGTTGATCAGATTGGCTTCTACCGGCGGCGCATTGCGGATCGCGGTAAAATAGAAAAAATGAAAACCGAACAGGCCCAAAGTACCGAAAGCCTGCACCCGCACCGGCTGCTTCATCTGACCAAGTTCGCCGCGTACCGCAAGATAGACGAATGCCAACACGCCGGATGTTCCGAAACACATCGCATTCATGAGAAACGGTGGCACTTTACCGGCGCCGGCACCGAACAATCCAAGGGTCGCCCACATGAGCACCGCTGTCAGCCCGATCAGGGTTGCGGTTTGCCTGGATTTGTCTGCCACGTTGCTTGCCTCGCCGTCCGCTCTTGCTCATTGCATACAAAATGCGGCGATGAAACCCTCTCCCATCGGCATTGAGGTTCTTGATCATCATCCCCGTTTCGGGACATGGTGTGCCAAGTTTCAAACTCTTTGATTTCCGGAGATCCCATGAGCAAGATTGAGATCAGGGCGCTCGGCCTTGACGAGGCCCACAAGCTGTCCCCCCTGATCGCTGCAAATGCACAAGCCCTGCGGCGCGGTGCCCCGCGGCGGCCAGACGATTATTATGCCGAACGGATTCTGGGCGACAAAACCGCGGAAGTTATTGGTGCCTTCAAGGGCGAGGAGCTCGTTGGGTTTGCCGTCTTTTTCGATCTTCCCGAGCTTGTCACCGGTCTGCGGATCGGCCAGATGGACGATGTCTATGTAAAGCCTGAAGTCCGCAACGAAGGCATCGCCCGGACCATGATCGAAACGCTGGTTACGGAAGGCCAAAGCCGCGGCTGGCTTCATCTGCGCTGGATCGTGCCGGGCAAGAACCAGCCCGAAGTCGCGCTTTACGAAAAAATCGCCGAACCCGATCATCGCAAGAGCTTCATCATTCCGATTGATCGGATAGCCGGAGATTAGGCCGGGTCGCGCTTATTCGGAACGGTGCCTATTCACTGCAAGGGCGGTAGAACAGGCGGCAAGGTGCCGAGAACCAAAAAGCCAATCCGCATGACGCCACGGTCGACAACCATAGGCAGGCGAAGGACTGGCACGCCGGCCGCATCCGTTTCGGACGGCTTCAGGCTCTTGAACAGGCCATCCGCAGCGGCAAAGGCGGTGTTGCCGGGCGGCATAAGCGGCGTGAAGATGTCCAAAGCCCGGTCCGGTTGGCTCAGCGCCAAATCGAGGGTGCCCGAAAGGGTGCCATCCGGGTTGACCTGCAGGTCCCCGGAGGCGGTCAACATGCTGGCATCCGTCTTCAATTCAAACAACACCAGCTCAAGCGGCAATACACCACCGGCCATTCGCCGAAGTTGCATTGCATCGGCGCCAGCCAATAACGCCATGCCGTTTTTCAGGCGCACATGGGCCCGAAAATCAAATGACGCTTCCTGAGTGGGAAGAACCGGAGTTCGTAGACCGTCAGCCGAAAGAAACCCTTCCAGATCCGTTGATGCTTCCGGAACCGGTCGCAGATGAAGCTCCGCCTTTTCGGCAACGGCTTCCATGACTGCAAACGGGTTGCTGGCTGTTACATCCGGCCCGGTAACGACTATATCAACCTTGCCGATGCCACTTTCTCCAAAGCGGACGCTCGCACGGGCCGTATCCCACAGGATTTGCGCAGTTTCGCCGGTTTCCGGTAGCGCAACGGAGAACGGCGGGCTGGCCTCAAGAATGATATGGCGCGGATTATAGATCAGGGCCACCGCATTGAGGCTTCCCAGACTGCCAGTTGTGCCGTTGCCTGCCGCGTCAAGATCCGCGCACCGAACTTCGTAACGGAAGGGATAGCCGGCAACAACGAGCTGCGCACAGGTTAGTTCGGTTCCATAGCGCGCCATTCCGGCGCGTTCGGCTTCCAGACGCTCCGACAAGATCTCCCGGCCATAGAGCCAAGCCGCCGACCAGCCGGCGATGATCAGAACAAGCAGCACAATCATGAACATGTATTTGTTCACGAGCCTCGATTTCGGTTTCCCGCTATTCCGTGTCATCGGCAATTTGACTTTCGCGTCCCGTATACTGATGCAGCGCCATTGCATCACAGCCGCCGCGTTGCTATCTCCGCCCGGTCAATTTGGGACGAACGACCGGTATGAGCGATTTTTGGGTTTTTGGCTACGGATCATTGATGTGGAACCCGGGCTTTGCGCATGTCCGCAGTGAGCAGGCCCTTTTGCGCGGTGCCCACCGTTCGCTGTGTGTGTACTCCTGGGTTCACCGCGGCACGCAGGAGCGGCCGGGGCTGGTGTTCGGCCTGGACAATGGCGGGGCCTGCCGGGGTATGGCCTATCAGGTCGAAGGCAAGAACCGCACCGAAACCATCGACTATCTTCGCGCCAGAGAGCAGACCACGATGGTCTACAAGGAGCACTGGCACAATGTCCGCCTGAACACGGGCGATACTGTGAGCGCGCTTGTTTACATGGTCGACCGGAAACACGCGCAATATGCCGGTGCGCTGCCGCTTGAACGCCAACTCGAGATTGTTGTCGGAGCCGTCGGAAAGTCCGGCGAAAACCCCGAATACGTGGTCAATACGGCGGCCCACCTGGAAGAAATGGGGATCAGGGATTCCAATCTGAAATGGCTGTCTGAGCGGCTGCGCGGCTGATTGCGCCGATTGGGGCCTGTGGGGATTTAGGATTTGGATCGCGGTATCGATGAAAATCGTTCGGATCTAAAGCGTTCTCGATTTGAGTTGAACCACTTAGCGCTACCTGAAATCAAAGATTTCAACGCGCCAAGTTGTGCTTCTGTTTCTGCAGCAATCGAAACGCTGTAGAAGCAATGTCGCTGGAAAGGCCATTCCTTTTCAAGACTTTGTGCCGTAGAGCCGGGCGATTTTCATCATATCCCTTGCGGGACGCGGCGCTTTTGGCCCCGGATGGCGTCACAGAGCCCTTATAGAGAGTACTCCATGGCAGTCTCTCTTCCTGATCCGCAGCCAAAAGCGTCTCGCGCCGCGACTAAAACCTTATTCCCCACAGGCCCTAAGCGGATGAGCGCGAAGCCCGCAACGCATCGGCTTTTGCGATCACCGGGGACGGGTTCCGGACATTGCGCGCTTCATCCATCAGCCGGTCACTCGCTGCCTCGACGGTCGAAACAAGCTGGGCATGAAAGGCGTCCGGCGGTAGCCCCGGCTCGATCGGCGGCAGGATGTCAACAATAACAGTCCCCGGATAGACCCGCCACGCCGAGCGCGGCCAATACAAACCCGCATTGTGGGCCACCGGAACGACCGGACAATTCAGATCCTTGTAAAGATGCGCGATGCCGTATTTGTATTTAGGTTCCGCGCCGGCCGGACGGCGTGTGCCTTCCGGAAAGATCAGGATGGTCCGTTTCTCCGCAATTGCTTTCTTTGCCGCGATCATCATGGCCGCCAGCGCTTCAGACCGTTTCCCCCGGTTGATCGGTATCTGATCGAATTTGGCTGTGTACCAGCCAAATAGCGGGATCCAGCGCAGCTCGCGTTTCAAAATAAAGGTCGGATTGTCAAACAGTGGCAGAAGGGCAACCGTTTCCCAAGCCGACTGGTGTTTCATTGCGGCGATATAGCCGCCATCCGGCAAGTTCTCCCGGCCGCGGATTTCCACCTTCACCCCCGCCGTCACTCGCATGACAACCTGAAGGATCTGGCTCCAGACTTTAGGCACCCAATTGACCCAATGCTGCGGAAACAGCATCGTCGGCAGGAACAAGACCATCAGAAAGAGCGTGACGGCATAGAACAGGACCTGGAAAAGCGTAGACCGAAGCAGCAGCATGGTGTCCCGACAAGCGCGTGGATGATCGATGGCGTCCGGACCGGCATAAGCAAGCGTGTGTCTAACCGCTGGTGGCGATCCGTAGCCGCGCGAGGATATACTTCACATATTCCCGCATGAGAAGCCGTATCGTTCGCGGGTGCTTGTACCAATTGGCCAGATCAAGGCCCACAGGAGAGACCGGATAAGCGATCAGGTCTGCATCGGGCAGCACATCCAGAAGCTCGGCAGTTGCGCGCGGCAGATGATAGGCGCTGGTGACCACAAGAAGACGCTTGTAGCCGTACTTGCGCGCCCAGTTGGCCGTTTCCGCCGCATTGCCCTTCGTGTTCAGCGCCAGCTTGTCCAAGTCCACGCAACAGGTTTGAAGAGGCAAATCGGACGCGGTTACAGCGGCAAGCTGTTCGCGGGTCGTTCCCGGGTGAACGCCGGAGATCAGCAGCCGCTCAGCTCCACCGGCTTCCAGGAGCTTGAGGCCTTCAAGCACACGGGCCTTGCCACCTGTCAAAACGACAATGCCGTCAGCCTGCGGGCCAACCGGCTTGGTCATACCGGAGATCGTTTCTGCAAATTGAACAAACAGCAGGACCACTGCCAAAAACACGGCTACCAGGATGACGGTCAATAATGGAAAGAAGCGTCTGCGCCGGATGGAAGCCGCTTTTTTCTTCACAGGCACACGCCCGAACGCCGCCCCGGCGTCATCGTCCGGAGGATCGGAAGCCATTGTCTGGCCCAGATCTGTGCGAGCGTCTGTCATAAGATGTTTATACTATGTGATTCGGCCAGAATCACGGCATTGTCTAAAGTCAATCAGTCTACTTTTGCCAAGTGCGCCTTGACCGCGAGTCCGGAGGTTGCCGCGGTGAGAACCGCAACCAGAAACACAACCCCTACCACGCCAAGATATCCGAGCAGCCCGACGGACACCGTGCCGAATAGCGCCGAAAGCTGATCCGCACTCGCTTGGCCCGCAGTTTGGCGCGTAAACACGTCCAGCAGGATGAAACAGACAATCGCCGAAAGGCCGCCTGCGATTCCCCCCTTCAGGCCGAGAACCAGAAAGTGCCGTTGAAATTCACGGGCTATGAAGCTGTCGACAGCGCCGACGAAATGCAGCACGGAAACAACATCCTTGTTTCCCGCCATCGCGGCCTGGGTCGCAAAAACCACGCTGAGCACCATTGATCCGAATACCAGCAGCATGATGACGAATCCGCCGAACACGACCGCGCCCGCCATAGCCGAGAGGCGTGACGTCCATGTCGAGTGGTCATCCAGGCTGGCTCCGGTGATTGTCGAGGTGATCGACTGGCGGAGCTGGTTCAGATCTAGCAGGGACGGATCATCAATCGTGATCTGGACCAGGCGTGGCACCGGGAGCCCATCCAATTCAAGGCCATCACCAAGCCAGGGCTGCAGGAGCGCCTTGGTCTCTTCGTCCGAAAAAGCTCTTACGGAGCCCACACCTGGAAACTCTTGTGTCAGGGCGATCGCCTTGTCGATCTCCCGCAGCATGTCGACGCCCTCGGTCGGACGGATCTGGATCGTCACTTCCCGGACCAGATCATTCTGCCAGGCATCGGCAGCATCCCATACCACTGTGACGGCGCCGACAGTCAGGCATGCCAGGAAGCTCATGATTGCTACGACAAGCGTCAGAGCCCGTCCGGCAACGGACTGCGGCGGCACGATATCCGCTGCCGGCCTGAGCTTGGTGGGTGCCGGTTGCGCCGGTGTTTTGCGCTTTACCCCGGTCTTGGCCTTTGGCTTTGCCTTGGTTCTGGAAGCGCGATCCGACCGGCGTGGAGGATTGACCTCCCCGGTAGAGCTGGCATTCGAATTGTCGCCGGTCGTTGCCATGCGGGCCTAGTCGAAAATCGACAGGCGGCCATCGGCCAGCACCATGCGGCGCGCGTCCACCTGTTCCAGAAGGGCAATATCGTGGGTTGCGATCACAACCGATGTACCCAGCTTGTTCAATTCAATGAACAGGCGCAACAACCGGCGCGCAAGGGGCGGATCGACATTTCCGGTGGGCTCATCTGCCAGAAGGACATCGGGCCGGGTGATCAGGGCGCGTGCAATCGCGGCGCGCTGTTTTTCCCCGCCGGACAACACCGGTGGTAACACGTGCATGCGTTCACCCAGTCCGACCCATTTAAGCAGTTCGATTACGTCCATGCGGTAGTCCGCCTCATCCTTGCCGATGACCCGGAGTGGCAAGGCAACATTCTCATATGTCGTCAGGTGATCGAGCAGGCGGAAATCCTGAAACACAACACCGATCTTTCGCCGGAGCTCCGGAAGTTCGCTCTTCTTCAACGAACTCAGGTCCCGGTTGAACACATGGATCAACCCGCGAGTGGGCCGCAAGGACATGAACAACAGCCGGATGAGACTGGTTTTCCCCGCACCCGAAGGTCCGGTGAGAAACTGGAAGGACTGTGGCTCAATGGCGAAGGAGAGATCGCTCAGGATCTCCGGTCCCATTCCATAGCGCAGTCCGACATTCTCAAAACGGATCAATCCGAAACTCCTGTTGATGGTCGGAAAGCTATCGGGTGGCCGTTAACGATCTATTAATCATATAGGCCATCATAATGGCTCAGGAAGCCTGTTGCCGGGTCTATCCCTCAATTCCTTAAAGCCGGACGAACAGTGAATCGGTTATCATTGGAAAACCGTGTGAACCTTCTTTGGCGAAAGGTCTTCTGGCGATGAAGATCAAATGTCCAAATTGCAGTACGTCCTACGAGATAAAGGTCGAGTCGATCGGCGAGAAAGGCCGGAGTGTGCGCTGCGCCAAATGCGCGACGCGATGGTTCGTGGCCCCTGCGCCTAACCGGAACGATGACCCGCAGCAGGTAGCCGAGGACAAGGCGGATGCCGAATGGGCATCAGTAGCCGAACAGGCTGAAAACGAGGAAGAAACCAACAACGACTCGTCCGAAGCCTTTGGTTCAGACCAGATCGAAGCAGACGAAGATCCTGAGACCGGGATCGCCTGGGCAAAAGAACCGCCGCCTTCACCCCCGCCCGAGAACATACTAGAAAGCAAATTGCCGGACCTGGACATGGATTCGGGCCCGGAAATCACCGATGTGGAAACTTCGGCAAAAAAGCGAAAGATCAAGGTCAATCCAAACAAGTTCCGAAAGGACACCTTGGGTCTAATCCTGAATTGGCTGGCTATGCGCAACTATGCCCGCATTGGCGGGGTTGCCCTGTTCGGCACGGCAATGGCTGTTTGCCTCGTGCTGGTGCTTGCGCGCGACAATGTGGTCAAACAGGCTCCGGACCTTGCCAGCTTGTTCGAATTTATCGGTTTCGACGTCAATCTCCGCGGCCTGGAATTCAGCAATCTGCGGACATTCCGCGAAGTGGAAGACGGAAGCCCTGTTCTTGTAGTCGAGGGCTCAATCCGCAATCTGACCCCGGATGTGGCCCCGATTCCAGCGGTTCGGTTGTCCATAAGGAGCACCGACCAGCAGGAAATCTACGCCTGGATTGTCGAACCGCGTGCACAAGTACTACAAGGACGCGACGAAACCAGATTCAGAACCATCCTCACCGACCCGCCAGCGGGTGCGGCGGATATTCAGGTGCGGTTCATTGACCGCGGAACCAGACAGGTCGCATTCGAACGATGACAGACGTCACAATTAATACCCTGTTCGACGAACAAGCCATCGCCTCAAGGGTCGCGTCGCTGTCGGTCGAGATTGCCGAGGGGAAGCCGGAAAATCTTTTGGTGGTGGCGGTCCTGAAGGGCAGCTTTATTTTCGCCGCAGATCTGGTGAGGGCAATGCATCGTGCCGGGCTGACCCCGGAAATGGAGTTCATGCACCTGTCGTCCTACGGAGCGGGTACCGTCAGCCAGAATGAGATCCGGATTTTGCGCGATGTCGAAAGCGACGTTAACGGCCGCGATATCATTTTGGTCGATGATATCCTTGAATCCGGCCGGACGCTCGCATTTGCCCGGGACCGGATGAAAAACCGCGGTGCAAAATCTGTAAAGATCGCCGCCCTGCTGGACAAACCGGGGCATCGCAAAGCCTCTGTTTCGGCTGATTTTGTAGGATTTTCCTGTCCCGACAAGTTCGTTGTCGGATATGGTATGGATATGGGGCACGCATGGCGTCAACTTCCGTTCATCGGATATGTTGTTCCGCCGGAAGCGGCCGCTGGTGAAGAGAAGGGAGCGTAAACATGGCTCGCATTCTTCTGACCGAAGACGATGAAGCCGTCCGCAGCTTCGTGAAGCGTGCGCTGGAGTTGGATGGCCACTCGGTTGAAGCGGTAGAGGACGGCGGCCAGGCGGTTGAATGCCTGACCCGCGAAAAGGGCGCTTACGACCTTCTGCTTTCGGACATCAAGATGCCTGTCATGGACGGCATCGCACTGGCCCTTCAATCAGCACGCGACTATCCGGACCTGCCGATCCTGCTGATGACCGGCTTTGCCGACCAGCGCGAACGGGCCAATGGTCTGGATTCCCTCGTCCATGACGTTGTCACCAAGCCGTTTTCACTTGCCGATATCCGCAAGTCCGTCCGCGACGCGCTCACCGGTGCCATGCCGGATCAAAGACGCCGTTACGCATGAAAACCGGCCTGCCTTTCCTGATTTGATCGTTAGGGATCGGCGCTACATATTGAGTTCAAACTTCGACGCAGGCGTCTTTATCAGGCTGGCGATTTTCTGAAGACCGGTTTTCAACCGAGCCTCGTCCGGTTCATGGCTGATGCAGATCCTGACCGCATCAGGAACGCCGTCGCTCTTGGCGGCGAAGCTGCGTGCCTCGCTTACCAGAACGCCTTCCCTTGCACATTGCGCCCGAAACACGTCGGCTCGCATTCCATCCGGCAAGGGCAACCACAGATGCAGCCCAACGGGATCGGCGGTACAATCGATCCCGGCCAGATTTACCCTGGCGAGGCTTTGACGATGCGCGGCGAATGCCCGCTGGCGCTCGGCTAAATCCCTGGCAGACCCATTTTCAATCAGCCGCGTTGCAATCTCGAGAGTCAATGGTGGTACCATCCATACACTCGAGTTTACCGCCTGCCTGAGTGCTGGAGCCAGTTTCTCCGGCGCGCGCGCATATCCGACCCGTAATCCTGGTGCCACCGCCTTGGAAAGGCTGGTTACATAGATGACATTTTCGGGAACACGCGCCGCCAATGGGGCTGGGCGATCCTGCTTGAGCGGCCCGAAAACATCATCTTCAATGAGGAGCACATCGTTGCGGGCGGCAATTTCGGCGATTTCCTGACGCCGCTGCTCATCGAGGGTCACTGTTGTAGGTGCTTGCAGAGTCGGCGTCAGATAGAAGGCCCGCGGCCTTGATGTCCTGCAATGAGAATCAAAGCTTTCCGGGATCACCCCGGATGCATCCATTTCCACCTGGGCACAATGGATACCCAGCCGCTCCGCCATGTCGAGAACCGGTGTGTAGGTTAGCGGCTCGGTCAACAAGAGATCGCCAATTTTCAGGATCGACAACAGCACGCAGAGCAAACCATGTTGCGCCCCAATGGTGGGAACAACTTCGTCTGATTTGGCATCGACACCGCAAATGTCCAACCATTTTATGCCGGCGCCGACATGCCTTGACAGATCGGTGCCAGTCTGGAAATCGAGAAGCGCTTGCAGTCCCGCCTCACCGGGCAACTCCGAAAGGACGGACTGGACATTCGGTTCGGCAATTCCCGAAAACGGCAGGTTCCGTGACAGATCGACCGGCCCCTCTTGCGCCCGGATCAGGGTGTTCGGCAGCCCGGCAGACGTAGCGCTGCTAGCAGCGCGTATAAAAGTGCCCCGCCCCACTTCCCCCCGCAAAAGCGCGCGCCGAACCGCCTCTGCGTAAGCCCGGCTGGTCGTGTTCGCGGAGACCCCGAGTTGGTAAGCAAGCTCACGATGTGGAGGGAGCCGTGTTCCTGGAGTCAACCGGCCAGCCGCGATGTCCGCAGCCATCGCCTCGACAATCTGGAGGTATTTAGGGCCAGTTCGGCCTTCAAGGTCTGGAATCCAAATTGCCATGATATCAATATTCCAATTGCATCTAGTCAATAGAGAAGCAATTCTTCCTTTAGTCAATGCATTTTAGGAGATTTGTTCCGTGGCGGAGTTCTCCCCTTCGATCCGCATAGGCGTTGTCCTGTCGCTCACCAGCCTTGTGCTTCTCGGCGTAATGCCGATCGTGTCCAATTCGCGTCCGGACACTGTCGATGCAATGTCGTTCGCCCTCGCGCTTTCCCTCTGGCAGGTCGTATTTGCCTTGCCAGTCTCATGGATAGAATTCAAAAGTGGAACACGGGGAATATTCGCGCCAGGTCTATCGTCCGGAAAACGTTGGCGGATGTCGATCGTCGCGCTCTTCACCGGTGCTTTGTTCGGCCTGTCCACCTACCTCTATGTTCTGGGTGTCGAGAAGGCCGGTGCTGCCAATGCGGCCATCGCAATCCAGGCCTATCCCCTGTTTGCGATTCTTTGGGAAAGCCTGTTCCTCAATCGGCGTAAAACGCCGCTGGAGCTAGGTCTGACCATGGTTTTGATCAGCGCGCTCTACTATCTCGGGACGGGTGGCACATTTAAAATGTCCGGCCTCTCGCCATGGTTTCTCGTGTCGCTTGGTGTTCCGTTTCTGTGGAGCATCGCTCATGTGATCATCAAGGAAGAGCTCAAGAACACCCCCATCACGCCCGCCCAGGTGACGTGCTTTCGGGTGACGGTCTCCACCGTCTTCATTGCGGGGTTTGTAGCTCTTGTGTTGCCTTCGGGCCTTATTGCGGCAGGCAAAGCGATCCTGCTCCCAATGTCCGCACTGATGGGTCTGGTCTATTATCTGGAACTGATCGTCTGGTTCTATGCGGTCCGGCATATCGACGTGTCATTGGCCAGTTCGATTACCACGCCGTGGCCAGCCCTGACGATGGTTCTAGCGGTCCCGCTGTTGGGCGATGCGATTGCCGCCTATCAAGCCGCCGCTCTGCTGATTGTCATCGCGTGTATCTACGGTCTGACCTTGGCCGGAATGCGAAAAGACCGGAATCGGAAACCGCAAACCGGGGCGTAACCTCAATACCGCTTGAGCAATCGTTCCAGATACTCGAGTTCCAGCTGTGGTCTTGCCGGGTCGGAGAAGCGCCGGCGTAGTTCCTCCAGGATCCGGCGGGCCCGCTGGACGTCGATTTCATCCGGAACCCGCACCCTGTTGCCAAAGTCCGGCCCTTCTGTGCGCCGGGGGCGTCCAAGAGGATCCTCATCCAGAGGCGAAGGACCATTCGCCATGCCGGGTCCCTGACCCTGTCCCATCATCTGCTCGGTAAGGCCCTGTGCGCCTCTGCGGAGAGCATCGAGTGCATTGCCCTGCTGGCCAACCGCCTGTTCGCCCTGACCCTCACCAAGGGATTGCTGAGCCTGACCCATGGATTCGCCGGCCTCGCCAAGCGGTTCACCACCCTGCATGCCGTTTTCGGCAAGCTGGTCCATCAATTCCTGAAGCTGCTGCGCCAGATCGCCCTGGCCCTCCTGAAGCTGTCGGAGCATTTCAGCGAGTTGCTCCTCGGTCATCTGCTGGTTCTGACCTTGCTGCCCCTGTTGTCCTTGTTGACCGGGCTGTTGCTGATCCTGATTGAAACGGTGGGTCTGATCCATCAGCCGCTGCTGTTCCTGAATCATGCGGCCAAGCTCGTTCAGCATCTCCATCATTTCGCTGGTCATGCTGTCCGGCATCATCTGCGGCCGTCCGGCTTGCAGATTCTCAAGCATCTGCTGCATCTGCGCCAGAAGTTCGCGCGCTGCGTCCCGAGAACCTGTGCGGGCCAATTCCTCAATCCGGTCAAGCATCTCGCTGAGATCCTGCTGGTTAAGGGTCTGCTGATTCTGATTGAACGGCTGCATGGCTTGCGGATTGCGGCGCATCTGTTCCGCCAGTGCCTGCATGTACTCTTCCAGGGCTTCGCGCAATTCCTGGGTCAGCTGCGCTATTTCCTCGTCGCTGGCGCCATTTTCCAATGCCCTCCGCAGGGCTTCCTGAGCTTCCCGGAGCCGGCGTTCTGCCATCGACAGGTCGCCGTCCTCAATGGTCAGGGCCAGATCCCAGAGAAGTGGAAGCAGTTCCTTCAGTTCCTCATCACTGCCGGCATGAACGATTTCCTTGTAGGCAAAACGCATGCCCAGATAGGTCCGCGGATCAACACTGAAGACGTCGGGCGCCAGCAGCAGTGTATCGAAGGCGATTATCACCTCAGGCTGACTTTGGGCGTCCAGCGCCAGATTACGCCGCTGTTCGACCACTGCCCGGGCGAGCGGTTTCGAGAAACGACGCTGCGGGAGGGTGAATGTGTAGTCTGGCGAAACACCTTCTTGAGCGGCTTCGTCGCGGGCGACAAGCTTGAGTGCCACCTCAGATCCCGCCCAAGGATGGGAGGTCAGATCACGAATCGTCTCGGCGCTTTTCGACGTTCCGGCCCGGGGTGGCAGTGACAACGGAAACTGCGGCGCTTCCACCAACGGCCGCGGCGTGCGCCCGGCACGGTCCGGATCGGGGATGGGAGCAATCTGCGCTTCGGCAGAAACGACACCATAGTCGTCGGTTACAAGATAGGAAAACTTGAGAGCACCGCTGAGCTGCTCTTCCGGATCGTCCAGCAGACGGATTCGGGGGTTCTCATCCGGCTGAACCGCAAAGGCGAAGCGGTGCAACGTCTCGTCCTGGCGGCTGAGCTCAATCACCCCTGTAACGTCGAGCTCGTACGTCAGCTCAAGCGGCAAGTCTTCCTGAGAAGCCTGCCCGGCGGCCGGCGTGTCGTGATCGCCGAGCCCGGCTTTCACGGGCTCTTCAGCACCGGCAGCCAAAAAAGACATAGCAAGATCCGGCGCGCCTTGCGCCCGAACAACCAGGCGGGAGCCTTCGGGAACGGAAATCGATGCGCCCGGCTCGCGAAGCTGAGCGCTTTCGCCGGTCAGATAGATGGGTGGCTCGCTGGTATAGAGCGGCGGTGTAACCCATGCGTCCAGCCGCGTCGGCGGGGCAACCGTCTTGAACGGGTTCTGGAAGGCAGACCCAAGCCGGGCTACGTGTTCGCCATCGGCGACGGTGAACCCGATGAGAAGCGCAACCGCAGCCAGAACCCTGAGCGCGAAAGGGTCACGGCGGTAAGCACGCGCATTGGGTGCCTTAACCTTGATGTCGCTGAGTTCGCGTGCCATTCGCTGGCGGTGAAGCGACCAGATCGCCGCCGTGGTCGGATCGTCCGCGCCAACGGATAAATTGTCTTCAAGTGCAGTCAGTGGCCGATGTGTCTTGCCGGTTCCGGTCTCGGCCCGGGAGACCGCATCATCGCGCCCGGGCCAGGACAACCGAAACAGATCCCGGCCGTACCAGACGATTAGCGCGGCAAAGACAATCAAACCAAGCGGTCCTGCCCAAGCGGGCAGTATCAGCCAGAGCCCCATCCAGGACAATCCTGCAAACAGAGCGGCGACTGCAACCAGCGGGAAGACAGCCCACCAGATCCGTTCCAGCACAAGGGCCCATTGGCTTTTACGGATCAGGCTTTCAGCCCGCGACCGGATGCGTGCCACAAGGCCGCTATCCGGCTGATCGAAGCGGGTCTCAACGGGGGTGTTGTCGTTTGGGCTCAACGCCGCCTCCGGTTTGGCGCATGCGGCTGCAGGCTGACGTCGCGCTTACTGCGCGCCTGCAGGAATACACTCCCGGTTAGAGTGGGGCATTGTGTGCCTGACGGCAAGCGGCAGACCTAGTCAATTCCTGCGCGGCTGCGTCACGAAGGCTTGAGCCATTCCGGAATCCGATCAAGATCGATCAGGTCATCAAAACTGGGGCGCGGCCGTACGACGGCAAATTTGTTTTCATTTACGAGGACTTCCGGGATCAGCAAGCGCGTGTTGTACGTGCCCGACTGAACCGCGCCATAGGCGCCGGCGGAGTAGACGCAAATCAGATCACCCGCAGAAATCCTGGGCATATCCCGGCCTTGCGCAAGATAATCACCCGTCTCGCACACCTGGCCGACGACATCGGCGACCATTCTCGGCGTATCCGGGCCCGGCTCTTTCACAACGCCGACCTCGTGATGGGCCTCATAGAGGGTCGGGCGGATCAGATCGTTCATTGCCGCGTCAACGATAACGAAATTCTTGTCCGCGCCCTCCTTCACATAAATGACCTTAGAGACCAGAATTCCAGCATTCCCGGCTATCATCCGGCCCGGCTCGAACATAATCTTGCAGTCAAGCTTGCGAACATGTTTCTTGACCACTTCCGCATAGGCATCGGGATGCGGCGGCGGATCATTGTCCACGAAGTAAGGGATGCCCAGACCGCCACCAAGATCAATGTGGTCAATCCCATGGCCGTCGCTGCGCAAAGATTCGACCAGCTCCCCAAGACGGGCAAAGGCGGCGTCGAACGGCTCCAGCTCAGTAATCTGCGAGCCGATATGCATGTCGATACCGGTAACCTGAATCCCGGGAAGCTTTGCCGCCTCGGCATAGATCTCTCGGGCCTTCTGCCAGGGAATGCCAAACTTGTTTTCCGCTTTCCCTGTCGAGATTTTCGCATGGGTGCGGGCGTCGACATCGGGATTGATGCGGAACGACACACGGGCGGTCCGGCCCATATTGGTTGCGACCCGGGAGAGCTGGTGCAGTTCCGGTTCGGATTCGACATTGAAACACAGAATATCTTCGCTCAGGCCCAGCGCCTGCTCGGCTTCCGTCTTGCCGACACCGGAGAACAGAATTTTCGAGCCGGGTACGCCGGCTGCACGCGCGCGGCGCAATTCGCCCTCGGACACCACGTCCATGCCTGCACCCTGGTCCGCAAGCGTTTTCAGAATGGCCTGGTTCGAGTTGGCTTTCATTGCATAGCAAACGAGCGACGGTATGTCCGCGAAGGCTGACGAAAACACCTGGTAGTGCCGGATCAATGTCGCTGTCGAATAGCAGTAGAAGGGTGTTCCGACTTCCGCCGCGATCTCTGCAAGATCGACATCCTCGGCATGCAGGCGCCCATTTTTGTAGTCAAAGTGATGCAAGGTGTTTCCTCATGCGCTTCAGGCGCATTGCCGGCGTCAGGACGGCCACAACCCCTAGATCAGAAAATCCAGGAAGAAGTCGTTGTTGGCCGGATCCGGCTCTGGTTCCGGTTCGATTGACGGCTGCGGGTTGACGGTTGCCGCGGCCTGGGCAGGCGTTTCAGGCGCAGACGGCCTTTCCAGCGCACCGCGGCGTCCGCAGCCCGCGGCCAGAAGTGCCACGCACAAACCTGCAACTGCTAGGACCTTCCACCGGGTCATCCCCGTCCTTCCCAATTCAGAACCAATTCCAGCCTTTCCTCGCACGGCAAACGCGCTTCGGCAAGTCTGGCCTGAAAACTTCTTCGCACCTTCAGCCGCTTACTTGCTCAACTCCTTCAACCACCGCCGCGCTTGCTTACGCACATTCACAGGGGATGTGCCGCCATAGCTCGTCCGGCTGCGGACGGATTTGTCGACCGAAAGCACTGAATAGATTTCTTCTGTTATGCGCGGTTCCACCGCTGTCATCTCGTCGAGCGGAACTTTGTGAAGTTCGATACCTTTGTCCACCGCAAGCGCAACGATACGCCCGGTCACATGGTGGGCATCCCGGAAAGGAAGTCCAAGAACCCGCACCAGCCAGTCAGCGAGATCAGTGGCAGTCGAATAGCCGGACCCGGCGGCCTTTTTCATCTTTTTGGTGACCGGTTCCAGATCGCGCATCATTCCGGTCATGGCGGCGAGTGCCAGGGAAATGCTGGCCAACCCGTCGAACGCCTGTTCCTTGTCTTCCTGCATGTCCTTGGAATAAGCGAGCGGCAGACCCTTCATCATCACAAGAAGGCCATGCAGTGAGCCGTAGATCCGCCCGGTCTTGGCACGCACCAGCTCTGCGGCATCCGGGTTTTTCTTCTGCGGCATGATTGAGGAGCCGGTAGAGAATTTGTCGGACAGCTTCACGAAATCAAACTGGGCAGAGCACCAGATGACGATCTCCTCCGCAAGCCGCGACAGGTGCATGGCTGTCATTGAGGCGGCGGACAGGGCTTCGATGACGAAGTCCCGGTCCGACACCGCATCAAGTGAATTGGCGGTCGGGCGGTAGAAGCCAAGGGCTTCGGCAGTCATATTGCGGTCAATCGGAAAAGATGTCCCGGCAAGGGCGGCAGAGCCTAGGGGACATTCGTTCATCCGCTTGCGGGCATCGCGAACCCGGCCACGATCTCTGGCAAACATTTCCACATAGGCCAGCAGATGGTGGCCGAAGGTGACCGGCTGTGCCGACTGCAGATGGGTAAAGCCCGGCATGACCTCGCCCGCATGGGTCTCAGCTTTCTCCGCCAGCACCTGCATCAGTTCGGAAAGCTGCTCGTCCAGCGTATCGAGCGTATCGCGTACCCAGAGGCGGAAATCGGTCGCTACCTGATCATTGCGCGAACGGGCCGTGTGCAGGCGTCCGGCAGCCGGTCCGATCAGCTCCGCGAGGCGCGCCTCGACATTCATATGGATGTCTTCGAGCGCACGGGAAAATTTGAAACTGCCGTCTTCGATTTCTGACAATATCGTGTCTAGACCTTGAACGATCTGCTCGGCATCTTCCGCCGTGACGATTTGCCGTTCCGCGAGCATGCGCACATGGGCTTTGGAGCCGTCGATGTCTTGCCTATATAGCTTCCGGTCGTAGTCGATGGAGGCGTTGATCTCCTCCATGATGGCGTCCGGACCTTCGGCAAACCGGCCGCCCCACATGCGATTGCTCATGATGTTTCCTCAAGGGTGCCCCATGGGTATCCAAGGCAAGGTGTAAAAAGATGACAAAGCCAACAGAACCGGCCCCACGTTCCCGGCGCGAACTTTATGCCGCCGGACTTGCGGTCGCGGCAACCATTCTTGCGGCTCTATACGTGATCGCCGGACCCGATGGCAACACATCCGTAGCACAAGGCTGCCAGATCGAGCTTGCCGCTGCCAAAGCTGCGAAGCCTCATGCCAAGGGTGAGGTCGCAGCCTTCCTGCCGGCCAGCCAACCGCTGGACCTGTCGGAACTGACCTTCAAGGCACCGGACGACACGACGATTTCTGTCAATCAGTTTGCCGGACGGACGGTGTTGATCAACCTGTGGGCAACCTGGTGCGCGCCCTGCCGGAAGGAAATGCCGGCCCTTGACCAGCTGCAAGCTGATTTGGGGAATGACGATTTTGAGGTGGTGGCCGTCAATCTCGATCGGGGCGGCAAGGCTAAGCCGCTGGCATTTCTCGACGAGATCGGCGTGTCAAGCCTTGCCTACTATCACGACAATTCGAACAAGTTGATGAAAGACTTGCGGGAAAGGGCACGCGCCACAGGCTTGCCGACTACGATCCTGGTCGGCCCGGAAGGCTGCGAGATCGGCACGATGTACGGTCCGGCCGAATGGGCTTCTGACGAAGCAAAGCGTCTGATCGGTGCCGCCATGCAGGTGCGGGAGAGCTGATCGCCAGCTACACCGTCACGTCAACGGCCTCACCGAGTCCGGGAATCTTGCGCGCTTCACGGCGCTCTGTTTCAGAAGTTTCCTGCGCTTCACGGACGCGTTCGGCAACCTGCTGTTCCTGATGCGCCTGATCGCGAATGGCGTTGGTTGCGAATTGCGAACGGGTGTGAGCCGCAGAATGGTCGGCCGACGGTGAGATGCTGGTCATGAAAATCTCCTTTGTATTCAGTTAGGCTGTCAGATGGTGATGTCGACCAACAATCCCGTGAGATCATTGGGAGCGCGATTGGCCGCGCGGGTTTCAAGCTGTTCCGCCTGCCGTTCCAATGCGTCCGCCCTGTCCGCGCTGAAATTGGCCTGACGCTGCACGGTCTTTGCCGCCGTCTCGGACTTGCGGGCATTCATCGTTTCAATCTTGGTCACCGTCTCCTCCGGCCGGGACAATTGCGGGCCCGGCGGCTGGGATTGCGGTGATCCGGCAATCTGAAGATCAGACATCGCCCCACCTCTCATGTAGTTGTGCGGACATTAGAGCCGGGCAAATATAATCAATGGTATATTCGTAAAGTATTTGTTCGTTTATTATTTCATACTACTTACAATATACAAAATGTATTGAATATAAATTGATTCAATTTTTAACTATCTAAAATTAAGCAAGATCATAAAACAGATGGATTGCCGCGTAACATGATCGGCACCCATCCCCAACCATGCGGTTCTCAAGTCCGGGCGAGCTATTCAATCGTGAGCAGCGCCTTGCGCATGATTTTGCCGGATGGTGTCCGGGGAAGGGACTCGACAACCCGGATTGCTTTCGGGCGTTTGTAGTCTGCAAGCCTATCTGTCAAAAATCCCTGCAGCTGACCGGTGTCGAATGAATCAACGTCTAACGGCACGACAAAGGCCGTTACCAGACTGATACCTGCTGCTTGCGGAAGCGCTGTTACCGCGACTTCGGACACGGACGGATGAGCTGCAATCGCGCGTTCCACTTCTTCGGGCGCAACGCGGTAGCCGAAGGCGTTCATGACATCATCTGCACGGCCTTCGTACCAAAGGTAGCCATCGCGGTCCTGGCGTGCCTGGTCGCCGGTCAGGAACCAACCGGCGCGGAAGGCCGCCTCTGTTTCTTCCGGCCTGTTCCAATAGCGGAGCATCAGCCCGGGCTCGCTGCAATGAACGGCCAACAAACCAGCTTGATCCGGTTCGGCCGGCGTCGCATCGGATGCGTTTTCGGCAAGAACGGCAACCTTGCGTCCCTCCTGAGGCTTGCCGGGTGAACCGGGTTTGACCGGGACATGTGGCCCGCTGGAAACATAAGTCGAAATTTCGCTCATTCCGAGCGCCTCGAACAGCTCCCGGCCCGTCGCCACCTTCCAGGCCTCATAGAGCGGCGCGGGGAGTGCCTCGCCGGCCGTCAGACCGTGACGCAACCGGGGAAAAGATTTGGGTGAAAGCGCGCCGTACTTCAGGATCCGCCGGTAGAGGCTGGGCACAGCGGCGAACAGGGTTGCGCGGGTGTCCGCGATTATTCCTGGCCAAAGATGCGGATCGCGGGGCCCGTCATAGACAACGCTGGTCGCCCCGTTTGCCCAAGGGTCCATAAGCCCAGCACCGAGCGTATAGGTCCAGTTGAAAGCACCGGCATGCAGGAACCGGTCATTCGCTGATAGCCCATACCAGCCTTGATACATAGGCGCACGCGCGGCAGCGGCGCGCTGGGCATGTAGAACGCCTTTCGGGCGTCCGCTTGTCCCGGACGTATAGATCAGAAACGCCGGATCATCCGGGGCGGTCCCGGCAAAAGCACCAAGGGCGCCGCGCAACATGCTGGCGGTATCCTCAGGTCCTATCAATCGGATACCGGAGGCTTCTGGAAGCACTGTATTGCCGTCGTGGACGATCAGTCTGGCACCGCTGTCAGCCAGAATCAGGCCGGCTTCGCGCGAGGTGAGCTGTGCCGAGGTTGGAACGGGAACAAACCCACCGGCGATCGCGCCAAAAAAGACGATCGGAAACGTGCTGGAATGCCCGATCCGCAGAAGAATACGGTCACCACGGCCAAGACCGGAAGCTCGCAAGCCATCGGCGACCGAAAGGATCGCGCCGTTCAGTTCGCCATAAGTCCAGCTTTCGAGAACGGCTCCGCCCGGTCCGGCCACTTCAAGCGCAACACGTGTTGGCGGTGCCTCGGCGTGTGTCAGGCAGTACCGGGCAAGATTCATGGGCGCAGATGCTACCGCGTCGGAACCGGTGTTTCCCCGCGATAGTCATAAAAACCGCGCTGGGCCTTTCTGCCAAGCCAGCCGGCCTCGACATACTTCACTAGCAGCGGACACGGGCGGTACTTGGTGTCGGCAAGGCCCTCATAGAGAACCTGCATGATCGAAAGGCAGGTATCCAGGCCAATGAAATCCGCCAATTGCAGCGGCCCCATCGGATGGTTGGCGCCGAGTTTCATGGCCTTGTCGATGGATTCAACCGATCCGACGCCTTCATAGAGCGTGTAGATCGCCTCATTGATCATCGGCAGCAGGATCCGGTTGACCATGAAGGCTGGAAAATCTTCGGCGACGGCTGTCTGTTTGCCCAGTCTATCGACAAACAGCTTGGACTTTTCGAAGGTTTCATCCGCCGTAGCAATACCGCGCACCAACTCGACCAGTTCCATGATCGGAACCGGGTTCATGAAGTGGATCCCGATAAACCGTTCCGGACGGTCCGTGGTTGCGGCAAGGCGGGTGATTGATATCGAGGATGTATTTGTGGCGAGGATGGCTTCCGGCTTCAGAACCGGGCAAAGTTGCGCAAAGATCTTGCGTTTGATCTGTTCGTTTTCGACAGCCGATTCAATCACCAGATCGACGTCGCTCAAACCATCGATATCCTCGGCACCCTTGATCCGGTCAAGCGCGGATTTCCGCGTCTCTTCGCTGATCTGGGACTTGGATACCTGCCGGGCCATGTTGCCGTTGATGGAAGCCAGTCCGGATTCGATCCTGTCCAGGGAGATGTCGTTGAGAAAGACATCGTAGCCGGCAAGCGCGCAGACATGCGCAATACCACTGCCCATTTGACCGGCACCGATGACGCCGACTTTCTTGATTTCGAGTGTCATTGCAACTCCGACTCCAAACATATGTCCCGCCGGGCGGTGGACGGGCTATTTTTGGCAAGTCTTGGCGCCCACGGCAAGAACCCCGGAGCGAAATTCGACCCCGGAGCTCCATGTTATTTTGCCACAGCCTTATTCGACTGCTGCTTTCAGCTCCGGCAACACGTCAAATAGGTCGGCGACCAGTCCGTAGTCCGCCACTTGGAAGATCGGAGCTTCCTCATCCTTGTTGATCGCAACAATCACCTTGGAGTCTTTCATGCCCGCAAGGTGCTGAATAGCACCGGAAATACCACAGGCAATATAGAGATCAGGCGCAACCACCTTGCCGGTCTGACCGACCTGCAGGTCGTTGGGTGCATAGCCCGCATCGACAGCGGCGCGCGACGCGCCGACAGCCGCCCCAAGGGCGTCTGCGACCGGAAGGATGACTTCCTGGAACTTTTCTTCAGAACCGAGTGCACGGCCGCCGGAAATGATGACCTTTGCGGATGTCAGTTCCGGGCGGTCGGATTTGGACAGTTCTTCGCGGAGGAATTCCGACAGTCCGGCTCCGGACGGAGCGTTCACGGCTTCAATCGCTGCTGAACCGCCTTGCTCGGCCGCCGGGAATGTGGATGTACGGACAGTGATCACCTTCTTGGCGTCGGTGGATTTTACCGTCTGCATGGCATTTCCGGCATAGATCGGACGCTCGAAAGTTTCGGCATCAATGACTGCCGTAATGTCGGAAACCTGCATGACGTCGAGCAGCGCGGCAACACGCGGGAGGACGTTCTTGCCGTTGGCGGTGGCAGGAGCAACGATGGCATCGTAGTCGCCCGCCATGCCGACAATAAGATCAGCCATCGGCTCGGCGAGTTGATACGCCAGCTCACCGGACTCAGCCGTCAGAACCTTGGCAGCTCCGGTCAGCTTGGCAGCTTCGGCGGCAACCGGCTGCACATCCTTTCCGGCAACCAGGATATGGACGTCACCACCAAGGGCGACAGCTGCCGAAAGGGCCTTCGCCGTGGCTTCGTTCAGGGCTCCGGCGGCGTGTTCGGCTACAAGAAGTGTTGTCATGTTCTTTGTCTCCTCGCACAGGCCCTCAAAGGACGCCGGCCTCGCTTTTCAGTTTTTCGACCAGTTCGGCAATGGAGCCGACTTTGACACCCGCCTCGCGTGCCGGCGGTTCTTCTGTCTTTACGACACTAAGGCGCGGCGTGATATCGACGCCGAAATCGTCCGGTGTCTTTTCATCAATCGGCTTTTTCTTCGCCTTCATGATGTTCGGCAGCGAAGCATAACGCGGTTCGTTGAGCCTTAGATCCGTGGTGACAACAGCGGGAAGTCTCAGCTTGACCGTTTGCAGACCGCCATCGACTTCGCGGGTCACGTCAACGGTTCCCTCGCCAAGATCGAGGTTCGAGGCGAATGTCCCCTGGCTCCAACCGAGCAGGGCGGACAGCATCTGGCCGGTCTGGTTGCAGTCATCATCGATCGCCTGTTTGCCGACAATCACAAGACCCGGTTCTTCGGCTTCCACGATTGCCTTGAGGATCTTGGCAACGGCCAGCGGCTCGGTGAGCTCATCGGTTTTGACCAGAATTCCGCGATCAGCGCCCATGGCCAGGCCAGTCCGCAGGGTTTCTGTCGCTTGCTGCGGGCCAACAGACACCACGACAACTTCGCTCGCCTTTCCCGCTTCCTTCAGGCGCAAAGCCTCTTCAACGGAAATTTCGTCGAACGGGTTCATGGACATTTTGACATTGGCAAGATCGACGCCCGAGCCATCCGCTTTCACGCGGACTTTTACGTTGTAGTCGATGACCCGTTTTACGGGCACAAGGATCTTCATCTGGCTAAACCTCTTGGTGGACAGGTGGCGGCAGCCTGGCGGTTACATTCGCAACAAGGAACGCATCTGGAACGCTAGGAAACTGCGGCGCTCGGCGGGCGAACGTACTGATCCCCGGGACCGGTGTCAATTCAGCCGGAAGACGGATTCGGGCAAATGCCGCGCCGCTGAAACGGCGCGTCGCAGTGGTGTACTTACAACAGACTTGGAAGCATCAAAACGCTGCGCGAATGGAAGCCCTGAACGGCTTCGCCGACAAGTCAGGCACCGGATGTGTCAAGCGGAACATCTTCCTGAATGGGTTCGGCAACCACAGTTGTCCAAACACCGTTCTCGTCCCGGCACGCGGTACCGCGTATTGTCATGTTATGACCGCCGAACTCGGTCTGGCGGATATAGTGTCTGCACCAATGGCCGCTCTTGCTCTTGTAAGTCTGGATAGGAGTCAGAACATCGCTCCAGGCTCCGTCACTGTTTACCGTGACGGCTTCGCCGCTTATCCGGGTTTCCAGAACCCGCTGAACGGTCTCACCAATCAAACTGCGCTCGGTTTCCATATGCGCCACAATTTCGGAGATCGCGATATCCATCCGGTTCTGCATCCAAAGGCCTGTCACAATTGACGTTCCGGCCACAAGAACCAGCGCGGCTGCCAGTTGGGGCAGCACCCCGGTTACCGGCCGTCTTCCCGGGTGACGCTCACCGCGAGCTGCAAATTCCGTATCAATGATCGACGTAAATCTTTCCAGGGCAGAATCGCTGATCGGATCGGCCATAGCTTGGCGGAACTTGTTGTAGTCTGACGACATTTGGTTCAGCAGCTCGGCACCACCGGGCTGCGCGTCGATCCAGGC
This sequence comes from Roseibium sp., assembly GCA_965230445.1. Lineage (GTDB taxonomy): Bacteria > Pseudomonadota > Alphaproteobacteria > Rhizobiales > Stappiaceae > Roseibium. The sequence continues at coordinate 4,435,081 of OZ246005.1, read as the reverse complement.
CTCTACCTCGTCGCGTTTTGCTTCCGGAACCTCGTTGTCAAGCAACCTGCCGATCTCCTCGGCAAGGCGAATGCGGTTTAACTTGTCAGTCAAGGTCATCCCAATACTCCCGGCAAACAACGCAGCGTCACACCGTTCCCGCCAACTCCGGCCTCCAGACAGTCCCTCAATTTCAAACGTGCCCGCGCGAGGCGGCTGGTCACGGTACCTATTGGAATCTGTAATTCGTCCGCCACTTCCTTGTAGCTGCGCCCCTCAATTGCGATCATGATCAGGACGCGCTGGTAGTCTTCATCCAGGTGCTTGATGAACTCCCGGACTTGCTGGAGTTCGAGCGCGGAAACGGCCGCACCCGCACCATCATATGTCTGTTCCATCCCACTTGTAGCAGACTCTAGCAATCGTGCCCGGTTCGCGTTGTCCCGTTTCGAATTCAAGAACAGGTTCTGCAGGATGCGGAACATCCAGCTTTCTAGTCGGGATTGCGGATCAAACTGATCGAGGGACCTGATCGCACGTTCGCATGTTGCCTGCACAAGATCGTCCGCCTGATCCGAATTCTGGCAGAGCCGTAAAGCAAAACTCCGCAGTCTCGGAAGAAGGCGGATCATATCCGCCTTCAAATTCTCTTCCGCCAATCCGGACCTCCGAAAAAGACAACTTGTCGCGTTATAACACCCGGGTGAGGGCATTTCTTCCGGATAGTTTTGGGTTATTCTCGGGAATGTCTGCCGGGTTTGGCGGGTAATATGCGTAAGAGGGTCAATGGACACTCGGGATTTGGATCGCAATTTGAGCCATAGCCATTCGGATCAGGAAGCAAAGGCCCCGAAAAGGCCAGCCCATTTCAAGACTTTGCGGAATGGAACCGGATGATTGTCGCTATTTCCCTTGCGGGTTGCGGGACATTTGGTCCCTAGTTGCCGCAGAATGCGTTCGTGAGCGGTGTTGAATGGTGACCTCCTTTCCAGGTCAACCGCATATCTAATTCCGCGTCGCGACCAAAACCTGAATGCCGACTGACGCTGGCTGACCAGCTCGAGGAGAGGCGCGCACAGTGCCGGAATTAAAAGCAGTTAACTTGAAAAACGGGATTGAGCCGGTCGAAACCGTCGCTCCTCTGCCGGGAATGCCCCTGAAGGCCATTCTTTCCCGCGCTGCGGTACTGATTCTTCTCTCGGCCTGCCTGATCGCGGTTCCCCAAATCGCCTCTGACACATTTTCACCGGCGTTCGCAGAATCCGACGACGATGACGGAGATGATGATGACAGCGACGATGGCGGCGGGAATGACGGTGACGGCGGAAGTGGTCAGGGCGGTGGAGGCGGTGACGACAGCGGTGGCGATAGTGGCGGCGACGACCGCAGTGATCGCGGCGGCGACCGTGGTGATCGTGACCGGGGCGACCGCGATGCCGGCAAGCGCGGCGGTGGCGACGGTCGCGACGGCACGCCGGGTACACGTGGCAACGGGAACTCTTCTGCTCAGAATCAACGCACTGAACAACAGGGAAACGGTTTTTGGCGCGGTGTGAAAAATTTCTTCCGGCGCAAGGACGGCAATGGCCCGGTCTCCGGCGGATCCAATGCAGAGCGTTTCGGCGGCGACACGTCTCCGCAAAGCCGGCCGCTTTCCAGAGGAGAAGAACGCGAAGCCATACAACGCGGCTGGCAGTAGCTGCAGTTAGCGCATTCCGCGGTCGAACAAGGGAACGCCCGGGCGGCGCATAACCACCACAAGCAACGCGCCGGCCGCCAATCCACCTATATGGGCGACCCAGGCGACATCACTTTCACCATCGGTGACCCAGTTGAAGATCTGGAATACAACCCAGGCTCCAAGAACCCAGCGGGCCGACAGCCTAAGCGGAACACGCCCGAGGGCCAGAACCCAGATTTTGACCCTTGGATGGAGCATCAAATATGCGGCGACAATTCCGGACACCGCACCGGACGCGCCGACAAGCGGTATCTGCGATCCAATATCTGTCGCCGCATAAGCGAGTCCACCCGCAGCTGCGCATAGCAGGTAGAAGACAAAATAGCGGACATGGCCAAGTGCATCTTCAACGTTATCGCCGAAAACCCAAAGAAACAGCATATTGCCGGCCAAATGCATGAGCCCGCCATGCATGAACGCATAGGTCACAAGCGAGGCCCAATCCGGGAAGACCTGCAGATCAACCGGTAGATCATTGATGTCGAACAGCACCGACGGGATTAGCCCGTATGAATACGACGAGGCGTTCAAGGCTGCCTCGGTGCCTGCACCTTGAACGATGAAATAGATCAGTACATTTGCCGCGATCAGCAGCAGGTTCACATATGGACGCGGAACGTGGTCCAGCTTGTTGTCATCGTGTAATGGCAGGAACATTGGCTATCCGGCTCAGCGGTTTTGTCCCGGCACCCATAACACGTCTTCGTCGCCCTTCGCATTGAGGAACCGGGATGCAACGAAGAAATAATCCGACAGGCGATTCATATAGCGGACGGCAGCCGAGTTGATGTCTTCCCTGGCAGCCAGATCGACCATCAGCCGTTCGGCCCGCCGGGAAACAGTGCGCGCCAGATGAAGATGCGCGGATGCCGGGCTACCGCCGGGCAGCACGAAGGAACGCAGCGGTGAAAGTTCGGCATTCAAGCCATCGATCGCTTCTTCGATGGCCTTTACTTGCGCATCGGACACCCTGAGCGGCGTGTAGCCGAGATCCTGCCCGGTTTCCGGCGTCGCAAGGTCGGCACCAAGATCGAACAGATCATTTTGAATTCGCGCCAGGGTTTTGTCGATTTCGGCAAGATCCGCAGTGTGAAGCCGCACCAGGCCGACGACCGCATTTGTTTCGTCGACGGTTCCGTAGGCTTCGATGCGATGATCGTTCTTTGGCCGGCGTTCACCCGACCCCAGGGCGGTCGTGCCATCATCTCCGGTCTTTGTATAAATCTTGTTCAGGACGACCATAGGTCTGAAGCCTCCCAAAGATGTGTCTGTTCAGGACCCGAAGAAGTAGAGCCCGCCCATCACCAGGACAATGACCAGGAACTGCAGAAAAACGCGTGCACGCATCAGTTTCTGCGACCGGTTGGCCGACCCGGCGCGGAACATGTTCCACAGACCGGCCAAAAGCACCAGCGCTACGGCAACCATGCCTATCGGGATCAGGATGTCTATCACTTCCGCCATGGGGTTTCCCTTTTGTGCGCCCGGCACCCGCATTTTAACGGGTTTGAGCCGGACTGTTATTCTTCCTTGTCCGCGGCCCAGATCGCAAAGCGGTCCAGCAGGCCTGTCGGTAGCGCTCTTTTTGCCACGGCCATGATGCGTGTGGGAACGGTGACATGATAGCGCGCTTTCGGCCGTTTGGCCTCAAGGGCATGGATGAGGCGCTGGACAACGGCTTGAGGCGGTAACTTGAAAGGCCCCGGTTCCCCGGCTTCCATCCGCGCACGCCGCTTTTCATAGGTTTCGCGGTACTGCGACACCTCAAGCCCTTCCTGCCCGATCCACCGGTCGAAATTCGCCAGTGTGTTTTTGGTGAAGCGTGTGTCGATCGGCCCGGGCTCAATGAGCGACACATGAATGCCTGATCCGCTCAGCTCCTGCCGCAAGGTGTCCGAATACGCTTCGAGGGCGAACTTAGAGGCGGTGTAAGCCCCCCGGAATTTTAAGGCGACAAATCCCAATACGGAAGAACACTGCACGATCCGTCCCCCGCCATCGGCGCGCATCACCGGCACCACCTGCCGGGTCAGATCGTGCCAGCCAATGAAATTGGCTTCAAACAGCGCGCGCATCGCTTCGGTCGGAATATCCTCCAACGCACCGGGAACAGCATAAGCGCCATTGTTGAAGAGTGCATTCAGCCGGCCGCCTGTCGCTTCCAGCACTTCGCCAAGACCGTCGCGAATGGTTTCGGGATTTTCGTAGTCGATCAGAACCGCCTCGAACCCCATCGTCTTCAGCCTGTCGACATCTTCTTTTCTTCGTGCCGATGCAAACACACGCCAGTTCCGGCCACGCAGAACACGTGCCGCCGCTTCACCAATTCCCGATGAACAGCCGGTGATCAAGACCGATCCTTGCGGATGAAACATCAGGGAATCGTCTCTCATGAAGCCAAAGACTCGGATAGTGTAATTATTGCCTATGTATCAGATAGGCTCACCGGAAAGCAATTTCGGCACAGGCCCGGCGAAACCGGCGGCTTCCTTGATAAACATGGACTTCAGTCCGGGCATGCGGTCAACCACGCCAAGGCCGAAATCGCGCGCGGCCCGCAAGATATCAACGTCATTCGAGAACAGGCGATTGAGCACATCCGTGACGACGCCCATCTGGAACGTGTCGAACCGGCGCCAGATCTGGTAGCGCTCTAGAACATCAAAGGCCCCCAGGTCCTGGCCCAGCCGATGGGCGTCGATCAACACCTCCGCCAGGGCAGCCACATCCTTGAAACCAAGATTGAGGCCCTGGCCTGCGATTGGATGGATGCCATGTGCGGCATCCCCGACCAGTGCGAAGCGGTGTTTGACGAAATCCCGTGCGAGGCGCAGGCCCAGCGGATAGGCATTTCTTGGCCCGTCGAGCTGAACTTGTCCGAGATGATGTCCGAAGCGCCGTTCCAGCTCCAGCTCGAACGTAAACTCGTCGCTGCGCACCAAACGCTCCGCATCGGATGTCTTTTCGGTCCAGACCAATGACGAGCGGTTACCCGGCAGCGGCAGAATGGCGAATGGGCCGGCGGGAAGAAAGTGCTCCTCGGCCCGGCCATTATGCGGCCTCTCATGGCGGACGGCCGTCACGATGCCCGATTGGCCATAATCCCAGTAATTCGAGCGGATACCGGCAAGGTCCCGAAGTTTGGACCGCGCACCATCAGCAGCTATCAGCAGGCGTGCTTTGAGGTTTTCACCTGAAGCCAGCTCAATATCCGCATGGCTTTGCCCGAGTGCAAACCCGCTTGCTGTTGCCGGTGCATGAAACACGACCCCCAGGTCCGCGGCCTTCTGGTGCAGTGCCGGCAGCATGACGCCGTTTGGAACCATATTGGCGAACGGTTCGCCATCGGTGACTTCACCACCAAAGGTCAGGAACACCGGCCGGACCGAATCCCGCAAGCGGCTGTCCGTGACGATCATCTCGTTGATCGGCTGGGCATGGGGCAGGATTTCGGACCATACTCCCAGTTGCTCCAGCATCCGCGACGCTGCTGCTGCGATTGCCGATGCGCGGGGATCCTTGTCCAGTTGATCCATAGGTTTGGGATCGATCACCGCGATACTAAGGCTGGATGCGCCTGACTTTAGCGCGACGGCCAGCGACAGACCGACATACCCGCCTCCGGCAATGACTATATCGGCGACCTGATCCGCCATCGGCCTATTCTCCTTTTCGGTCCTTCCGGACGCGGTTTCAAATGGCATGCGCACAAGCCGCGTATCTTGACTTCCTGCCACGCCAACGTCCATGTGCGCTATGGTCGCCCTGATCAGGACATCAGGTGTTTTCACTTTCCGTCTAGTGTGGTGAAATTGAATTTCGCCTCATTTGAGCAGCGCGGGACGTAGCGTACTACAATTCCGAAAACCACACTAGGAACATAGACTTGCTAGTCACCCTCAGGAATCTGAAGTTCAATCGGAACACGCTGGAAAATGAGACGGACTTCAGATCCGGGTGACTAGTGTTAGGGCACAATTTAGCAGGGATTTTGCCAATGGCTATGGCTGTTGATTCGCTGATCGAGATTCTCGATCTCGAAAAGCTCGGACCCGACCGGTTTCAGGGTTTCAGCCCACAGGTTGGCTGGCAACGCGTGTATGGCGGACAGGTAGTGGCCCAATCTCTTGCGGCGGCGTCACGTACCGTTGTGGAGGACAGGCTCGCCCACTCTCTGCACAGCTACTTTCTGCGGCCAGGCGATCCAAAACTGCCGATCATCTATGACGTCGAGCGTATCCGTGACGGCGGCAGTTTCACCACCAGACGGGTGATAGCCAGTCAGCATGGCAAGCCGATCTTCCTATTGTCGGCTTCCTTTCAGGTCCACGAAGATGGATTGTCGCATCAGGTGGCCATGCCGGATGTTCCGCATCCGGACCAATTGCCCAATCTGCAGGAGATGAAGGAGCGCTACCTGACGGGCGCACCGGAGGCAATCCGCCGCTACTTCGAACGGCGCCGACCGATCGAACTGCGCCCGGTTGACCTTGATGAATACATCGACCGGAAACGGCGCGAACCTGTACAACATGTCTGGTTCCGGACAACCCACGCATTGCCCATCGATCAGCGCACCCATCAATGCTCGCTTGCCTATGCCAGCGACATGACCTTGCTGGATACGGCCCTTTATGCCCATGGGCTGTCGGTGTTCAGCACCGAACTGCAATGCGCCAGCCTTGATCATGCTATCTGGTTTCACCGCCCCATCAAGGCGGATGATTGGCTTCTTTACTCCTCCGACAGCCCCTCGACGTCCGGAGCACGCGGATTCAGCCGCGGCTCGCTGTTCGACGTCACCGGCAATCTGGTTGCTTCAACTACGCAAGAAGGGTTGAACCGGTTGAGGCGGGAGACGTAACCGCTGGAACGCCAATCACACCGGGCCGGTGAACCCTGAAATTGCAAGCGGATTTTCTGTCAGCGCCTGCCGGTCCGGCGTATCTGGAAGGAGCGCGCCGGAAAACGCTTCGAACATCCGTCGCACAAAACCCTCCGGCAAGTTGAATGTAATGAAAACCATGCGTGTTCGATGGTCGTCATCCGGCCAAGCTTCCAGCGTTGCCGGAGGATGGAAGACATGCTGGACACCATGGATAACCACCGGACGGTCCGGATCTTCCGCGATTTGCACGATACCCTTGACCCTTAAAAGCTTGGGGCCGTGAGCGGAGCGCAAGAGATCGATGAACATCTCCAATGCGGATGCCGGGACCGGACGGTCCGTTGCCAAGGTGAACGCCCGGATCTTGTCGCTGTGGCGATTGATATCATGCACATGATCCTGGCCGTGCGAGTGATGATGGTGCCGGTGACCAGCGCTATGAGCGTGGTCATGACCATTGTCGTGCCCATGGTTGTGATGATGATCGTGACTATGGCCGTGATCGACCTCATAGGCCTCGGCGTTCAGCCATTTGGCAACGTCCGGGATCTTGGTGTCGGGATCGTATAGGCCAGCATTGAAGAGGTTTTCCGGAATTGCTTCGCCAGCTTGGGCATTCAGCAAATGGGCGCCGGGATTGAGGCTCTTGAGCCGCTGTTTCAAAGTCTCAATCCCGGCCTCGTTCCCGCTACCGTCCAGAAGGTCGGTTTTGGTCAATACCAGCCGGTCTGCGACGGCTACCTGCCGGCGCGCCTCATCATGCGCGGCTATAGTTTCAATCCCATTGACAGCGTCGACAAGCGTGATGACGCTTTCCAGGCGGTAGCGCAGCACAAGATAAGGGTGAAGCATGATTGTGTGCAGGATCGGCGCAGGATCGGCGAGGCCGGTCGTCTCAATGACAACCCGGTCAAGCCGTGCAATTCGGCCGTTGTCCAGACGCCGCAGGAGATCTTCGAGTGTCGACACCAGATCGCCCCGGATTGTACAGCACAGGCAACCCGATGAAAGTTCGAAGATCCCTTCGGCGGCCTGTTCCACGAACAGGTGATCGAGTCCGATCTCGCCGAATTCATTGATGATTACAGCTGTTCCAGCCATCGACGGATCTTGCAGGATCCGGTTCAACAAGGTCGTTTTGCCGCTTCCAAGGAAGCCAGTTATGACGGAAAGCGGAAGGGGAGGCTTGGGGCCGCGTTGCTGATCCCCGGATGCCTGGCCGTTTGTCATGGGAGCGTGCTTCGATCTTTGATGATAATAACGTCAGCTGGTTGCTACCATCAAAGCTGAGGGCCGGTCAAAGCAGCGGAACGTGATCAACGCTCCCGATATGCGCTAACTTGCGTTCAGAACCTGTGATTCGGTCGGATTTACCAATTCTCCCGCGCTAGCCTCGACAAGGACGGGGACAAACACGTCATTTGCGATTTCTGGAGCTGCATCGGTATCTGTGTCCTCGATGACGGACGCGTTGTCTTCCATTTCGACTTCACCGGCAGCTTCAAGATCTGCGTCAATCACGGCCCGGACAGCTTCGGCGGCCTTTCTAAGGGTCTCGATCACCTGCTCGTGAGGCGTGCCTTCTTCGAGCTGGTTTGCCGAGAGTTCTGCAAGCGTCGCAAGCGCGCGAATGGTTGCTGTTGCCCTAATGTCGGTCATGGCGCGGTCTCAGTCCTGTGATCCGTAACCGGCGGTGTTCGCCCTTTCAAACGGCACCATCCGGAGCCGCTGCAGCCAACCTTCAACCCACATACAACCAGGAAAACTGCCCCATTACCTAACGACAATTATACTTAATAAACGGTTAACTCTCCACCCCATGGTGGCCTTGTCGTTAAGAACTCAGCCACCGGCAACTCCGGAGAACACTTGATCCCTGTTTTCAAACGCCTTCAACAAGCACAATTTCGCCATCAGCATGTTGCTGACGGATTTTGACCGCTAGCTGATACTCTGGAGAGTTATAGCAATCGACCGCGGCCTGAAAGCTCGGAAACTCGAGCACGACGTTGCGCGCCCGGCCAGGGCCTTCGATAGCATTTGCCTGACCGCCTCTCGCCAGGATCTTTGCCCCAAAACGTTCAAAAGCCGGTTTGGCGGCCTCGATGTAGTCCGGATAACTCTCCGGGTTGTGCACGTCGATACGCGCGATCCAGTAGCCTTTACTCATCAATTTTTTTCCCCGGTTAGGGCGTCCAGTCCAGGAAATTCGCGATCAGCTCGAGACCGAGCCGCTGGCTTTTTTCCGGGTGGAACTGGGTGCCAATCATGTTGTCCCTGGCGACCATTGCCGTAAAGGTGCCGCCATAGCCAAAGCTGGCAAGCCGGTCCGCCGTACGCGCGCAGGCAAAGTGATAGGAATGGACGAAATAGGCATGAAGACCGTCCGGACCGGTCGGGATACCCTTGAGTGCCGGGTGGCTGCCTGCGACGTCAACTGTGTTCCAGCCCATATGCGGGATCTTGAGTGCAGGATCGGACGGCATCATTTCTGTCACATCCCCGGAAATCCAGTCGAGCCCGTCGACTTCCTCGAACTCCAGCCCGCGGCTCGCCATCAACTGCATGCCGACGCAAATACCAAAAAACGGTTTGCCATTCTTGCGTACCGCTTCGTCCAGCGCTTCCGGCATGCCATCAACAGCCCAAAGGCCGCGCTTGCAGTCGGCGAAGGCTCCAACGCCTGGCAGAACGATCCGGTCAGCTGTTCGCACCCGGTCCGGATCGGCTGTGACAATCACATCCGGCACTTGGGCATGGGCGCGCGCGGCCCGCTCAAACGCCTTTTCGGCGGACCGCAGGTTCCCCGAACCGTAGTCGATTATCGCGACAGTCATTTGCGTGTCTCCGGTCCGAGCATCAATCCGACGACTTGTTCGTCGCCAACTCTCGGAACGATGGGAATTGACGTCTGCGGACGCGCCTTTGGGCCGTTCGAATTGATGGGTGCGGTTGATTTCGCAGACGGCGAAATGCGGGAGGCCGCATAACGCAACTCTGCTTCTTCCACATCAAAACCTTCTGCGATGCCGACAGTTTGCCAGCCCTTGCGCTCCAGAGACCAGCGGCGCAAAGCTTGTGCCTCAAATCCGAAGACGACCGATACGGCCAGCATGCCAATCAGGGCTGCATCCTCGCTGACTGAAATGGCTGCGACCTCAACCGCGAGCAATGTCGCCAGATAGCCGAGCAAGACCAACCACATACGGTGGTACAGGATCCACACGAGCGAGAAGACGAATGCTAGAATGGAGAAGCGGTCCGGAATGAATTTCAGTTCCTCCGAGCCTTCCGAGGTTCTGGCGTTTGCCGGCAACGCCATGATGACGAAAGTGGTCATGAATTGTCCGTCTTATCCGCCCAGCTGGCCCTTGGTTGTCGGTATCCGGTCGGCCTGGCGAGGATCTATTTCGACGGCCTTGCGCAATGTCCGGGCAACTGCCTTGAAACAGGTTTCCGCGACATGATGGCAGTTGGACCCGTAGAGATTGGCAATATGCAAGGTGAAACCGGCATTCATCGCAAAGGCTCGGAAAAACTCCTCGAACAGCTCGGTATCGAACTCGCCGACCTTGTCCCGGTCGAAGGAAACATCCCAAACCAGAAACGGCCGGCCTGAAACGTCAAGGGCGCAGCGTGTCAGCGCCTCGTCCATGGCAAGGTGGGTATCGGCATAACGGGCAATCCCGGCCATGCCGCCCAGCGCCTGCGAGATAGCCTGACCGATCGCGATACCGGTATCCTCAACCGTATGGTGAAAATCGATATGGGTGTCGCCATCGGCGCGCACCTTCAGATCGATCAGCGAATGGCGCGCAAGCTGCTCCAGCATATGGTCGAAAAACCCGATACCCGTCGCAACATCATAGGCCCCGGTGCCGTCGAGATCGATTTCCACCGAAATCCGTGTTTCTTTGGTTTCGCGCGTTACGCTCGCAGTGCGCATGAATGTGTCCTTCAATTGCCCGGTGTTTCCGGGGAACCGGCGCCTTTTTAGCAGCCGGGCACGGCTATTGAAATAGCCAACACCTATGCACGCTTATCGCGAATCCTTATACAAATTCAATCAACCGATGGCCCTCACTGGCTTGCTCTTCGAAGCTGTGTTAAGCGGAGCCCGCACTGAAGCCGTGGAGAGACCTCATGCCCGCCAGCAAGTTTGCACCCAAAACCGCAATTGACCGGCTGGTGCTGCCGTTGGACGTGCCCACCGTCGGTCAGGCCGAGGCGCTGGTCAAGGCAACTGAAGGCACGGTCGGCGTCTACAAAATCGGCATGGAACTGCAATTTGCCGGCGGCCTGGAATTCGCAAGGGATCTGGCGGCGAGCGGCATCAATGTCTTCCTCGACGTCAAATTGCTCGACATCGACAACACCATTGCCGCTGCCGTGCGAAATGTCGCGGAAATGGGCGTGCGCTTCATGACGCTTCATGCCTATCCAAAGGCAATGCGTGCAGCCGTCGAAAGCCTCAAAGGTACCGGCAACACGGATCTGTGCCTGCTTGGCGTTACTGTCCTGACCTCAATGAGCGAAACCGATCTGACCGATGCAGGGTATAGCGGACCTTTGACGGACCTTGTGCTGGCCCGCGCTCAAGATGCCAAATCATCCGGCATGGGTGGGATTGTTTGTGCCGCAACCGAGGCGACCCGCGCGCGCAGTGCTTTGAACGGCGAACTGGTCATCATCACTCCGGGTATCCGTCCGGCAGGATCGGCGAGCGGCGATCAGCGCCGGATCATGACGCCGGGCGACGCCATCCGCGCAGGCAGCGACTATCTCGTGGTCGGTCGCCCCATCAACCGCGCAGAGGATCCGCGCGAAGCGGCAGAAGCCGTTATCCTTGAAATCGAAGCGGCGCTGGAACCAGCATAACCGCGCGGCTTCAGGCGGCCTTGTTGCCGCCATGCGCTGCTGAGCGCAGGATCATGCCGTAAAGGTCCCGGGGATCGTCCGGGTCGGCAAGCAAGTCCAGATCCTCGAAATGACCGGTGCGCGGCAAGATATCGTGCACAAATCTCAACGCGGCAAAGTCCTCCACGGCAAATCCAACGCTGTCGAATAACGTAATCTGACGGTCGGACGTCCGGCCTTCAGCCTTGCCCGCATAGACCTGCCAAAGTTCGGTTACCGGGTGATCGCGGGAAAGCTGCTGGAACTCGCCTTCGATATGGGTCTGATCCGGGTACTCAACAAAGATATCGGACCTCAGAAGGATATCCCGATGAAGCTCGGTCTTGCCCGGGCAATCGCCGCCGACAGCGTTGATGTGCAGACCTGAGCCGACCATATTGTCGCTCAAAACCGTGGCGTTCTTCTTGTCGGCCGTCACTGTGGTAACGATTTCCGCGCCTTCAAGCGCTTCTTCTGGTGAAGCGCAGATCACCACGTTCAATCCGCTGCCCGCCATGTTGCGTGCCAGCCGTTGGCTAGCCGCCGGTTCCACGTCATAGGCGCGGATCGCGTCGATACCGAGCAATTCCTTGAACGCCAGGCACTGAAAATCAGATTGGGCACCGTTTCCAATGACGGCCATGGTTTTTGAACCCTTCCGCGCCAGATACTTCGCCGCCAGGGCCGAGTTTGCTGCCGTTCTGAGGGCCGTCAGGATGGTCATTTCGGTGAAAAGCAGCGGATAGCCGGTGCTTAGGTCCGATAGAACACCGAAACCGGTTACTGTCTGAAGCCCGTCGCGGGTGTTTCCCGGATGGCCATTCACATACTTGAATCCGAAAGTCCGTCCATCACTCGTCGGCATGAGTTCGATCACACCCTGCGGTGCGTGTGCCGGAATGCGCGGCTTCTTGTCGAAGCTATCCCAGCGCAGGAAGTCTTCCTCGATGTATTCGGCAAGGCCGCGCAAGAAGGTACCGACACCAATGGCCTGCACATTGCGCATCATGTCATCAACACTGACGAAGGGCACCATGGCACGCTGGGACGGTTGAAGATTTGCTATGCGTTGTTCCATTTGGGGCTCCTCAGTAACTTCTCGTCGGACGATCAAAAACGCGGCGCCCGAACAGACTGCTAACCAGATCGACCAACAGCCGTGCGGATTTACCGCGTTCGTCGAGAAATGGATTGAGTTCAACGAGGTCGAGCGACGTAACGAGGCCGCTGTCGTGCAGCATTTCCATAACCAGATGCGCCTCGCGGAACGTCGCGCCGCCCGGCACCGTCGTCCCGACGGCAGGTGCAATGTCAGGATCGAGAAAATCCAGATCGAAGCTCACATGAAGCAGGCCTTTGGCTGCGCGCACACGATCGAGGAACGGCCCCAGCAGTGCCGGGATGCCGGTCTCGTCGATGCTGCGCATATCGCTGACGCCAACGCCATACCGGCGCAAAAAGGACCGTTCTTCCGGATCAATGGAGCGGACACCGAGAATCTCCACATTCTTGAACGGCACAACATGCTTGACCGGAGCGCCCATAAAGTCTTCGAACCCGGGCAGACCACACACATAGGCCAGCGGTGTTCCATGCAGATTGCCGCTCTGGGTGGTTTCCAGCGTATGAAAATCTGAATGAGCGTCCAGCCAGAGGACAAAAAGCGGGCGGCCAACGTCTGCGGCGGCCGCTGCATGCCCGGCCACAGTCCCGAGTGACATCGCATGATCACCGCCCATGTAGATCGGGAATACGTTCCGGGTGGCCACGGTTCCGGCACAAGCGTAAAGCGCCCGGGTCCAGGCCGCGATCTTCGTGTAGTTTTTGAGTGCCGGAAAGGGCGGTGTGATCGGTTCAAGCGCTTCAGGCGTTATGTTGCCGTGATCGATGACTTTGTGGCCCAGATCGGTGAGCATTTCAGCGATACCTGCCGACCGCAATGCATCCGGACCCATAAGACAGCCGCGACGGCCGCAACCTTCTTCCAGCGGCGCACCAATCAGCGCGACCGTAGTTCCTAACGACATAATTAAAATCCTGTCTGATAACGCGAAAATCCTCCCTGCGATTCGCGGTTGGTTTCGTTTGAAACAAATAATGCAGGAGACCGGATGGCGGAGTAAATCCGGGTAATTGACCGAAATGTCTAATTAACTTATCATTTTGATCAGTCTAATTGCGCAAAATGATCAAATGGACGATCTTGATCTTCATCTCATCTCGATGCTGCGCTCGGATGGCCGAAAATCGGTATCCGCTCTGGCAGGAGACCTAAAAGTCACCCGCTCGACGGTTCGTGCGCGTTTGGAACGGCTGATCGAAAACGGTGACATTCTGGGATTTACCGCAATTCTGCGCGATGACTGGCTGGATCTTCCCATTCGCGCAATCATGCTCGTGCAAATCTCCGGACGGAATACCGAACCCGCCATCCGGAAAATCAGCGCCATGACGGAAGTACGGGCGATTCATTCGACAAACGGCGAATGGGACCTGGTCCTGGATATCGCCACGCACGACCTTGCGAGCTTCGACGATGCGCTTAACCGGATCCGGATGATTGACGGGATCGCGGCCAGCGAGAGCAATCTTTTGCTCAGCACCCGCAAGAGCCCGGCCGCACCAAGCGACCTTCAGAAGTAGAATCAATTGGGGCTGATGTTTCAGCTCGCAAATCGGGTCGCAAACTGGCGGATCGGGACCTAAACTCGGACCAGATCAAGACAATGGCCCTGAAGATGACCAAGACAATCGACCCAAACAGCCTTATGCCCGAACCGCAGCCGATCGCCGTTGGCGAGGAAGCGGGAGAGCACTATTCGGTGGTGCGCAAGACGCTGGAACGGATTACACGCTCGTGGCGCGATCAGCCCGACCTTTCCGACTTGGCCAGCGAGCTGGGCATGCAACCAATCCAGCTTCAGCGCGTATTCTCGCGCTGGGCGGGCCTCACCCCAAAGCAATTCCTTCAAGCGATCACTCTGGATCACGCGAAAGCCCTCTTGCGCGATTCAGCGAGCGTTTTAGATGCCTCTTTCGAGGTCGGCCTGTCCGGCCCGGCCCGCTTGCACGACCTCTTCGTCACCCACGAAGCCATGACGCCGGGAGAGTATCGCAATCGGGGTGCCGGTCTGACCGTTCAATACGGATTCCATCCTTCGCCGTTCGGAAATGTTTTGATCATGTCGACCGATAAAGGTCTTGCCGGTCTTGGGTTCGCCGACCCGGGCGAGGAACCGGCAGCATTGGAGGACATGTGCAACCGATGGCCCGCTGCAAAGTTCGAGGAGAACCTTGAGGTCACGGGACCGTTCGCAAAGAGGGTGTTCGATCCGCACTTGTGGCAGGAGGACACCCCCCTGAATGTGGTCCTGATCGGTACCGATTTCGAAATCCGCGTCTGGCAGACGCTACTTAAAATTCCGATGGGGCGGATGACGACCTACTCCGATATCGCCGATACGCTCGGAAAGCCCAGCGCCTCACGGGCCGTCGGAACGGCCGTCGGACGGAACCCGATCTCCTTCGTGGTTCCCTGTCACCGGGTGCTTGGCAAAACCGGTAATTTGTGCGGCTACCACTGGGGTCTAACCCGCAAGCGGGCCATTCTCGGCTGGGAAACCGGCCTCTCCGGCCCGGTACTGGAAGAGATTGAAACGGTTCAATAAATCAGACTGTCTTCCGGCATCGGAAAGTTGGAAGTGATTTCCCAACCAAAAGACGCCAGTCGTTCGGCGGACACCGGCGTGATATCGCCGGTCATCAGAAAGTCCGTTCCGACCGGCGGAAAGGGGAGCGACGCAAGACCTTCAAAAATAGAAGAAAAAGTACGTCCTGCTGCCTCGTTCCAGGCGAACATGTCCAGCGGGAGGACAACCGCTGCAAGACCATCTCGGCGAAGGGCGATCAGAACACCATTCACATCCCGAATGCTGCCAAGCGCCGAAACCCGCCGGTGGTAGGTTTCCAGGAGGACTGCCCTGCGCAGTTCGAAATAGGCAATGTCGCGGCTGTCGGCCCTTGACCCATGCAAAACGAGGTTTTCAAGGCCGTCTACCGACGCCATTGCGTCCAGACGCATGGCCAGTGCCATCCGTTCGGTCGGGGTATAGTGCTCGTTCCGCAATAAGACGGCGATTGTTTCCCGATCCATTCCGTAGCTGGTCAGAACCTTTTCCGTCCGCACGGCCAGTTCTTGCTCGTTGCTTTCGACCAGCAGCGCATGAAAATCATCGGGCAATTCGAACCCGCCTGCCCGGAGGTCTTTTGTGCCGGGATCAGACCCAACCGGCAAGTCAACGCCGGCCAGAGCATCCAGCAAATCCGCCAACTCCTGGTCTGTTGTATGCGGATCAACTCCGAGTTCTAGCGCCAGTTCGCGCCGTGCTTGAGCATGACCGGAAATCGCCCCAGCCAACTCTGCCGGCGAAACCGATTGCCCGGTCACGGCAGCGCCGACGCCCTTTCTCAGGCGTGAAAACATCTGCCCAACACCAGAAACCGTATTGCGCGCGGTTTCCACCGGTTGATCAATCGCACCGTCAATAAGCTCAACCGGCTTCGATGCTGCCTCTTTCAATGTATCGACCAGCCCGGTTTCATCGGCAAGCTGCCTGAGCAAGGTGATTGCGCGCAATTCGGCCAGTCTGACGTCCAGTAGGCCATCGCCGGAAATTCGCTCGATCCCGGCCTCGGTCTGAACACTGTAAAGCCGCAGAAATCCGTCGCTGCGCACCGGACCCAGGACCGCATATCCGGGCCCATACTCCCGATCGCCCAACAAGACGGCGGGGTCTTGCTCGGGCCCCGTTTCATACTGATCGGAGAGGCCGAATGCGCATACCGAAAACACAGTCATTGCAGCGGACAGAACTGCCACCTTAGCCAAGTGGTGAACAGAACGCCCGAAATGCAGCATAACTTCCTCCCAATCCGAAGATCCGGCGGAAGGGACAAGCTATTCCGGTGCCATTCCGCTCAATGCAAGGACTTCGCCCACCAGATACAGCGATCCGCAGATCAGTACGCGCGGTGGTTCGCCGTCCTTTTCGGCTGACGCTACAACATCATCGATGGCCGCGTCCAATGTCGGAAACGCCGTTGCTGCAATCCCTGCGGCACCGGCCAATTCGGCAAGGTCGTCAGGTTCGCGCGCTGTGACAGAGGTTGAAATCGGTACTGTTAAGACATGCCGGACGAGCCCATCGAAGGGACGGAAGAACCCGACCGGGTCCTTCGTGGTAAGCATGCCGGAGATCATGTAGAGCGGGCGCGGTGTGCGCTCTTCCTGCTCGCCCATGAACCGGGCCACTGCAATGCCGGCTCCCGGATTATGCCCGCCATCGAGCCAAAGCTCTGTCCCAAAAGGCAATTTGTCCAGTATTGCTCCGTGAGTAATCGGCTGCAGCCGCCCAGGCCAGTTGACCGACTTCAAACCGTTGGCGACGACATCGGCTCCGGGCCACAGTTGCGCAACCTTGAGTGCCGCCAGCGCGATGCAGACATTCTCAATCTGGTGCGCCCCTTTCAAGGCGGGCATAGGCAGATCAATCAGTTCCTGCTCATTCTGAAAGCTCATGCGCCCTTGATCCGGCTGGCCGACGAAATCCTGCCCATAGACCTGCAATAGCGAGCGGCTGCGAGCTGCAGTTCGCTCGAGGACTCTCAGAGCCTCGTTGCCTTGAGCGGACGAGACAACCGGAACCTGGGGCTTGATGATGCCCGCCTTTTCTGCAGCGATGCTCTCAAGATCCCCGCCGAGGAACTTCTCGTGATCCATCGAGACCGGGGTGATCACGGTTGCCAGTGGTGTGTCGATCACATTGGTCGCATCGAGCCGGCCACCAAGTCCGACTTCAAGAAGCAGAATATCAGCGGGTTGTTCGGAAAAAAGCAGGAACGCGGCGGCTGTGGTGATCTCGAAAAAGGTGATTTCCGCCCCGCCATTGGCCTCTTCGCAGCGGAACAGCGCGTCATAGAGCAGTTCGTCGGTGACATACCGGCCAGTCGAGCCCAAACGAATTCGCTCGTTGAAGGAGACCAGGTGGGGTGATGTGTAGACATGGCAGCGCTTGCCGGATGCCTCCAGGATCGACCGCAAGGTTGCCGTGACAGACCCCTTGCCGTTTGTTCCGGCAATATGAATGACTGGCGGCACGCGGTCCTGCGGCCTGCCAAGCGCTTCCAGCAGCCGCTCCATCCGCCCGAGGGAGAGATCAATCTCCTTGGGATGCAAAGCCAGAAGCCGGTCCATGATTTTAGTTATTTGGTCCAAGGCGCGCTCCGGGGAGTTCCCCAACAGTTTTTTGCTCCTTAGGAGAAAGCGACCGCCCGTGCAACAAGCCCGTCACTATTGGCCGGGCATATGTCGCATTGAGAATGCTTTGCCGGTGGGTAGGCGGAAGGACGGGCTTACTGCGCTGCCGTCTCAATCTCTTCTACCGGATCGTCGATCACCTCTTCAGGTGCCGGCAGGGCCATGTTCGGTAGCGAGATGTCTTTTTTCATTAGAATGGCACCAAGGCGGGCGATTGTATCTTTCAGGTCATGCCGCCTGACGACCATGTCGACCATGCCGTGCTCAAGCAGGTACTCGGCGCTCTGAAAACCTTCAGGGAGTTTTTCCCGGATGGTCTGTTCGATCACGCGGCGCCCGGCAAACCCGATTTGTGCGCCCGGTTCAGCAATATGCACATCGCCAAGCATGGCATAGGAAGCGGAGACGCCACCGGTGGTCGGATTGGTCAGAACAACGATATATGGCAGCCCGGCCTCTCGCAGCAATTGAATGCCGACCGTGGTGCGCGGCATCTGCATCAGGGACAATATGCCTTCCTGCATGCGTGCACCGCCGGAAGCGGCAAACAGCACGAACGGGGTTTTGTCTTCGACTGCCCTTTGCATGCCTATCAAAATGGCTTCACCCGCGGCCATGCCAAGCGACCCGCCCATGAAGGCGAAATCCTGAACAGCAGCGGTGAAATCCATGCCGTTGACTTCGCCCTGCGCAACGAGGACGGCATCCTGCTCGCCAGTCTTTGCGCGGTTTTCTTTCAACCGGTCCGTATAGCGCTTGGTGTCGCGGAACTTGAGCGGATCCGCGGTCACATCGGGTGTTTCCAGGCGCGTGTAGTTACCGCCATCAAAAAACATCTCCAGACGTCTCAACGCCGGCATGCGCATATGGTGTCCGGACGCGGGGACAACCCAGAAATTGGCTTCCAGATCCCGGTGGAACACCATTTCCCCGGTTTCAGGGCATTTGATCCAGAGGTTCTCCGGGACTTCGCGCTTCTTCCAGAGATCGCGAATTTTCGGCCGTACGAGTGAGTTGATCCAGTTCACGACAGAGGTGTCCGTTTCATTGATACTAAGTGACGTTGCCCAGTTTAACCTATTCTTGGCAACGAAGTGCGGTCAAACAGTGGCCGTGCGGGCCCGGGCAACACCTTTGGCAAGATCGGCGACCAGCGCGGATACCGCGCCAACCGTGGCGCCGGTGGCGTTGCCGTTGTCATCAAGGCTGTCGCGCACCGCATTCACAAGAACCGAGCCGACCACAACACCATCCGCATCCTTGCCGATGGTCGCCGCATGTTCAGCCGTCTTGACACCGAACCCGACAGCAACCGGCAATTCAGTGTGACCTTTGATACGCGAAACCGCTGCGGCCACGGCACCGGTATCGGCGATTGCGGCCCCGGTGATACCGGTCACCGACACGTAGTAGACGAAACCGGACGTATTCGCCAGAACGGCGGGCAAACGCTTGTCGTCTGTGGTCGGCGTCGCAAGGCGGATGAAGTTCAAGCCGGCTTCAAGCGCCGGGAGACAGAGTTCGTCGTCGGCTTCGGGCGGAATATCGACGATGATCAATCCGTCGACGCCGGCTCCCTTTGCTTCGGCAACAAACGCCTTGGGGTCCCGGATGTAGATTGGATTGTAGTAGCCCATCAACACGATCGGCGTGTCCTGATCGGACTTGCGAAAGGCGCGCACCATGTCCAGGGTCTTGTTCATGGTCTGGCCTGCCGCCAACGCTCGCTGGTTGGCAAGCTGTATTGGAATGCCTTCGGCCATCGGATCGGAAAACGGCATCCCGAGTTCGATTACGTCGGCACCAGCCTCCGGAAGCGCGTTCAGGATGTTCTGCGACGTCGCAAGATCGGGATCGCCCGCTGTAATGAATGTCACCAGCGCCGGACGTCCCGCGTCCCGGCATTTCCTGAACCTTCGGTCGATCCGTGTTTCCGGCATCTTTGCTTCCCTGCGTAGGCATGGAACGCGGTTTTGCCGCGTTCCGATTGGGCCGGATGTAGGGGGCAGGGTGGCCCGATGTCAATCCACGAAAGCCGGCGCCCGATAAAATCGCCGTCCGTTCGCGGTCCGAAATCTTACTTGTAGAAGTCGGAGTAGATCTTGCGGGCGAGCTTGTCGCGCTTCAGACCCATGTCGTCCAGTTGTTCATCGGTCAGGCCGGAGAGTTCTTCATACATGGCTGCCGCAGCGCGGGCCTTGCTGAATTCGGTGAACATCTGATTGATTGAATTTGCAAAGGAGACGATCGCGTCATGAATTTGGTCGGCGACGGAAAAATGTGACGTGGTGGCCATGATGGAATCCTTTCATCGGTCTCGGCCGCGGGTGAATCGCCCGCTTAATTTGGTTGCCGAAAAAATAGGCCGATTTTGCTGCAACACAATCAATCATGTTGCATAGCAGCAGTGCATTCACTGCGTAGGAAGCTTCATCTGATTTCAATATGTGCATGATAATAGATGTGTGCCCGCTTCTTGTGCACTGCCCACACAAACGACTTGAACCGCACTCCGTGCGCTTCTATATTGATTGGTACAAGCCCCGTCGCCGCCAACAACAAAGAAGCACGCACCATGGCCTACTCTCTTTTTGAACCAGACCCTCCGGATCACGCGTCCGGTCTCCTGAATAAACTGAAAAAATATGTTTTGAATCCGTCCGGAACCGAAGAACAAGCTGACACCGCCGGTCCCGGATCGACGGAACAGACTTTCGGCCCGCAGCAAATGGATGCACGGCAGCGCCAGATTTTTTTAAAAACTGTATTCGAAATCGCACCGGTTGGAGCAAACACCAATCCCGATTGATTCTAACAACAACGGCCGGAAAACCGGCCGCTGAAAAATATCATCAAGACCCGGCTAAGCTCAGAGATCGAAGCCAAGCATTTGCCCGACAGCGAAGACATCTTTGTCGCCTCGCCCGCACAGGTTCATGACCAGGATCTGATCCTTATCCATCGTCGGCGCCAGTTTCACCACCTGTGCCAGCGCGTGCGCCGGTTCAAGCGCGGGAATTATGCCCTCAATCCGGGTCAGAAGCTGAAATGCGTCCAGCGCCTCGTCATCCATAACAGGAACATAGTCAACGCGGCCGATATCCTTCAGCCAGGAATGCTCCGGCCCGATGCCCGGGTAATCGAGGCCTGCCGAAATCGAATGGCCTTCGAAAATCTGTCCGTCGTCATCCTGCAGGAGGTAAGTACGGTTGCCATGAAGAACGCCGGGCTTGCCTGCATTCAGCGAGGCGCAATGGTCTTCTCCCGTCAGGCCGCGTCCGCCCGCTTCCACGCCGTAGATCTTCACGTCCGCATCATCGAGGAACGGGTGGAAAAGGCCAATGGCGTTCGACCCGCCGCCGACAGCCGCCACCAGCGCATCGGGAAGACGGCCTTCGGCCTCCATCATTTGCTCCCGTAGCTCCTTGCCGATCACCGACTGAAAGTCGCGAACCATCTCAGGATAGGGATGGGGACCTGCGGCAGTGCCGATTAGATAATACGTGTCTGCGACATTGGTCACCCAATCGCGCAGCGCTTCGTTCATCGCATCCTTCAGCGTACCCGCGCCGGCGGTCACCGGAACGATCTCCGCGCCAAGCAGCTTCATGCGGAAGACGTTCGGCTTCTGCCTTTCGACATCGGTCGCGCCCATATAGACCACGCATGGAAGGCCGAAGCGGGCGCAGACGGTCGCGGTGGCAACGCCGTGCTGGCCGGCTCCGGTTTCCGCAATGATCCGGGTCTTGCCCATGCGTTTGGCAAGCAGGATCTGGCCCAGGCAATTGTTGATCTTGTGGGAGCCGGTGTGGTTCAGTTCATCGCGCTTGAAGTAGACCTTCGCACCGCCGAGGTGCTCGGTCAGCCGTTCCGCGAAATAGAGCGGCGAGGGACGCCCGGTATAATGCGTGTTGAGCGACCCGATTTCCTCGGTAAAAGCCGGGTCGTTCTTGGCAGCCTTATAGTGCTCTTCCAAATCGAGGATCAGCGGCATCAGGGTTTCGGCGACATACCGCCCGCCGAAAATGCCGAAATGGCCGCGTTCGTCCGGTCCGGTCCGGATGCTGTTCGCCATGGTGTTCACGCCGATACTCCCAAGATCTCGTTTGAGGCAGACCGCACGGCAGCCATGAAGGCGCGAATGCGGTCATTGTCCTTTACGCCCTTTTCCCGTTCTACGCCGGAGGACACATCCACCGCGCTCACCCCGCTTTGCCGGATGGCATCGGAAACGTTGCCGGGATGAAGGCCTCCCGAAAGCATGAAGGGCTTTGCAAGGTCAAGGCCTTTCAGAAGCGTCCAGTCATAGGAGACGCCATTGCCGCCCGGCAGATCTGAGCCGGCGGGCGGCTTGGCATCGAACAGAATGGAGTCGCAGACACTGGCATAGTAATGCGCCAGCTCGAGGTCGGCTGCCTCGGAAACCGGAACGGCCTTCATGATCCGTGTTCCGTGCATGACTTTGGCGGCCGCACAGGATTCCACCGGTTCTTCGCCATGAAACTGGATTGTATCCGGGCCGACCAGTTCCCTGATTCTCGACAATCCGTCCAGATCCATATTGACCGTGACCGCAACAATTTCTGCCTTGCCGCGCGCCATATCGGCAAGCTTGCTGGCCTGGCTGAGGCTCACATGGCGCGGACTTTTCGGGAAAAACATCAACCCGATCATGTCCGCCCCCGCTTCCAGCGCGGTTTCCATGGTCTCTTCTGTCGATAGACCGCAGATTTT
This sequence comes from Roseibium sp., assembly GCA_965230445.1. Classification (GTDB taxonomy): domain Bacteria; phylum Pseudomonadota; class Alphaproteobacteria; order Rhizobiales; family Stappiaceae; genus Roseibium. The sequence goes on along the minus strand of OZ246005.1, from coordinate 4,412,527 downwards.
GACTTTTATCTCTGACATGGGAACGAGATATGGCGGGGTGCGTCTGGAAAGTCAAAAAAGAAGTAGCAGCGGAGTTCGCCGGATAGGCCGGCCTCAATCCCTCATACTGGCAGCGATATCTTCTATAGTTTTGCGTTTGTCCCTCGCTCGTTCGCCAACGCCTAGAGGTCCGGTTGCCATCACGCGACCAAGGCGATCTCGTCGTAGATAGCGTCGAGATCATCGAAATACGCCATCCGGCCATCGAACTTGACCAACTTGTCGTCCTGAAGTTTTCGAATGGCTCTGGAAATCGTTTCCGGTCCTGTGCCGATGAGGGACGCCAGATCACTCCGTGCGATCGGGATCTCCAGGCAGTAGTTACCCGTCTCATCAATTCGGCCATACCGCTCATAGAGAACAAGAAGGATATGCAGAAGACGGTTGCGGATACTGGCATTCATCGCGACAATGTAATTGTCCTCGGTCTTCTGCAGATCGCTCAGGCTGCGTTTCAGAAAATGCTGGCTAAGAGATGGGTTTGACCTCAAGGCGGTCGAGACCGCAGCTTTGTTGATATAGCAAATCCGGCTTTCCTGAAGCGCTTCAGCCGTATTCTGATATTCCGATTTCGCCAAAAACTCGCGATATCCCAGCGTCGTGGCAGGATAGTTCAAGCGGACCAGTACCGAAGATCCTTCTGAATTGACCCTACGTTCGCCAACCAGGCCTTCACGAATGCAATAGAGGCCATTCGGGTCATCACCCTGGTGAAAAAGCACCTCTCCGGGTTGATATATGCGGCTTTTCTTTGCAGTATCGAATTCGGATAGTTCTATGTCTGTCAGCTCACACCATTCAGTGTTCTGCCGCTTGGGACAGTAGCGGCAACTTAGCATGTTTAACTTTTTGCCAGTTGTTTTATTGACAACAAGTTTGTCCATTTCTGTCTCTATTCCCCAATTGGACGATTAACAAAGGTCAATGACGCCGGGCCGCTTCGGTTCTCAATTGACATTGCCGCAAACTCGGAAAAACGGTCGCGCTTTGGAACAAAAAAACAAAATTCAAGCGGCCGCAGCCCGCATGATTGATCGTTTTGGCGAACAAGCATCGAGAGAATCCGAACTCCGTGCGTCAGAACTATTCAGTGTGGGTGAGCTGGAGGCCTCCCAATTCTGGAAGGAGGTTGCCAATCAACTGTGCAGCATGCGTTGCGGCAGATCAAAATAGTTATTTTTGCCTATTTTTCCGACTGAAAACACCGATTTCGGCCATTTCTTGCCCAATAAAGTCGCAAATATTGATGATTTTACTTATGTAGAGCGATCATCGCAATACACATCGCCTTCTGCCTCAAAAACACACCCGGACAACACAACATGCGTCGGTCTTGTTGGCCTGACCGAGGCTCACGTAGCGCAAACTCTTCGGTAAATCACCAACCCGGTTTTGTCCGCCCGCTCTACGCACGGTTTTCATGGATTCTTCGGTCGACAGACCGCAGATTTGGACCTTCATCCCTGAGATGGGAACGAGGCAAGGCTGGTTATCTGCAGAAAGTCTCAAGCGATACGTGGGTCTACGTGGCCATGCAGATCGAGCAAAGCCATGTCCAACCCCCTAAGCGCGGAATTAAGAGCAAAAATAGGAATATCCGCGCCGGCCAACTCAGCTCGTGATCACGTCACATTAAAGGCCGCAATCGCTGCCATATTGACGATGTCGCTGTCTTTGGCGCCGATCGGGACAATCTGTATTGACTTGTCGAACCCGACGAGCAGCGGGCCAATGACCGTGGACCCGCCAAGCTCCTGCAGCATCTTTGTGGAGATCGATGCGGAGTGGAAGGCCGGCATGATGAGAACGTTCGCCGGACCCGTCAGACGGCAGAAAGGATAGGCGGCCATGCGGTCCATGTTGAGAGCAACATCGGCAGCCATTTCGCCGTCATATTCGAAATCAACCCGGCGGCGGTCGAGGATCTGGACAGCCTCGATCACTTTCTCGGAACGCTCTCCGCGTGGATGGCCGAACGTGGAATAGGCCAGCATGGCTATGCGCGGCTCATAGCCGAGCTTGCGGGCAACATGCGCGGATTCCTCGGCGATATCCGCGAGTTCTTCCGCTGTTGGCATGTCATGTACGGCAGTATCTGCGATCAGCACCGTGCGGCCGCGCGCCAAGGCAAGCGACACCCCGATCACCCTGTGCCCCGGCTTGGTATCAACACAGGCGCGCACGGTGTCGAGAGCAACCGAGTAGTTCCGGGTCAAACCGGTGACCATCGCATCGGCGTCACCGCGTGCCACCATGATCGCGCCCCAATAGTTCCGGTCATTGTTGACCATGCGCTGACAATCCCGCAGCAGATAACCTTTCCGCTGCAAGCGCGCATAGAGATACTGGGCGTAGTCGCTGGAACGGTCGGACAAGCGGGCATTTTGAATGGTTATTCCCGAGCGATCGATATCGACGCCCGCCTGTTCAGCCATCGATTTGATTTCACCTTCCCGGCCAATCAGGATTGCTTCGCCAAGGCCCTGGCTGACGAAACTGGCGGCAGCGCGGATGACTGGTTCTTCCTCGCCCTCGGCAAATACAACGCGTTTCGGCAACTCGCGGACCTTGGAGAAGATCCGTTGCAAGGTTCCGGCGACGGGATCGCGGCGAGCCGACAATTGCTGCCGGTAGGCATCCATGTCGACAATCGGCCGCTTGGCAACTCCCGAATCCATCGCCGCCTGGGCAACCGCCGGCGGAATCGTATGGATCAGACGGGGATCGAACGGCACCGGGATGATGTATTCCGGGCCGAATTTGGGCCGTTTGCCCCGATAAGCGGCCGCCACTTCATCCGGCACTTCTTCCCGGGCAAGCTCTGCCAGCGCCCTTGCGCAGGCGACCTTCATTTCGTCATTGATGGTGGTTGCGTGAACATCGAGCGCGCCGCGGAAAATATACGGGAACCCAAGCACATTATTGACCTGGTTCGGATAGTCGGAGCGGCCGGTCGCGACAATGGCATCATCGCGCACGCCCGCCGCTTCTTCCGGGGTTATTTCCGGATCCGGATTGGCCATGGCGAAAATGATCGGGTTTGGCGCCATGGCGCGCAGCATGTCGGGCGTCAGGGCTCCCTTCACCGAAACGCCTAGAAACACGTCCGCACCCTTTAACGCGTCATAAAGCGAGCGGGCGTCCGTTTCGACCGCATGCGCCGACTTCCACTGGTTCATGCCCTCGGCGCGGCCCTTGTAGATCACGCCCTTGGTATCACACAGAATGACATTCTCATGGGGAATGCCCATCGCCTTGACGAGTTCGATGCAGGCAATGCCAGCCGCTCCGGCACCATTGCAGACGACTTTCGTTTCCTTGATGTCCCGGTCTGTCAGATGCAACGCATTGAACAGCCCTGCTGCCGCGATAATCGCCGTGCCGTGCTGATCGTCATGGAACACTGGAATGTCCATCAACTCGCGCAAGCGCTGCTCAATGATGAAACAATCCGGCGCCTTGATATCTTCCAGATTGATGCCACCAAAAGACGGGCCGAGATAGCGGACAGCATTGACGAATTCATCGACATCCTGCGTATCGACTTCCAGATCGATGGAATCGACATCGGCAAAACGCTTGAACAGAACCGACTTGCCTTCCATTACCGGTTTGGAGGCCAGCGCACCAAGATTTCCGAGTCCAAGGATCGCCGAACCATTGGAGATCACCGCCACAAGGTTGCCGCGCGTCGTGTAGTCATACGCCCGGCTTGGATCATCGGCGATGGCCAGTACCGGAACGGCAACGCCCGGGGAATAGGCGAGCGACAGATCGCGCTGGGTCGCCATCGGCTTGGTCGGGGTGATTTCCAGCTTGCCCGGCCGCCCTTCCTGGTGAAAGTTGAGCGCTTCCTGATCAGTAAAACTGACGGAAGTCTTCGAAGACGGATTCTTGGCGGACATGGTGGGCGTTTCCTCGTGGTTCGGCGATTTTGCCTGAATTGGGGACGACCTTATCCCCGGAAAAATGCCCGCTCAAGGCGTCGGGTGAAAACTCTGCTCATCCAAAGGATGGATGGTTTGCTAGATGTGAGCCCATGACAGACGGGAACGTGCAAAAGAAGGCTCCGGTGGACGGCAAAGTCACGCCGATGATGGCCCAGTTCATCGAAATCAAGACGGCAAATCCCGATAGCCTCTTGTTCTATCGGATGGGCGACTTTTACGAGCTGTTCTTTGAAGACGCGGAAGTCGCCTCGCGCGCGCTTGGCATAACCCTGACAAAACGCGGCAAGCATCTGGGCGAAGATATCCCGATGTGCGGCGTACCGGTTCATGCCGCAGATGACTACCTGCAAAAACTGATCGCGCTTGGGCACCGGGTTTCTGTGTGCGAGCAGACGGAGGATCCCGCCGAGGCCAAGAAGCGCGGATCGAAATCCGTCGTTCGCCGCGATGTCATCCGATTGGTTACGCCCGGAACAATTACAGAGGACCGGCTGCTTGACGCAGGTGCCAACAACTTCCTTCTAGGCCTCACGCGGCTTAAAAGCGGTTCGCTATCCGACAGTGCGGCGTTTGGTCTTGCCTGGATCGACATATCCACCGGATCGTTCCAGGTCTCGGAGACTGACCAGCAGCGGCTGCCCGCCGATCTGGCCCAGATTGCACCACGTGAACTGATTCTGGCCGACGGCCTTCTGCAAGAAGCCGAACTCCGCCAGATCGTCGAAGACATTGGCGCTGCCTTGTCACCGGTACCCCGCGCCTTTTTCGACGGGGCAACCGCCGCCGACCGGCTTGCACAATATTTCGGCGTCAGAACGCTGGATGGATTCGGTTCCTTCAGCCGCGCAGAACTATCCGCCGCCGCTGGTATTCTCGCCTACATCGAAAAGACGCAGCTTGGCGAACGTCCGCCGCTCGACCCTCCAGTGCACGAAACTGTTTCGGGAAGAATGCTCATCGATCCGGCAACGCGGGCCAACCTGGAACTGACGCGTACGCTTTCCGGGGAAAAACAGGGCAGCCTGCTTGCCGCCATCGACAAGACTATCACTGCAAGCGGCTCCCGGCTTCTGGCAAGCCGGCTGTCCGGCCCGCTGTTCGATGCCAGGCAAATCGCCCGCCGCCAGGACGCGGTGGCCTTCCTGTTGGCAGCGGAGATGCCACGCGAAAGCCTGCGGCAAACGCTGAAGAGCGCTCCTGACATGGCCCGGGCCCTGTCACGGATTGCACTCAATCGCGGCGGCCCAAGAGACATTCTGGCGATTGCCGAAGGGCTACGTTCCGCCAAGGAAGTCCGAAACCAGATTGATACGATTTCGGAACCGGCCCCGGCAGAAATCGCAGCTGCCTGCGCCAGTCTCGAGCAAGCCCCTCATCATCTTGGCGAAGAACTAACCTCGGCAATCAAGGAAGATCCGCCCCTCTTAAAACGCGATGGCGGTTTCATTGCGGGCGGCTATGACAGCAACCTGGATGAATTGCGCGCCCTGCGCGACGAAAGCCGCAAGGTGATTGCCAAGCTCCAGGCCGATCTTGCCGAGGAACTCGGCGTCCGGTCGCTGAAGATCAAACATAACAACATTCTCGGTTGGTTCATCGAAGCGCCAACGGCACAGTCCGACAAATTGACGGGTGACCCAGGCCGCTTTATCCACCGCCAGACAATGGCCGGCGCGATGCGCTTCACCACCACTGAACTGGCGGATCTGGAATCGAAAATCGCCAGCGCGGGCGAGCGGTCCCAGGCAATCGAGATGGAAATCTTCGACCGGCTGTCGTCTGCGGTCCTGAATGCGAGCGAGGCCATCAAGGCGGCCGCTCATGGACTTGCCATCATCGATGTTTCCGCGGCTCTGGCTAAACTGGCCCAGGAAGATAATCTCACCCGCCCACTGGTCGACGAAAGCCGGTCCTTCAAGATCGAGGGGGGCAGGCATCCCGTCGTCGAGCAGGCCCTACGGAAATCGGGTGGCGAAGCGTTCGTCGCCAACAATTCCGATCTTGGTCCGCAAGACGCCCATGAAAACGGCCAGATCTGGTTAATCACCGGGCCGAACATGGCCGGTAAGTCGACGTTTCTGCGCCAGAATGCGCTGATTACCGTTCTTGCTCAGATGGGGGCCTTCGTTCCTGCGGATAGCGCGCATATCGGCCTCGTGGACCGGCTGTTTTCACGGGTAGGTGCAGCAGATGATCTGGCGCGCGGCCGCTCCACCTTCATGGTGGAAATGGTTGAAACGGCGGCGATCCTCAATCAGGCGGGAGACCGGTCGCTGGTGATTCTCGATGAAATCGGCCGCGGAACGGCAACGTTCGACGGCCTCTCCATCGCCTGGGCCGCGATTGAGCACCTGCATGAAGTCAACAAGTCTCGCGGCCTGTTCGCCACCCACTATCATGAGCTGACGGCGTTGTCGGCAAAGCTCGGCCGGCTCGCAAATGCGACCGTCTCGGTCAAGGAATGGGACGGCGAAGTCATCTTCCTGCACGAGATCGTGCCCGGTGCTGCCGATCGTTCCTATGGTATTCAGGTAGCCAAGCTCGCCGGATTACCGGCCAGCGTGGTCGAGCGGTCAAAACAGGTACTGAGTCAGCTTGAGGAGCAGGACCGGCGCGCACCCTCTGAAAGCCTGATCGATGAATTGCCGCTCTTCGCCGCGCTGCCGGTGCCCAGTGCGCCAACAGAAAAGAACAAGCCAGACCCGATCGCAGAAGCGGTAAAGGACCTTGACCCGGACGATATGACGCCGCGCGATGCACTAGAAGCTCTTTACCGATTGAAAGCGATGTCGAAGGACAAAGCGTAAATCAACAAGCGCCAAGCCCGGCTCCGGTGTATTGGAATTGCAGCCTCACGCTGTCGCTTCGTTGGCCTTGTTCACATGGTATGTCTTGATCTCATCAATCTCGGCCTGCATCGACTGGAAGGTGGCAAGCGCCTGCTTTTCATCGTCCGTCAGCGGTTCCTTGAATTCCGCGCGCGCAACCAGCACCTCAACGACTTCAGCGATGCGGCCGATCTGCCGACCATAGCTGCCGACTTCGTTCAAGATGTCCTGCTCGATCTCCGGCGCGGCGGAGCGCCCGAGATTGATATTTATGAGACCGAACTGACTGCCAAACGCCTTGAAGACATTGGTCCAGGGATTGATCGCCTGGGTCACATCGCCGGAAAGGGGTAATCTGAAACTGGGCAAGAGCCTACCTCCGATAGAAAAAGTCACGAATAATCGAAAAACTATCGCATGACTTGCGCTTAGGGCCAATTTAAGTTGGCGCGGATTGCAGACCTCCTCCCACCAAAAGCGATCAGCCGTCCATGCTTTCAGCCAAAGATTTCCCGGTTGCGGGGGCCAAGGTTTTCCTGCTCATTTTGAATGGTAGCCTATGCATGTCCTTCCTCATTCCGATGATGGGGTTTTTTGTTGTAACCGGCCTTGGAAAGCCGGCCTGGATGATCGGGATCTACACCGGACTTCTGATGCCGCTGACCCTGATCAGCAATAGGTTCTCAGGAGAATGGCTGGACCGAAGAGCCCCAGTTAGAACGGTCCTGCTGATCGCCATATCCGCCTTTTTGGGTTTTTGTTTTCTGATGAGCCTTGCGCCCAGCTTCGCCCTGCTCATTTTTGCTGGCGTTCCCTTGATGGCCCTTGCAAACATCGGACAAACAGCAGCCTTCACATTCGGCCGGCTGACGGCGGAACAGGAGGGCTATGACGCGGGCAAAGCAAACTCCTGGTACAGGATGGCAGTCTCTTTCGCCTGGATGATCGGGCCTGCACTTTCTTTCTCAATCATCGCCATAGACGGTTTTTGGCTTGCCTTTTCCGCTGCCTTCGGTCTCGGCGCGTGCTGGCTTTTGCTGTGTCTTGCCAGCGTTCCTGCCGGGTTCCGTGCTCCGCAACGAGGCAAGAATACCGAGGCCCCAGATGGGGTGAACTGGCTGCTTTATCTGGCAGCTCTCTGTTGCCTGATGTTCGTCATCACAAACAGCCTGTTTATGCCCGTTCTCGCACTTTACCTCGTTGAGGAGCGTGGCCTGCCTACCTATCTGCCGGGCCTGTCGCTTAGCATCAAATGTTTCGTCGAGGTATTTGCGATTTTCGGGTCGGCCTGGAATGCCACCCGGATTGGTGTGCGGCCGGTTCTATCGGCTGCCGCGGTCCTGGGCTCCGCTGCGATGGTCGCTTTCGCAAATGCTGATTCGATTGGATTGGTTCTGGCGATCTCGGCGCTTGAAGGGCTCTACTACGGCTTGTTCGCCGGTGTCGCGATCACCTATGTCCAAAGCTTCGCTCCCGACAGGCCGGGCCGAGCGACGGCGCTTTACATGAACTGCCTGTTTCTCGGTGGGTTGATCGGAAGTGTCTCCATGGGATTCATTGCGAGCGCGAGCGATTACCGAACCGTTGTGCTAACCGCCGCCGTTGCATCGGGAACCGGGTTCATTCTGCTGGTTTTGTCCGGATTCGCCATGAAGCAACCTGTTAAAAAAATCGCCTGATCTGGTGCGAACTACCTTCTTGCCGTCGCCAGCGCATTAGCCATGGCACCAGCAAAACTCGTGCGGTCATCAGGGTTAAGGAAATTGCCGATATCGACAGTTTCGCCCCGGCTGGTTAGCGTTATCTTCGTAACGCCCTCATCCTCTTCACGGAAGATCGCAAGCCGGACCCACATGGGATTGAAACGATACTCCAAATGTTTCTTCCGCGGCCCAACCTTGCGGATAATCACTTCTGCGCGGGAGACAACCACTTCCTCGAAGCTCTTTGCCGAAGCGTAGTTCATCCTAAACGCCAGCCAGACAAGCAAGACGTCGAGCCCAAAAAAGCCGAAAACAGGCCATGCCCCGATGCTCAGGAACAGCAAACCCGCCACAAAGCTGACGCCGCCAAAGAGTACCATCAAGACCACAAAGCCGTTCGGGCCCAGCGAGCGATAGGGCGTCAATACCGCTGAGAAGAAAGGGATCTCATGTTCATCCCCGTTGCGCGGCTCTTGTTTCGGATTGTTCTGGTCCATAGGCACAGATTATAGAATGCACATGACCCAAGAAAAGAGTTCCACAGCGGCTAGGGCCAAAGCCAATCGGGCGAAGACGCCGAAAAAGGCACCTTCCGTTGACAATCCTGGCAAGGTTTTGAAGCGCGCCCGTTATTCGAAAGCGGAAGCCAATCGTGTTTTTGAACGGTTCCATGCCGACAATCCGGAACCAAAAGGCGAACTCGACTACGTCAACGCCTACACTTTGCTGGTGGCCGTCGTTCTGTCGGCCCAGGCAACCGATGTCGGCGTTAACCGGGCGACCAGGCATCTCTTTCAGATCGCCGATACACCGGAGAAGATGATCGCACTCGGCGAAGACAAGGTGCGGGAGGAAATCAAGACCATCGGCCTTTACAAGAACAAGGCCAAGAACGTCATTCTATTGTCAGAACAATTGATTGCCATCCACGGCGGGGAGGTGCCCGAGGATAGGGAAGCATTGGAAAGCTTGCCCGGTGCCGGTAGAAAAACCGCAAATGTGGTGCTGAATATCTTCTTCGGCCACCCGACCATCGCGGTAGACACCCATCTGTTCCGGATCGGCAACAGGCTCGGTATCGCGCCTGGAAGGACCCCGCTTGATGTAGAACAGGCGATGGAACGGATCGTGCCGCCAGACTTCGCACTGCACGCGCATCATTGGCTCATTCTGCATGGCCGCTACATTTGCAAGGCGCGCAAACCCGATTGCAAACGCTGCGTTATCTACGATCTGTGCAAGAGCCCGGAAAAAGAGCATTTTGATGCAATCCCGGACATCGCGCTGCGCACCCGTGCACTCTTGGAAAAGGATCCGCAGGCTTGAGTTTTCCCAGCGGTCCGTTTCCGTTTAGCGAACGGCTCAGGTTCCGGCTGCCTTTGACGAGTGACGCGGCATTCTACTTGAAACTTCTGAATGAGCCGGATTATGTCCGCTTCATATCCGACGCCGAGGTGCGGACGGAGGATGCGGCCGCAGAGTATATCAAAACGAAGGTGCTTGGCCGGTTTTCCACCTACAAGGTCGGCCTTTGGCTGGTTGAGCTCATAGAGACGGAGCAGCCGGTCGGCATCTGCGGTTTGGTCATCCGCGAGGAACTCACCCATCCGGATCTTGGCTACGGTTTTCTGAAGGACTTCCGTGGTCAGGGGATCGCCCGTGAGGCCGGTCGCGCCGTTCTGGATTTCGCACAAAAAGAACTGAACCTGAGAACGCTGTGCGCCATCACCGACCCGCAGAACATGCGTTCAGCCAAGCTTCTGACGGATATCGGTTTCAAGCAAGCCGGTCAGCGCAATCTGGAAAGTATAGGCGCTGTCTCAGACTATTACATCTGGACTAACTCTTCTGGCGCACACGGATGACGACGTCGATGTTGACGATCTCCATTCCGTCTGGCGCTTCCGGAAGCTCCGCGAGGCGAAGGCCGTCACCCGGTATATCGACCACCCGGTTCTCCCCTTCAATAAAGAAGTGATGGTGATCGTTGACGTTGGTGTCGAAGTAGGTCTTGTTGCCTTCGATGGCGACTTCGCGCAGCAGCCCTGCTTCGGTAAACTGGTGCAACGTGTTGTAGACCGTTGCCAGGGATACCGGAACCTTAACCTCAAGGGCTTCTTCATGAAGAAGCTCCGCGGAAACGTGTCTCTGGCCTTTAGCGTAAAGTATCTGTGCGAGCGCTACTCTTTGCCGGGTCGGACGCAGGCCGGCGTCACGCAGCATTTCCGTGACGTCTTTCAAAGGAGACTGATTTTCCGCACTCTCATTCATTCAAAACACGTCCCGAAACATGCCGATGTCTTGCGCAAGCCTTGTGCCACATCCACTTAAATCAGCCGCGAATCCGCACCGAAAACATCAACCTACGATCATTCATAACCGCCTACCCTGCGTTAAGATAGCCGGTCAGAAACCTGTCATAGGCTCAGTATCTGACATTTCTTACCCTCCCAGCACAAGTTTTTCAACGTTACTGTTTGTCTCCCGCCGGTCTGACAATAGACGTGAATGGCTAAATTCCGTCGCACAGCGACAAAAATGACACCATTCACAGTGTCCTGACATCTTTCGGACATTGTTGCCCTGTGTTAAGACGCGCCACGAAAAATACGACGCACTAACAATTGGTCACGCGACACGGTTCGCAAGACCGACAAGACAACGGATACTTATGACCGAGCGGCCTTCCAGCTACGACTATGATGATCTGCTCGCCTGCGCCCGCGGCGAGCTGTTTGGACCCGGCAATGCACAGTTGCCTCTCCCGCCTATGCTGATGGCCGACCGGATAACGGATATCTCCGAAACCGGCGGAGAATACGACAAAGGGTATCTGCGCGCCGAATTCGATATCAAACCGGACCTTTGGTTCTTCCCGTGTCATTTTCAAGGCAATCCGATCATGCCGGGATGTCTTGGCCTGGACGCCATGTGGCAGCTAACCGGGTTTTTCCTCGGATGGCTCGGCCTTCCCGGCAAGGGTATGGCTTTGTCGACCGGCGAAGTGAAATTCAAGGGTATGGTGACGCCGTCGGTGAAACTCGTCGAATACGGCATCGACTTCAAGCGCGTCATGAAGGGCCGGTTGGTCCTTGGTATTGCCGATGGCTGGCTGAAAGCCGATGGCGAACAGATTTATAAAGCCTCCGATCTTCGCGTCGGACTGTCGACCGCCTGACCGGAGGTCAAACCGGTAACCGGAACGTCGGCGCTTTCGACGGGTTTCGAAGTGCGCGTTCATCCCTTATCTAAAGAGGGCAATCGGATTTGCCCGCCATATTTCACATGGGAGTACGCAATGAGGCGTGTAGTCGTCACGGGGATGGGTATCGTCTCCTCCATCGGCGCCAACACCCAAGAGGTTCTGGCAAGCCTTCGCGAAGGAAAGTCGGGCATCAGCTTTGCGCCTGATTATGCCGAACACGGGTTCCGCAGCCAGGTGCAAGGCATGCCGGAAATCGATATCACCGAGCATGTCGACAAGCGGCAACTCCGCTTCATGGGCGACGGTGCGGCGTACAACTTCATTGCCATGCAGCAGGCAATCACCGACAGCGGGCTTGAAGAAGGCGACGTTTCCAACCCGCGCACCGGCTTGGTCATGGGCTCGGGCGGCCCATCCACCAAAAACCTGTTCCAGGCACACCAGATTGTTCTGGAAAAGGGCGCGCCGAAGCGCATGGGGCCGTTCATGGTCACGCGCGGCATGAGCTCGACCAACTCGGCTTGTCTTGCAACACCGTTCAAGATCAAGGGTATCAACTATTCGATCACCTCGGCCTGTTCGACCTCCGCTCATTGCATCGGTGCGGGAACAGAACAGATCCAGTTCGGCAAACAGGACATCGTGTTTGCCGGTGGCGGCGAAGAACTCGACTGGACCTTGTCCTGCCTGTTTGATGCGATGGGCGCTATGTCGTCCAAATATAATGATACGCCACAAACCGCATCGCGTGCATATGACGCTACCCGTGACGGCTTTGTGATCGCTGGCGGCGGCGGCGTCGTCGTTCTGGAAGAGCTGGAACACGCCAAGGCGCGCGGCGCCAAGATCTATGCCGAAGTCACCGGCTATGCGGCCAATTCCGACGGCTACGACATGGTCGCACCGTCCGGCGAAGGTGGCGAGCGCTGCATGCGTCTTGCGACCGAAGGCCTTGGCGACCGGAAGGTTTCCTACATCAACACCCATGGCACCTCGACGCCGGTCGGTGATGTCGGCGAAATCGAAGCTATTCGGCGTGTTTTCGGTGAAAACCAGCCGCCGGCATCCTCGACCAAGTCTCTAACCGGCCACAGCCTTGGTGCGACCGGCGTTCAGGAAGCCATCTACTGCCTGCTTATGCTGCAGAATGACTTCATCACCGCATCTGCAAACATTTCCGAACTCGACCCGGCCATAAACCCGGACGAAATCGTCACCGAACGGGTGGACAATGCCGGGCTCGACACCGTGCTCTCCAACAGCTTCGGTTTCGGCGGCACCAACGCATCGCTTGTGATGTCGCGCTACCACGGCTGAGGAGATTTCAAATGTCAGGACTGATGAAGGGTAAACGTGGCCTCGTCATGGGCGTGGCCAACAACCACTCCATTGCCTGGGGCATCGCCAAAACGCTGGCTGACCACGGAGCCGAACTTGCCTTTACCTATCAGGGCGATGCCTTCGGCAAGCGTACCAGGCCGCTGGCCAATTCGGTTGGATCGAAAATTCTGCTTCCTTGCGATGTGGAAGATGTTTCATCTGTGGATTCGGTCTTTGACACTTTGAAATCCGAATGGGGCAGCATCGATTTTCTCGTTCATGCCATTGCCTTTTCCGACAAGACCGAACTGCGCGGCAAATACGCCGACACCACGCGCGACAACTTCATGCGCACCATGCTGATTTCGTGCTTCTCCTTCACCGAGATTGCCAAACGCGCGGCGAACCTGATGACCGATGGTGGATCCATGATCACGCTGACTTATGGCGGATCGACCAAGGTCATGCCGAACTACAACGTCATGGGTGTTGCCAAGGCCGCGCTGGAATCATCCGTCCGCTACCTGGCAGTCGACTATGGCGAGCAGAATATCCGCGTCAATGCACTTTCGGCAGGCCCGGTCCGCACACTGGCCGGTTCCGGTGTCTCTGATGCCCGGCTGATGTTCAACTTCCAGAAGCGCAATTCCCCGCTCTGCAAAACGGTCTCTTTGGAGGAAATCGGCGGAACCGGATTATATCTCCTGTCCGACCTGTCGAATGGCGTTACCGGCGAAGTTCACTTCGTCGACAGCGGCTACAACATTATGTCCATGCCGCGCCTGGAAGAGTTGAAAGTTCAGGAAAGCAAGGCGGACTAATACCAGCCGGCAAACGTAAAGACACAGAGACAGGCGAATTCTGATCTTGGATCAGGAGCGCTGCGCACGCCGCTTGCCAGAAACAGATTTTCGCTCCATCAGATACGCCTTTACTTCTGCCGGTTAGCATAAGAACCGTTACCCTTGAAGCTTGCCAAAAATATCATTCAATCAGTTCGTCCGGATAGACACCGAACAGCCGGGTCTGATCGAGCCAACCATCATAGCCTTCGCCATTGACCCGGCACCAGCCTCCGGTACATTCGGTGATTGCCGCCAGAACATAGGGCTCAAGTTCAGCAACGATGTCGGCATCCGATTTGGAGCGGGCGCGTAGCGGCGTCCGGCCGTTTTCTTCCCAAGGAGAAACAAGCGCAGTTCGGCGGCCGGAGAGCAGGGAGTGGAACACCCAACCTTCCTTGCCTTCCCAATCGCGGATCCGGCGCCAGTTTTCAAACTCCTGAATGATTTCGACCGGAAGGCCCGCCTGAACGAATGTCCAGGCGATATCATGTTCGCGCGAAGGACCAACGCGCACGTTCACCCGGTCGGATTTAAGGCTGACAAAACGGGGCACCTGCAGCCCGGACGCGCCGGTTGTTTGCGACTGGGCAAAAGCGGGCGAAAGTGGCAACCCGCAGAAAACAAAGGCGGCGAACGCGGCGAAGATAACTTGCGCAACTCGTGCCCGTCTGACCATTCTGTCTCTCAATCCCAATCTCAATTTCTAGCAATGCCGTTCAGAATTCTGTAACCAACCCCGTTTCGAAAAGCCAGTCTGCCGAAATCCCGGGTGGTCCACTTTAAGTACTAGTCAACCATCCCTTGTTTCTTGCCGACCATCTGATATGGAGAAGACGTCTGGTTTGCATATCGTAGGCATCCCCTACATGTGATGAACCGTTGCGGTTAACGTTATCTTAAGCTTACGCAAAGGCATTCAGCATGGCGAAGAAAAAGCCTGTCGTGGTTGTCACCCGGAAACTGCCTGAAGTGGTAGAAACACGGATGCGAGAACTGTTCGAAACCCGGCTGAATGATCATGACCGGCCGTTCAGCCAGGCAGAGCTTGTGGAGGCGGTGAAATCCGCGGACGTACTCGTGCCAACCGTCACTGACAGGATTGATTCTTCTATCCTTTCGCAAGCGGGCGAAAATTTGAAGCTGATAGCCAATTTCGGCAATGGCGTGGACAACATTGACGTCTCTACCGCCAATAACCGCGGCATCAACGTCACCAACACGCCGGGCGTGCTGACCGAAGACACAGCCGACATGACCATGGCGCTGATCCTTTCGGTCCCCCGGAAACTATCTGCCGGCATTCACGCGCTCGAATCTGGCGATTGGGCCGGTTGGTCGCCGACATGGATGCTGGGTCACCGTATCTGGGGAAAACGTCTCGGCATTATCGGCATGGGCCGCATCGGCCAGGCGGTCGCGCGGCGGGCTAAGGCTTTTGGCATGTCGATCCACTACCATAACCGGCGCCGGGTCTCCCCTGAAATCGAGGAAGATCTGGAAGCGACCTATTGGGACAGCCTGGACCAGATGCTGGCCCGCATGGATGTGGTGTCAATCCATTGCCCGCATACGCCCGCGACGTTCCATCTTTTGTCCGCACGCCGCCTGAAGCTTTTGAAAAAAGACGCCTATGTGGTCAACACAGCACGCGGCGAAGTAATCGACGAGAATGCCCTTATCCGCATGCTCGATGCCGGTGATCTGGCCGGCGCCGGTCTCGACGTTTTTGAGCATGAACCGGCGGTCAATCCGAAGCTTGTCAAGCTCGACAATGTCGTCCTCCTGCCGCATATGGGTTCGGCGACCATTGAAGGCCGGATAGAGATGGGCGAAAAGGTTATCATCAACATCAAGACCTTCATGGACGGCCACCGCCCGCCCGACCGCATTCTGCCGTCGATGTTGTAGACTGCTGAATTGCAGGCTGTCAGCCTGCGTCTTGTGTCCGGTACTTGTTCCAGATCGCACTCGCGCCCATACCCTCGATGAACGCGGTATGTGAGGCAAACTCCTGTGGGGACAAAAGTGGTTGCATGGGCTGCGGCCGCTGCTCCGCCGTGTGTGCACCCAGACCCTCGGACGTTTCAGACCCACCTGTCACGGCTGTTCCGGTATCATCCGGAACCAGACCCAGAGCCGTTTGCCGGCCGCCGATCAACTCAAGATAGACTTCTGCGAGAATTTCCGCATCAAGCAATGCGCCGTGTTTGACGCGCCTTGAGTTGTCGATGCCTAGCCGGGAACACAGGGCATCCAAGGAATTCGGCCCGGTTGGATATTTCCGGCGCGCCATCTGCAGCGTATCGAGCACCTGGCTGTTCGGAATTGTCCGGCGTCCAGCCCGTTCGAGCTCCATGTTGATGAAGCCCATGTCGAAAGCGGCGTTGTGGATCACCAAGGTCGCGTCGCCGACGAATTCAAGAAACTGGTCCGCTACTTCGGCGAACTTCGGTTTATCCGACAGAAACTCTTCCGAAAGGCCGTGTACCCTGAAGGCTTCTTCCGGCATGTCCCGCTCCGGGTTGATATAGAGATGACAGGCATTGCCGGTCGGCACATGGTTGATCAGCTCGACGCCGCCAATTTCCACGAGCCGGTCGCCGTTTCTAGGATTGAGCCCGGTGGTTTCCGTATCGAAGGATATTTCCCGCATTTTGCCGCCTCTTGTTGCCAAGAATGTGCAATCCGGGCCGCAAATTTAAAAGTGGAGCGACCGGTTTTCCCCGCACTTCAACGCTGAATAAAAGCAAGCGCCTTCAAAATTGCCTGGACAGAGCGTCGAGCCGGTTCCAGCCCGAACCCGGTATCGACCAGGAAATGCGCACGTTTCCGTTTTTCCGGATCATGCATCTGTTTGGCCAATATCGATTCGAACTTTTCGGTCGTCATCCCGGGCCGGGCAAGGACGCGTTCTCGCTGGATCTCGGCTTTCGCAGTGACCACGACGCTGACATCGACCCGGTTCGGACCGCCACTTTCAAAAAGGAGCGGAATATCAAGCAGGACCTGGCGGGCTCTCGCCAGCCGCGCCTTTTGAAGAAAAAGTTGCTCTTCCTCCTGAACGAGCGGATGGACGATGCTTTCCAACCGCTTCAGTTCATTCGGTTTGCCGATCACCATCGGACCTAAAAGAGCCCGGTCGACTGCCCCATCCTTGACCGTGCCTGGGAATGCCGCCTCGATCAGCGGCGCTGCGCGGCCGGAGTAAAGCGCATGAACAGCAGCATCCGCGTCATAGACGGGAACGCCCTGCCGGGCAAACATGCGGGCGGTCGTCGACTTACCCATGCCGATCGAACCCGTCAGGCCTATGCGGATCATTTGGTGGCCGCCAGATCGTCGATGACAAGACGACGCAAGACCTCGTCCACCTCCGGGCGTACGCCGAACCATTTTTCAAAACCGGGAACCGCCTGATGCAACAACATACCAAGGCCATCGACGGTCCGGTTGCCGCGCCTTTCCGCTTGTTTCAGAAGATCCGTAACCAAAGGCACATAGACGATATCTGTGACCAGCGCCTTTTTTGGCAGATTGGAAAGATTTATCTCAAGCGGAGGCATGCCGGTCATACCCAGCGATGTGGTGTTGACCAGGACATCGGCTTTTCCAAGCAACGTCCCCAGTTTGTCCCAAGAATAGCCAATAACATTAGAACCGAATTTTTCGGAGAGTTTCTGTGCCTTTTCAGCAGTCCGATTGACGAGATGCACAGCCTTGAAATTTCTGGCAATCAGCGCCCAGACAATCGCCCGGGCGGCACCGCCCGCGCCCAGAACGACCGCCGTTTCAGCCTTCTCGTCCCATCCGGGTGCCAGCTGATCAAGGTTTCCCAAAAAACCAAGACCATCGGTGTTCGATCCGCACAGTCTGCCTTCTTCGTCCAGCCAAAGGGTGTTGGCCGCACCCATTTCCGAGGCAGCATCATCTAGCCAATCGCAGGCAGCGGCAGCGGTTTCCTTATGCGGGACCGTGACATTACCACCGGCCAAGCCGCTTTCACTGAAGTTTTTATAGAACGCTTCTGCGGTTTCCGGATCCACTCCAACACGGTCATAGGAACCAGAAAGTTTATATTTTTCAATCCAATAACCGTGAATCAGCGGCGACCTTGAATGAGACACCGGCCAACCGGTGATAGCAGCTTTGGGCGGAGCTTTGCTCATGCTTCCAAAACCCCTTCCGCCCGGAGCTGCGCCAGAAGCGGCAGCAATGGCAGGCCGAGTACCGTGAAGTAGTCGCCTTCAATCCGCTCAAACAATTGCACACCCAAGCCCTCCAGCTGATAAGCACCAACGCTGGAAAACGCATCTTCACCAACTCTTGAAAGATACAGCCCGACAAAGGAGGGCGACAGTTTGCGCATGGTCAGCCTGGCAACGGACACATGCCGCCAGACGGCTTCGCCGCCGCGCGACAGGACTACGGCAGACAACAGCTCGTGGGTTTTTCCGGAAAATGCCAGCAATTGCCGGCGGGCGGCTTCCATGTCGCCCGGCTTCGTATGCCGCTCTCCTTCAAACGCAAGGATCTGATCGGCTCCAATCACGAGATCGTCCGGGCGCGCATTACTGACATCATTTGCTTTTGCTTCGGCCAACACTGTGGCGAGATCTTCCGGCGGAAACCCGGCTTCCAGGAGCGGAGCCTCGACAGCCCGCTCATCGACATCGGCCGGCTGAACGGCGAAATAAAGCCCAGCATTTCTTAAGAGCTCCGCTCGTATAGTGCTGCCGCTGGCAAGGACGAGACCCATAGCGGTTCCTTTTATTCGTTAGACATAGTCCCGGCGCGAGCATTTTCTCTCTCCTGCCGGTAACTCCTGTAGAGGGCCAAGATTTCCGCAGCCGTTTCCTCGACCGAACGGCGCGTCACGTCGATCAGCGGCCAATTGTTGTCCGTACACAGTCGGCGGGTCAGATTAACTTCTTGCGCAATCTGCTTCTTGTCGACATACATATCGCTATAACCATCTGCATTCATGGACAAAACCCGATTCTGGCGGATCTGGTGAATCCGTTCCACCGAAGCGATCAGCACGACTACCATCGGATTTTTCAAGTCCCGGACATAAGACGGCAACTCGATGCCAGGCACCAGCGGCACATTCGCCGCCTTGATACCCCGGTTTGCCAGATAAATGCAGGTCGGTGTCTTAGACGTTCGCGAAATACCAAGAAGTACGATATCGGCCGATTCCAGGTCATCCCAGATCTGACCGTCGTCATGAACCATGGTGTAGTTCAGCGCTTCCATACGTTTGAAGTATTCCGCATCAAGTTCGTGCTGCCCGCCGATCCTGTGGGTCTGACTGACATTCAGATAAGACTGGAACACGGCGAAGACGGGATCGAGGATGTTAACGAACGGTACACCCAGTTCCCGGCATTTTGTTTCAAGCCTGTTCGCAATTTCTTCATCAACCAGGGTGTAAAGAACAATTCCCGGAGCAGATTCGATCTCGCTAATCACGCGGTCGAGTTGCTTGTGGGTCCGGACTAGCGGGTAGACGTGCTCGATTTCCTGCACGGCATCGTATTGAACGGTCGCAGCACGGGCGACAGTCATTAGCGTCTCGCCGGTGGAATCGGATACAAGATGCAAATGAAAATAGTGTCTCGACTTGCTCACGGTATCATCCCCAGGCCTGTTGACGAATTGGGCATCTTTCGCTGTTGTCCCTGCCTAGCACGAAGATCGTCCCCGCTCGGCCAAAATTGTTCACAGACAGCGATGTGGTGGATTTTGAATCGGATCCATTGAATGCACTCGGTGGATTAACAATCCGTCTGAAAATTTTGGACAAGCTTTTCACAACATACTCTGGAAGAACGCCGTAACGGCAGCCCAAATAACGGTTTGATTTTTATCATTTAATCTTTCCTTCCAAAAATGGATAGATTCACACCGTGTTTCCGGCGAAGTGTTTTTCCCTGCGCGAAAATACGCCGAATGGATTGTGGATGAGGAATGATCCAGCTAATTCACAGCCCAAAAAGAAAAAACAGATAAATCAATAAGATTCTTTATTGGTTCGATGAGTGGAAAGGGTACTGCCAAATGAGATCCGAAGACCGGTCTGTGATGCGGGTGCTTTCAGGCGAAAAGCTCTGGCCACCGCCCATCTGGATGATGCGTCAGGCAGGACGCTATCTGCCTGAATACCGGGAAGTGAGATCGAAGGCATCGAACTTTCTCGATTTCTGCTATTCTCCGGATCTCGCAACTGAGGTCACCTTGCAGCCGATCCGGCGGTTTGGCTTTGACGCATCCATATTGTTCTCGGATATCTTCGTTATCCCTGATGCAATAGGATATCCTGTTCGCTTTGAAGAAGGACGCGGTCCGGTTCTGGAACCATTGTCCGAAGAACTCGTGAAAGGCCTGGAACAGGACCGTGCTCAGGATCATCTCAAGCCGGTCATAGAGACGGTTTCGCGTTTACGGGCGGAGCTGCCTGGCGAAACGACCCTGCTTGGCTTCTGCGGCGCTCCCTGGACGGTTGCGTGCTATTCGGTCGCCGGTCACACCACGCAGGATCAGGTCGCGGCACGCGTGGGTGCTTATCGCGATCCGGATCTGATGCAGGCCTTTATCGACGAATTGGTTACAGCTTCGATCCGGTACTTGCTCCGCCAGTTTGAAGCCGGTGCCGACGCAGTTCAGGTATTCGACACCTGGGCCGGAGTTCTTGACGAGCCGGGCTTTGAACGTTGGAGCATCGAGCCAACTGCCCGGATTGTGAATGGCGTTCGCGCTGTCAAACCGGATGCCAAGATCATCGGCTTTCCGAAAGCTTCTTCAGCAAGGCTTGCAAAATTCATTGAAAAGACTGGCGTCGATGCAGTGGGCCTTGATTGGACAGCACCTGATTGGCTCGCCCGCAATATCCAGAAAAAGGTTCCGGTTCAGGGGAATCTGGATCCAATGCGTCTGGTTGCCGGTGGCAAGGCTCTTGAGGACGGTGTCCGCCATGTGCTTGAAACCTTCAAGGATGGGCCGTTGGTCTTCAATCTCGGCCATGGAGTTACCCCCGATGCCGATCCGGACAATGTCGCCCGCATGATCGAACTGGTACGGCAGGGGTAGTAATGGATCTGTTTCTTTGGGCTAAGTCACTTCATGTAATCGCGATCATCGCCTGGATGGCGGGGATGCTCTATCTGCCCCGATTGTTTGTGTATCATTGCGATGCTGAACCGGGATCAGGTCAGTCCGAGACCTTCAAAGTGATGGAACGCCGGCTTTTGAAGGCCATCATAAACCCTTCGATGGCGGTCGCATGGATCCTCGGGCTTTGGATGGCGTTTGAACTGGAATACTGGAGTGAAGGCTGGTTCCACGCCAAGTTTACGCTTGT
Source organism: Roseibium sp. (assembly GCA_965230445.1). Taxonomy (GTDB): domain Bacteria; phylum Pseudomonadota; class Alphaproteobacteria; order Rhizobiales; family Stappiaceae; genus Roseibium. Next base: position 4,391,277 of record OZ246005.1, on the reverse strand, counting down.
GCTCATCATGTCCGGTGTGCACGGCTATCTCAGCCGCTGCGTGAAAACCTTTGCCCGTGACGAAAACACCCGTTCGGCTCGCTTCTACCGAATCTTGAACGAAGTTCCGACGCTGCTGATGATCGGAATTGTAATCCTCGTCATTGTAAAGCCCTTCTGACCTTCCTATTTAGTCGGTCATGAACAAGCAGCTGCGGCAAAATGCTCTGCCGCAGCTTCGACTTTGGATGCGGACGGCAACGGTGGCTCTTGCACTGCCGGGCGATTCGGCGTAGGCTGATCGAGCTTTTGGTGGTAACGGCAATTATAGAAATCAGCTGTTCCGCTTTCCTATCCAAGCGCGTTTCTCAGTTTCCCTTCTGATACCCAGTCACCCCTTCAGGGCACAGAAACGCTTATCAAATTATCCCTCCACTTTTCCGAACCCCAAAACGACACGGGACATGAAACTAAAAGACCTAAAAGCAAAAACCCCGACCGAACTTCTGCAGTTTGCTGAAGAACTCGAGGTCGAAAACGCCAGCACGATGCGCAAACAGGAATTGATGTTTGCGATACTGAAAAATCTTGCCGCGCAAGACATCGACATCATCGGTGAAGGGGTTGTCGAAGTTCTTCAGGATGGCTTCGGTTTTCTCCGATCCCCGGATGCTAACTATCTGCCTGGACCAGATGACATCTACGTATCTCCTTCGCAGATCCGCCGCTTTTCTTTGCGCACAGGTGACACCGTTGAAGGCCAGATCCGGAGCCCCAAGGAAGGCGAGCGCTATTTCGCCCTTCTGAAAGTGAACACGATCAATTTCGAAGATCCGGACAAGGCGCGGCACAAAGTCCACTTCGACAACTTGACACCGCTCTATCCGGATGAGCGGCTGAAACTGGAAATTGAAGACCCGACCATCAAAGACATGTCGGCGCGGGTTATTGATTTGGTTGCGCCGCTCGGCAAAGGCCAGCGCGCACTGATTACGGCACCGCCGCGCACGGGTAAAACCGTCTTCCTGCAAAACATCGCCAAGGCCGTCACAGCCAATCACCCAGAATGCTATCTGATCGTTCTCCTGATTGATGAGCGGCCGGAAGAAGTCACCGACATGCAACGCACGGTGAATGGTGAAGTGGTGTCGTCGACGTTCGACGAGCCGGCATCGCGCCACGTGCAGGTGGCAGAGATGGTGATTGAAAAGGCAAAACGCCTTACCGAGCATGGCCGGGACGTGGTCATCCTGCTCGATTCCATTACCCGTCTGGGCAGGGCCTACAACACGGTGGTGCCGTCTTCGGGCAAGGTTCTGACCGGCGGTGTTGACGCAAACGCCCTGCAACGTCCTAAGCGGTTTTTTGGTGCAGCCCGGAACATCGAGGAAGGTGGCTCCTTGACCATTATCGCGACGGCGCTGATCGATACGGGTAGCCGCATGGATGAAGTAATCTTCGAAGAGTTTAAGGGAACCGGTAACTCTGAAATTATTCTCGACCGCAAGATCTCCGACAAGCGCGTCTATCCGGCCATCGACATCCAGCGGTCCGGCACGCGTAAGGAAGAGTTGCTGGTGGAACGCGAGCGGCTTAAGAAAACCTTCGTCTTGCGCCGGATTCTCAATCCTATGGGCACTGTCGATGCGATCGAATTCCTGCTCGACAAGCTCAAGCAGACCAAATCAAATGATGAATTCTTCGACAGCATGAACACTTGATTCAGGTCATGATTATCTGATGCAACTCAAAAGCGCGGTCCAATGGGATCGCGCTTTTTGCATTTCATAGTGTAGATCGCGCGTCGGCTGTTTCACGTGAATCAGGCAAAAATCCTGGAGTTGGGAATATGGATGATACGCTTTTCGAAACAGATCGCCTTGTCTTGCGGAAGTGGCGGGATGACGATTTGGAACCCTATCATGCCTTGTGTTCTGACCCGGATGTCATGCGATACTTTCCCGGTCTACAAACGAAGGATCATTGCCGCTCAATGATCGATATAGCGCTTCGTGACTATGAAGACCAAGGATTCTGCTGCATGCCGGTGGTGTTGCGTGATACCGGCGAGTTCATAGGTTTTACCGGGTTGAGCCTTCCGCGGTTTGACAGACCGACGGCTTTTTCGCCCTGTGTTGAAATCGGTTGGCGGCTAAAAAAATCGGCATGGGGACAAGGCTTTGCCGTTGAGGCGGCACGGAGATGGCTTGCTTACGGGTTTGGCAAAATCGGTTTGAACGAGATCGTTTCATTCACTGCATCAGATAACAATCAGTCCCGCCGTGTAATGGAAAAGCTGGCCATGATCCGCGATACAGAGGACGATTTTCTGCACCCGAATCTAGATCCGGAACACAATCTGGCTCTGCATGTCTTATACCGGCTTTCGGTAGATCGATGGCGCGACTTGCAAGCAGATTGAATAGTCCGAGTTTGGCAGCGGTTTCGCAGTAACCTGATTCACGTGAAACAGGCATTGGTTATACGGAGGCCTGGTAATCTGAATGCGGGACCGGATTCACGTGAAACATCCCGAATGCGCGATTGAACAGGAGTGCTGAGCGGCTATGGCCGACACAATATTCGCCCTCTCCAGCGGCCCCGTTCCTTCAGGTGTTGCAGTGGTCCGGATCTCAGGCCCAAAGACGCAGCCTGTGGTAAAGGCGTTATGTGGTGTTTTGCCCGTGCCGCGACGGGCGACGGTCAAGAAGCTTTACCACCCAGTGAGCCAAGATGTTCTCGATGAGGCCCTTGTGCTTTACTTCGAAGGTCCGGCCAGCTTTACCGGCGAGGATGTTGCTGAACTGCACTGCCACGGCGGCCGTGCGGTGGTGACCGCGCTTTTGGAGGTCTTGCAATCCTTTGGGGGCTGCCGACCTGCGGAGGCGGGGGAATTCACCCGAAGAGCATTCGACCATGGCCGGCTGGACCTGACCGAAGTCGAAGGGCTGTCGGACCTGATTGCCGCGGAAACCGAACAGCAGCGCAAGCAGGCGGTCCGGCAGATGGGTGGAGCGCTTGGCAAGGTCTACGAGGAATGGCGCAATCGTATCGTCCATATGCGAGCGATGATCGAGGCGGATTTCGACTTCGCCGATGAGGAGGATGTTCCGGGCAGTGTTGCGGATAAGGTTTGGACAGAAGCGGCGCAGTTGGCTGAGGAGGTCGCTGCTCACCTGGACAAATCTCGTCACGGGGAACGTCTTCGTGCCGGTCTTCAAGTGGTCTTGATGGGTGCGCCGAACGCCGGCAAGTCGAGTTTGTTGAATGCGATTGCCGGGCGCGATGTCGCGATCGTTACCGAGGAAGCCGGAACGACAAGGGATGTCATAGAGGCTCACCTCGATCTTGGCGGATATCCGGTAACCCTCGCAGACACCGCTGGATTGCGGGAAACCGAGGGCCTTGTCGAAAAGGAAGGTATCCGCCGGGCCCACGACAGGGCCCGAACCGCCGATCTGATCCTCTGGGCTGTCGAACCCGGTGGGGCCATGCCTGATGGTGCCTTTGGCGGGGTATCCGGTGAAGCAGGGGATAGCCTGCCCCTCTGGATCCTCCATACCAAAGAGGACAGCGCCGATTCGCTCTTACCAGATAACACGGGACAAGATGTTGGAATCCGGTGTTCGGTCAAAACGACAGATGGCATCAAAATCCTGCTCGACCGGTTATCAGCCTTCGCGGAAGAAACGCTTGCCGTCGGGGAGGCGCCGCTGGCAACGCGGATTCGCCATCGGAACTATTTGTCCGATTGCTTGACAGCCTTGAGGACAGCAGCGGCCCGCGCAGACCTACCTGCGGAACTGCGTGCCGAGGATCTTCGCAGAGCCACTGATGCGCTTGGGAAGATTATTGGCCGGGTTGATGTCGAGGATCTGCTTGACGTGATTTTCCGTGATTTCTGCATCGGCAAATAGCTGTTTCACGTGAATCAGGCGGCAATCGCCGGAGCTTTAGATCCTTCGGGTAGCAGTCACATTGGTAAGTGAACGCATGTTTGTCGGCGGCGTGAACATAAACTGTCTTGTTAAAAACGGTTTTGACCTGGTCACTGTGCGACCATATAACAGTTTCTATGCGAAGTGGCCCTTGGCTTGAGATCAAGCTTTGTTCGTCGAGAGGCCATGCGAATTTCATTTGGAACCAGGAAAATAAAAGGGCAGGTCTGAAAGCGGCCGTCTTAAAAGAGCGATTGTCGATATGAGCGAGACTCAACTGGAATTCGATGTGGTGGTGATTGGTGGCGGCCATGCCGGTTGCGAGGCTGCTTCAGCTTCCGCCCGCATGGGTGTCCGCACTGCGCTGGTAACCCATCGATTCGATACTATCGGTGTCATGTCCTGCAACCCGGCGATTGGCGGCCTCGGAAAGGGCCATCTTGTTCGCGAGATTGATGCGCTTGACGGTCTGATGGGCCGTGTCGCCGACCAGGCCGGTATCCAGTTCCGCATGCTCAATCGCCGCAAGGGCCCGGCGGTCCGTGGGCCGCGCGCACAGGCCGACAGGAAGCTGTACCGCGAAGCGATGCAGCGGGAAATCGCGGCGGTAGATGGTCTTCAGGTGGTTGAGGGCGAAGCGCATCGTCTGGTGTTTGGTATATCGCAGGACACCGGCAAACGGATCGTCAGCGGGCTCGAACTCGCCGATGGCCGCATGATTGTTTGCAAAGCGGTGGTGCTGACCAGCGGCACGTTTCTCCGGGGTCTTATTCATATTGGCGACAAGAAAATTCCTGCGGGACGCGCCGGGGAACAACCTGCCCTGGGGCTTTCCCTGTCCCTTGAAGAGATCGGTTTTGAATTGGGCCGGTTAAAGACCGGTACACCTGCGCGGCTCGACGCCCGGACCATTCAATGGGATCGGCTTGAAATTCAACCGGGTGACGATGAACCAGTGCCGTTCTCGACCCTGACTGACAAAATCACGGTTCCGCAAGTTCCTTGTCACATTACCCGGACAACACCGAAAACCCACGCGATTATTCGCGACAATCTTCACCTGTCGGCGATGTACTCCGGTGAGATAAAGGGCAGGGGGCCGCGCTATTGCCCCTCGCTAGAAGATAAGATCGTCCGCTTCGGTGACAGGGATGGGCATCAGATTTTCCTGGAGCCGGAGGGGTTGGACGACCATACGGTCTATCCGAATGGCATATCCACGTCGCTGCCGGAAGAGGTGCAGATCGCATTTTTGAGGACTATTCCGGGACTTGAAGAGGTTGAGTATTTTCAACCCGGATACGCCATTGAATACGATCATGTTGATCCACGGGAATTGAAAACCACTCTGGCGGCAAAACGGTGCGGCGGTCTTTATCTCGCAGGCCAGATCAACGGCACGACGGGCTATGAGGAAGCTGGCGCGCAAGGCCTGCTGGCCGGGCTCAATGCAGCCCTTCAGGTACTGGAGAGGGAACCTTTCGTTATCAGCCGGTCAGAAGGTTACATCGGTGTGATGATTGATGATCTGGTGACCCGTGGCATCACTGAGCCCTATCGTATGTTCACGTCACGGGCCGAATACCGGTTGTCTCTGCGGGCCGACAATGCGGACCAGCGCCTCACGCCTCTGGGTTTGGAGGCCGGGTGTGTGTCTGATCAACGCAAAGCGGCATTCAATGCCAAAATGCGCTGTCTGGATGAGGCTCGCAATCTGTTGAAGACACTCAATGTTACACCGGCTGAAGCGCGCAAAAAAGGACTGCCCGTAAACCAGGATGGCATTCGCCGGTCGGCCTTTGATCTTCTGTCCTATCCGGACATGACTTTTGACAAGCTTCAAGCGATCTGGCCGGAACTTGCGCAGATGAACCCGCGTATTGCCGAACAGGTCGCAACCGATGCGCTTTATGCTGTCTATCTGGACCGGCAAACTGCCGATATCGAAGCCTTGAAGCGGGATGAAGCGCTTGCCATTCCGGAGGATTTTGATTTTGCTGCGATAACCGGGCTGTCGAATGAAGTGAAACAGAAACTGTTAGATGTCCGTCCTGGAACTCTCGGCCAAGCATCGCGCATGGATGGTGTCACACCAGCGGCGTTGACGCTGATGCTGTCCCACCTGAAACGCCGGCAGCAAAAGGGTGCGGCTTGATGAGCCGACCGGTGGTTTTGAACAACACGGGACATGTTGTGCATAAATATGGGGATGTTTCACGTGAAACGCTGGAGCGTCTACAGATATATGTCGACCTGGTTCTGAAGTGGCAACCGGCACAGAACCTCATTGCACCGTCAACGATTGCCGATATTTGGACCCGCCATGTGGCTGACAGCCTGCAGACAGCGTGGATGCTTCCCGATGCCCGTGTATGGGTTGATATCGGTAGCGGTGCGGGGTTTCCGGGTGTGGTAACGGCCATTTTGCTTGCAGACCATCCGGACGCCCATGTCCATATGATCGAGAGCAATCAGCGCAAGGCTGCGTTTTTGCGAACGGCTTTGCGGGAGACTGGCGGGAAAGGCACAGTTTATCCACGCCGGATCGAATCTGTTGCTCAGACTTGGGAAAATGGTCCGGTCCATGCGGTTTCCGCGCGGGCTTTGGCGTCTCTCGACAAGCTGCTGCAACTGGCAGAGCCGTTTACTTCGGCCGGTGCCAAGGCCGTTTTCCACAAAGGGCAGGATTTTCAGCGCGAACTTGATGAAGCGTCTGACTCTTGGTCATTCGATCTGGTAAAACAGAATAGCTTCATTGATCCCACAAGCCGGATGCTCCTGATCTCAAATATTTCAGCCCGGTAAACCAGTTTTTATAGGAAGGTCTCGCGCACAATGAGCATGCTTCCCGAAATGCCGCGCGTTCTTGCCCTCGCCAATCAGAAAGGCGGAGTTGGCAAGACAACCACGGCAATCAATCTCGGAACCGCCCTCGCAGCCATTGGCGAGAAGGTTCTGGTCATTGATCTTGATCCGCAGGGCAATGCGTCCACCGGCCTTGGCATCGAGCGCAGGTCGCGCGGGCTGTCCACGTATGAAATTCTCAGCGGCGAGTGTTCGCTGGCCGAAGCGGTGAAGGAAACCGGCGTTCAGCGTCTGTGGGCCGCGCCGTCAACCATGGATCTGCTGGGGCTCGAGCTTGAAATTGCCGATGAGGGCGACCGTGCCTATCGGTTGCGCAGTGCCATCCAGGCATTCGCACGCTCCCGGATGTTCCAGGAGCTGGGCTTTACCTATGTTCTGGTTGATTGCCCGCCGTCGTTGAACCTGCTGACCATTAATGCCCTTAGTGCATCGCATTCGGTTCTTGTGCCGCTTCAGTGTGAGTTCTTTGCGCTCGAAGGCTTGAGCCAGTTGCTCAGCACGGTCGAGCAGGTGCGTAGTGCGCTTAACAACGAGCTGACCATCCATGGCATCGTGCTGACCATGTACGATAGCCGCAATAACCTTTCGAGCCAGGTTGTTGCCGATGTCCGTGAAACCATGGGCGATGCGGTGTATGAAACCATCATCCCGCGGAACGTCCGTGTTTCGGAAGCACCATCCTACGGCAAGCCGGCGTTGCTTTACGACTTGAAGTGTTCCGGGAGCCAGGCTTATTTGCGGCTTGCCTCGGAGATCATTCAGCGTGAGCGGGAATTGCGCAAGGTCGCAGCCTGAAGCTGACGCACCAGTGATACCATCGCGATACTGCCGGGCGGTAGATGCTTGGCGGGAAGACTTAACTTATTGAATTAAAAGAAAAAGGTTCGGTATGGCGGACGGAAAGAACAAGCGGTTGGGCCGCGGTCTTGCAGCTCTCATCGGCGATCAGGCGCCAGAAGCTGCGCCGCCGCCCGAGCGGGTTCTCCGCGACACACGAAAGGTGCCGATCGAGCACCTGGAGCCGAACCCGCGCAATCCACGCAAGACCTTTACTGAAAAGGATCTTGATGATCTGGCCGATTCGCTCCGTGCCAAGGGCATCGTGCAGCCAATTCTGGTCCGTCCCGCGGCCGGCAAGCTGGACCGGTTCGAAATCATTGCCGGTGAGCGCCGCTGGCGCGCCGCGCAGAAAGCGGGTCTTCACGAAGCACCGGTGATCGTCCGCGATGTAACCGATCAGGAAGCGCTTGAACTGGCGATCATTGAGAACGTCCAGCGAGCCGACTTGAACCCGATTGAAGAGGCGATGGGATATGAACAGCTCACCGCCGAATTCAGCTATAGTCAGGGCGAACTTGCCAAGGTGATCGGCAAGAGCCGTAGCCACGTTGCCAACACCATGCGGCTTCTCAAGCTGCCGAATTCGGTAAAGGACTATCTTGCCGAAGGATTGCTGACTGCTGGCCATGCCCGCGCGCTGATAACCGTGGATGATCCGGGCGCGCTGGCCGAACTGATCGTGGAAAAAGGCCTGACAGTCCGTGACGCGGAAAAGATATCGCAGGACCCGGATGCCCTGGAGAAACTGAAAGGCAACAAACCGCCTGCCGCGAAGCCGGAAAAGGACTCGGATACAAAGGCGCTGGAAAAGAAACTCGCCGACGTATTAGGTTTGAAAGTTGTCGTCGGCCACAAACCGGGCAAGGAATCGGGCGATTTGAAGATCAAGTACTCTTCGCTCGAACAACTTGATGAGATTTGCCGTAAGCTAGGCGTTGAAACGCGATAGGCCGCTTTGATCATCGACGATTTCGTCGAGATCTCGCGACGCGCGCCAAGGTAAGAAGGGCTTCGGACAACACCGGCATTCCCAACTTGTCATTTAACCTCGACAGGCGCGTGGCGTCGGCGAGAATGGGCATGGCCCGTTCCAGATCCTGTGACTTCCAAATTTGAAGCTGAAGTGTGAAGCTTTGCTTGCGGCTGAAAAAAATCGGCGGACGCTGAGTGTCCACGATCGCTTTTACATGCTTTCCTGAATCCAGATCTGCACGCATGCGATGTAGCTGTTGGAAATGCCGAAGTGCTTGATTGGCAATAATCGTCGCCTTTTCTCCCGCGTTTACAAGGCGTTCCAACCCGTGGTCGAGGGTGCCAAGATCTCCGGTTGCGGTGGCGTCAATCAGTTGGGACGTCTCGAAAGAAGATGCATCGCCGATAATTGCTTCGATGTCGTCTGTTTCGATCCGCCCCTTCCCATGGGCATAGAGACACAGTTTTTTCAATTCACCCCGGCTTGCAATCCGGTCACCGCCAAGCAGGCCACTTAGGGCTGCCCGTGCTTCCCGTGTGATGGTTAGGCCAGCGGCACGGGTCTCTTCATCAATGAGTTGCTCGATATCCCGGCCTGTATCGGCATAGCAGGCAATAGCCTGCGCCTTCCTGTGGCCTTCAGCCCGTTTCCGCAGCCCGGTCCCCTTTTTCAGATCACCTGCTTCAAGGATCACCAGTGCGGGTATCTCATCGAGTTCCAGGACGGGTACCAGCGCAGATTCCACATCCCTCCCGCCGGCATTCTTGATCCACACGATCCGCCGGCCGCCGAACATAGGTACAGTTTGGACTTCATCGATCAGACGGGCAGGGTCGGATGAAATCTCGCTGCCATCGAGTTTGACGAAACTGAACGGATCGTCGTCCCCTTTGGATGCGTTCGCGGCCAGGGTTGCTGTCCGTTCGGAAACAAGCCCGGTGTCGGGGCCGAAAACAAGCACGACCAAACCATCATCCGGCGGACTGGCAATGAACCTGTTGATTTCCGCGCCCTTCAGTATGCCCACGGATCAGGTCCTTTTTGTCCCTCAAGACCGGCTTGCAAAATACCCGGCTACGCGGGCGGTAATGTCGTCCGCGACGGCTTTGGCGACACGTTCCTCGGCATCGCGAAGCGCGCGCTTATTGGCAAACCGCTGATCGGAAAAGTCATAGGATGCGGTGGAGAAGGATCTGCCGGTCATCAGAGTGTCTCCGGAATCCTTGCTGCTCAGGACGAAGGTGGAGTTCATCGTAATGTTGAAGGCAGAAGGCACATCAGCAAACTGCTCGACAGCGACCCCCGCACTACTTACATCCGCCAGGATTTTCAGATTGTAGCGTTTGTCAGGTGCACCTGCTCCGCGTTCGAACTTGAAGATCAATTCATTCAACAGATACCGGGCCGCATCGGAACTGCCAATTGGGTCGACCTCAACCGCGGAAAGCTCGGCGGCAACCGGCGCGTAAGAGCCATTTTCATCCAGCGTGCCGTAGAGTGGACGCACTTGACAGCCGCCAAGAACGGCTGCGGTGAGTGCGGCGCCGATCACGATCCGGTTGAACTTGGCTCTGCGGCTCGGAGCCTTCCCATCAGACAACGACATTGACGATCCTTTGCGGCACCACAATCAGTTTTTTCGGTGCCTTGCCCTCCAAGGCCCGCTGTACGAAATCAAGCGCTAGGGTAGCTGCTTCGACCTCCTCTTTGGAAGCCTCTTTTGCAATTGTCAGTTCACCCCGGCGTTTGCCGTTGATCTGGATCGGATAGGTGACTGTGTCGTCAACCACCAGGCCTTCATCCAGCTCGGGCCAATTGGTTTCGGAAATCAGCGTATCGTGACCAAGTGCGGACCAGCATTCTTCGGCCAAGTGCGGCATCATTGGAGCCATCATCTGCACCAGAAAATCGGCTGCCTCGCGCAAGGCCCAGACCTTGTCCTTGTCGTCAAGCCCTTCAGATAGCGCTTTGCTGATGGTGTTGACATACTCATAGATCCGGGCGACTGCGCGGTTGAAGCCAAGTGATTCCAGATCGTTGGAAACGGCAGCAAGCGTCTTGTGCGAGGCGCGGCGTAACTCAAGCGCCTGCTTGCTCATGTCAACGGCGGGCTTGCCTGCCTTCATCTCCGTCTTCTCGGCGATATCGCCTATCAAGCGCCAGACCCGTTGAACAAAGCGCCAAGAGCCCTGCACACCTTCTTCGGTCCAGATTACATCGCGCTCGGGCGGAGAATCGGAGAGCACGAACCAGCGAGCCGTATCGGCACCATAGGTATCGATGATATCAGTCGGGTCCACCGTATTGCGCTTGGACTTGGACATCTTTTCGATTGAGCCGATGGTGACGTCTTCCCCGGTCTCAAGAAGTGTCGCCCTTCGGGTGCCGCCGGCTTCGTCGATCTTGATTTCCGCTGGCGCAACCCAACGACCGTCCTTGCCATCTCCGCCAACCCGGTAGGTTTCGTGGGTCACCATGCCCTGGGTGAACAGGCCCCCGAACGGTTCCTTTAAATCCAGCGCGCCGACTTTCTGCATCGCGCGGGTGAAAAAGCGCGAATAGAGAAGATGCAGAATCGCGTGTTCAATGCCGCCGATATACTGATCCACAGGCAGCCAGTCATTGGCCGCTTTCGGGTTGGTCGGTTGTTCGCAGCGCGGTTCGGTAAACCGGGCAAAATACCAGGACGAGTCGACAAACGTGTCCATCGTATCCGTCTCGCGCTTGGCCGGCTTTCCGCATTTTGGGCAAGGCACGTCCCGCCAGGTCGGGTGCCGGTCGAGTGGGTTGCCCGGTTTGTCGAAATTGATGTCGTCGGGCAGCTGAACCGGCAGGTTCTCGTCCTTTTCCGGAACAACACCGCAAGTATCGCAGTGAACCACAGGGATCGGGCAACCCCAGTAGCGTTGCCTGGAAATGCCCCAGTCGCGTAGCCGGTAGTTCACCTGGCGCTCGGCTTGCGGTGCTTTGTCCACCTTGACCGCTTCCAGCTTGGAAGCAACCGCGTTCTTGGCATCGGCGATCGACATGCCGTTCATGAAGCCGGAGTTGAAGATCGTGCCGTCGTCGGTGAAGGCCTCGTTGCCAACTTCGAACGTCGCCGGATCGGCATCCTTGGGTAAAACAACAGGTTTCACCGGCAGATCGTATTTGCGGGCGAAATCCAGGTCGCGCTGGTCATGGGCTGGACAGGCGAAGATCGCGCCCGTGCCGTAGTCCATCAAGATGAAGTTTGCGACATAGACCGGCAGCTCAATGGAGCTGTCGAGCGGATGGACGACCTTAAGGCCTGTGTCGATCCCCTTCTTTTCGGCTTTTTCAATCGCTTCTTCGGACGTTCCAACCCGACGGCACTCGTCAATGAACGCCTTTAGCTCGGGGTTGCTTTCCGACAGTTTCAGCGAGATCGGATGATCGGGCGACAGGCCCATGAACGATGCACCGAAGAGCGTGTCCGGACGTGTGGTGAAGATCTCTAGCGTTTTGTCGCCCGTCGGCGCAGCGTCCTGGAACTCGAACCGCACCCGCAGGCCTTCTGAACGGCCAATCCAGTTGCGCTGCATGAGCCGTACCTTGTCGGGCCAGCGGTCAAGCGTATCGATCGCCTCCAGCAGATCTTCGGAATAATCGGAGATCTTGAAAAACCATTGGATCAGTTCGCGCTGTTCGACCAGGGCATTGGAGCGCCAACCGCGGCCGTCGATCACCTGCTCATTGGCGAGAACGGTCATGTCGACCGGATCCCAGTTCACCTTTGATTTCTTGCGGTAAACGAGACCGGCTTCGAGAAAATTGAGGAACAGGCGTTGCTGCTGGGTGTAGTACTCTACGTCGCAGGTTGCGAATTCGCGATTCCAATCAAGCGACAGACCCATGATTTTGAGCTGGGCGCGCATGGCAGCGATATTGTCGTAGGTCCAGTCCTTTGGGTGGACCTTGTTCTGCATTGCCGCGTTTTCCGCTGGCATACCGAAGGCGTCCCAGCCCATCGGGTGCAGAACGTTGAAACCCTTGGCGCGCTTGTGCCGGGCAACCACGTCCCCCATGGCGTAATTGCGCACATGGCCCATGTGGATACGGCCGGACGGATAGGGGAACATTTCCAGGACGTAGTATTTGTCGCGCGGATCGTCGTTTTGGGTGACGAATACGTCCTTGTCGTCCCAGACCTTCTGCCAGCGCGCTTCCACTTCGCGCGCGTTATACCGTTCCGTTGTCATTGATCTTGTTGCCGTTATTTCGTGCCGTGCGCGAGGTCGTTCAAAGACCCGGCGCGATGAGAAGCGACCATGCGCCGGGCAAAGGGTTTGTTCGCAGTGCGAAACAAGTGTTGATTTCAGTGTTTATTCCGGGCTGGGCGCTGAGTAAAGGGAGGATACGCGGGCGGCTCGCCCGAGGTGGCAGCCGCGGCTTCAAAACCGGATTTGCGGACCGGTATTCTTCCTTGCCGAAAGGGCGGTCATGCGCCTATGTGTCCGAAACAGCCGCTTTCTGGAGACCGACATGCCAACGCCGTCCGAAGACCGCCTTTCCCACGTTCTCGCCGATATTCGTGCAGCGGAAACAGAGCATGGCCGCGGCGCGTCTTCGGTTAATCTGATTGCTGTTTCAAAGACGTTCGAGCCAGATGATATCCGCCCCGTTCTGTCCGCCGGACAACGGGTATTTGGTGAAAACCGTGTCCAGGAAGCCATGAAGAAATGGCCGGGTTTGCGCGAAGACTTCCGGGACATCGAGCTTCATCTCATCGGTCCTCTGCAGTCCAATAAGGCGAAAGAGGCTGTGCAGACTTTCGACGTCATTCACACCGTCGACCGCCCGAAGATCGCCAAAGCGCTGAAGGACGAAATGGTCAAGCAGGCCCGCAATTTGCCGTGCTTTGTCCAGGTAAACACCGGTGAAGAACCGCAGAAGGCGGGGATCGCGCCGAAAGAGGTCGATGGCTTTGTCGAACTCTGCCGTGACGAGATCGGTCTGACGATCTTCGGTCTGATGTGCATCCCGCCGGTCGACGAAGCACCGGGGCCGCATTTCGCGCTTCTGGAAAAGATCGCCGCCCGAAATGGTCTCGATCAGCTATCGATGGGCATGTCGTCTGACTATGAAATCGCCGTAGGTTTCGGCGCGACCCATGTGAGGGTGGGTTCGGCGATCTTTGGGACGCGGGAATATCCATAGATAGGTATCATTCTGGAGCAAGTCTTGAAATCGCGGGAAGCGCGGGTCTTCCTTGACTCACTGCCCTCTTTCCGGCATAAGCCCGCGAACTCCTTATGAGTGACTGATAATTTGAACCGCCGACCGGGACCCGCAAAGGTATAAAGAGTTCCCGGAGGTTAACACCCGACAGCGCGATGCGCCCTCGGGTGCAATACTGCTTTGCGACACGCCCAAGCGGTTGGATTTCGGGTTGTGTTGCCCATATGGTTTCGGGAGTTTCCCGAAAATTGAACCTTGAGGACTTTTGATGTTTGAAAGCCTGTCCGATCGACTAAGCGGCATTTTCGACAAGCTCACCGGCCGGGGTGCGCTGTCTGAAAACGACGTGAATGAAGCGCTGCGCGAAATCCGCCGGGCGCTGATCGAAGCGGACGTGGCCTTGCCGATAGTCCGCTCGTTCACGGACAAGGTGCGTAACCGCGCGGTCGGCGCCGAGGTCGTTAAATCGGTCACGCCGGGTCAGATGGTCGTCAAGATCGTCCACGATCAGCTGATTGAAATGCTGGGCACCTATACCCAGCCGATCGATCTGAATGCCCCGGCGCCGGTCGCGATCATGATGGTCGGCCTTCAGGGCTCCGGTAAAACGACTACCACTGCAAAGATCGCCCGCCGCTTCACCCAGCGCGACAAGCTTAAAGTGCTGATGGCTTCGCTCGATACCCGCCGCCCGGCGGCGCAAGAGCAGCTGAAGGTGCTCGGCGAGCAGAACGAAATCGACACATTGCCAATCGTCACGGGACAAGGGCCGGTCGAAATCGCCAAGCGTGCGATGTCTGCTGCCAAGCTTGGCGGTTTCGATGTGGTGATGCTGGATACGGCTGGCCGAATCCACATCGATGAAGAACTCATGCAGGAAATGGCGGATGTTAAAACCGCCGCCACCCCGCATGAAATCCTTCTGGTAGCGGACTCGCTCACCGGTCAGGATGCGGTCAACCTCGCGAAAAGTTTCGATGAACGCGTCGGCATTACCGGCATCGCGCTGACCCGTATGGACGGTGACGGGCGCGGCGGTGCGGCGCTTTCCATGCAGGCGGTCACCGGCAAGCCGGTCAAGATCATCGGTACCGGTGAAAAGTCCGATGCGCTGGAAGATTTCCATCCCAAGCGGATCGCCGACCGTATTCTGGGCATGGGCGATATTGTTTCGCTGGTCGAAAAGGCTGCTGAGGCCATCGATGCGGATAAAGCCGCCCAGATGGCAAAGAAGATGCAGAAGGGTCATTTCGACCTGAACGATCTGGCCGAGCAGCTGAAGCAGATGGAAAAGCTTGGTGGCATGTCCGGGATGATGGGCATGCTTCCCGGCGTCGGCAAGATGAAGAAGCAGATTGCGGCCGCCAACATCGACGACAAGATGTTCAAGCGCCAGGTTGCCATCATCCACTCGATGACGCCGACGGAACGGCGCAAGCCCGACCTTCTGAAAGCCAGTCGGAAAAAGCGTATCGCCGCGGGCTCTGGTGTTCAGGTGGCAGAGGTTAACAAGCTTCTCAAAATGCATCGCCAGATGGCCGACATGATGAAGGCTATGGGCAAGAAAAAAGGCATGCTCGGCAAGCTGATGGGCGGAATGGGCGGCGGTATGCCCGATGTCGATCCGGCCCAGTTGGAAGAGATGGCCAAATCCGGTCAGATGCCTGGCGGCATGGAATTGCCGAAGGGTCTTCCCGGTGGCGGTCTTCCGGGCGGGCTGCCGCCCGGCCTGGGTGGACCCGGCCTGCCGCCTGGTATGCCTGGCCTTCCCGGTCTCGGCGGTCCGAAAATGCCGGGGATTCCGGGAATGGGTAAGGGCAAGAAACGATGAGCGGCGCGGAAGCTCAGCTTGGCGCCTCTTCGGCGTTGAACGAACTGAAATCCCTGCGATCGTCAATCGACAACATCGATGCGGCGATCGTCCATATGCTGGCCGAACGGTTCAAATGCACCCAGAAAGTGGGTGTTCTGAAGGCCACAAACGACCTCCCGCCTGCCGATCCGCAGCGGGAAAAAAACCAGATCGAACGGCTGCGCCAACTGGCGGCGGATGCTCAGCTCGATCCCGATTTTGCCGAAACCTTCCTGAACTTCATCATCAAGGAAGTCATCCGGCATCACGAAGCCATTGCCGAAAAGAACGGCAACTGAACAAACTGGAGAAGAATTATGGCTACCAAAATTCGCCTGGCACGTGGCGGTTCCAAGAAGCGCCCGTACTACCGCATTGTTATTGCGGACATCCGCTCCCCGCGCGATGGCCGTTTCATCGAGAAGGTTGGTTCCTACAACCCGATGCTGCCGAAGGATTCCGAAGACCGCGTCAAGCTGGACGTCGAGCGCATTCAGCATTGGCTGGCAAATGGCGCAAAGCCGACCGACCGCGTACACCGTTTCCTGGATGCTGCCGGCCTTCTGAAGCGCGAGCCGCGCAACAACCCGAAAAAGGCTGAGTTGGGCGCAAAAGCCAAGGAACGCCTGGAAGCCAAGCGTCAGGCTGAGGAAGAAGCAGCGGCTGCGGCTGCAGAAGCAAGCGAAGAAGCTGCTGCCGAGTAAGGCGGTGACGCCGCGCCGAACAGGGAGGACGATTTATGGACGACAGTGAGTCCTCCCCCGTCCTGCTTGCCAGAATTGGCGCGGCCCACGGCATTCGCGGAGAGGTGCGGGTCAAATCCTTTGGCAATGACCCGTTGTCCTTCACCGATTATGGTACGCTCAAGACAAAGGATGGCGCGCGCAGTTTCGACGTGGAACGCGCGCGGATCCAGAAAACCGTTGTCGTCACTAAATTCGCCGGTATTGATGATCGGAATGCGGCGGAAGAGCTGAACGGTGTCGATCTGTATGTTGATCGCGATCAGCTTCCTGAACCGGAAGATGACGAGTTCTATCACTCGGACCTGATCGGGTTGCAAATCCTGGATCAGGCCGGCGAGATGCTCGGTAAAATACTCGCCGTTCACGATTTCGGTGCCGGCGATCTAATCGAAGTGCGGCCACCGCGCGGGCGCAGCTTCTACATTCCCTTCACGATGGAATTCGTTCCGGAAATCGATCTGAATGCCGGCATTGTCCGTTGCGATTTGCCTGAAGACTACTTTTCCGAAGGGGACCCGGAACCCTCGAAAGATTCACCTGAAACATAACGGGCCGGGATCGGGCGCAGCCCATTCTCGTCGAAGCCAAGATTGTCATGTGGCTCTGCGACTGCCTGGCGCACTTCAGACCGGGTGAGGGCAATCGCCGCGACTACCAGGGCAATGCCGATTGCATTCGCAAAAACGTCCGGAAGGGACATTTCGTGATGCGGGATAAGCCCTTGCACGAATTCGCCGCTGATACCCATCGCGAACGACACCACGGCAGAAATTCGCAATCGGCAGCAGAACAGCGTGTGGATCGACAAGGTCAATAGCGCGAAGAAACTGATGTGGATGACCTTGTCGTATGGGTGCCCGACGCCTGTATTGAAGACCAACCCGACACACACGCCAAATGTCAGCAATGCGGCCAGCGGCAGAACGCGGCTCAGGGAAATATCCAGATAATGCTGATCGACCCGGCGCTGGATGAAACCGGGCAGCCGGAAACGGATATTGGGCAAATGAAACACGAGGAGCGACCTGAGTATATTGAAACAGATCGCACCTTGGCGACGGGCGCTTAATTACGGCTTTACAGATCCTGGATTATCGCCGGTCTGGCCGAAAATCCTGTATATGGGTTAATGGTTTGCTAAGTGGACCCAGCGCAGGTGACCACCGGCAACTATCTTCCGATTGGTTAGACACGGATAAGAATATGACCTTCAAGGCGACCATTCTCACGCTTTATCCGGACATGTTTCCAGGCCCCTTGGGACACAGTCTCTCCGGTCGCGGTCTCGATAAAGGTCTTTGGGGTCTTGAAACCGTCCAGATCCGCGATTTTGCCACGGATAAGCATCGGTCGGTTGATGACACGCCGGCGGGCGGCGGTGCCGGTATGGTTCTGCGTGCCGATATCCTCGCCAAGGCAATTGATGAAAGCGCGCATTTTGAAGACCTGCGGCCGAAACTCCTGATGAGCCCACGCGGCAGACCCTTGACGCAGGCGCGGGCTCATGAGCTTGCAGAAGGTCCGGGTGCCGTGATCATTTGTGGCCGGTTCGAAGGCGTTGACCAGCGGGTGATTGATGCGCGGAATCTGGAGGAAATCTCGGTCGGTGACTATATCCTCTCTGGCGGCGAAGTCGCTGCAATCACTCTGCTCGATGCCGTCATCCGCCTCATCCCCGGAGTCATGGGCAATATGGAGAGCGCGGAAACCGAGAGCTTCGAAACCGGCCTTCTAGAACACCCGCATTACACCCGCCCGGCCGACTTTGACGGGCGAACAATTCCGGATGTCCTGACCTCCGGCAACCACAAGAAAATCGCCGAATGGCGGCAGCGAGAAGCGGAAACACTCACGAGGGAGCGGCGGCCGGATTTGTGGGACGTTTACGCCGAAGCAGATTAGGCAGTCTTCGCCCGCTCCATATCAGATTTTCAGATGACAACCGGCTGAATTTCCTGTATGACCGCCGCCGTATTTGGGACTACGAGTAATGCTTTGGCTGCAATGCGGCCTAACTGGTTCTTTTGAGATCCGCTGCGGGCATCACACACCTGAATGCACAAGCAACATGGCCCAAAGCTGGCTGTTTCCGGATGTTTTGAAAATCCGGAACGAAACGCCTGTTTTGTCAAATGAAAAGGGAAATATGCCATGAACATTATTGAACAGCTCAACGCCGAGGAAATGGCGAAGATCGAAGAGAAGCGCAAGCTTCCGGAATTCTCTCCCGGTGACACCGTCAAGGTCAACGTACGGGTGACCGAAGGCAACCGGACCCGTACCCAGGCTTACGAAGGTGTCTGCATTGCCCGGTCCGGCGGCGGCATCAACGAAAGCTTCACGGTGCGCAAGATTTCTTATGGCGAAGGCGTGGAGCGTGTGTTCCCGATCTTCTCGCCGATGCTTGAAGGTGTGGAAGTCGTCCGCCGCGGTAAAGTCCGCCGCGCGAAGCTTTACTACCTCCGTGACCGCCGTGGGAAGTCCGCGCGTATCGTTGAGAACACCAACGTCCGCTCCAAACGCCTCAACGAGGAAGTTCGCGCACAAGCTGCTGCCGCGAAAGCCGCCAAGGCCGCTGAAAAGCAGGCTGAGGCCGATGCTGCCGCCGCTGCCGCTGAGTCCGCTGCAGAATAAGAACTTACGCCGGCTCAGGGTGAATAAGATTACAGGGCGGCCCAGCGGGCCGCCCTTTGCATACGAAGAGCATCAATGAGCCTTGAGAAATCCTCAACTCAGAATGCTTGACCCCGCAAGACGTGTGCGGCATTGAGATGCGCGATAGATTGACCCTGCCCCGGACGCACCCGATATCAGAAAAATCGCTCCGCGGGATGCTGCCAAACCACCCGCGTGAGAAGAATGGCAGGGAATGAGGAGAGACCCGATGGCCAAGGCGAGAACGCTTTACGACAAGATCTGGGACGACCATCTGGTCGATCTGCAGGAAGATGGAACTGGTCTTCTCTATATTGACCGCCACCTGGTTCACGAAGTGACCAGCCCGCAGGCATTTGAAGGCTTGCGCATGGCCGGACGGAAAGTGCGCCAACCGGAAAAGACTCTTGCCGTTGTCGATCACAACGTGCCGACGACGGATCGTTCCAACGGTATTGACGATCCGGAATCCGCTCTGCAGGTGGAAACACTTGCCAAGAACGCGGCGGAGTTCGGTGTCGAATACTATTCCGAACTCGATATGCGTCAGGGCGTGGTCCACATCATTGGTCCGGAACAAGGCTTTACACTTCCGGGCATGACCATTGTTTGTGGTGACAGCCACACCTCCACGCATGGGGCTTTCGGTTCGCTGGCCCATGGTATCGGCACGTCCGAAGTGGAGCATGTTCTGGCGACGCAGACCCTCATCCAGAAAAAAGCTAAGAACATGCTGGTTGAGGTCAATGGGGAAATCCCGGCGGGCGTCACCGCGAAGGACATCGTACTGGCGATCATCGGCGAAATTGGCACGGCTGGCGGTACCGGTTATGTGATCGAATATGCAGGCGAAGCGATCCGCGCGCTGTCGATGGAAGGCCGGATGACTGTCTGTAACATGTCGATCGAGGGCGGCGCGCGCGCGGGCCTCATTGCGCCGGACGAAATCACCTATGAGTATATCAAGGGCCGCCCGAAGGCTCCGACGGGCGATGCCTGGGACAAGGCAATGGCCTACTGGCAAACTCTCAAGACCGACGAAGGCGCTGAGTTCGACAAGGTTGTCCGTCTTGATGCTGCCAGCCTGCCGCCGATTGTGTCCTGGGGCTCCTCGCCGGAAGATGTCGTGTCAGTGCAGGGTGTTGTTCCGAACCCGGACGAAATCGATGATGAAAACCGGCGCAAGTCCAAATGGCGTGCCTTGGAGTACATGGGTCTTGAGCCGGGCACCCTGATGACCGGGATCGCAATCGACCGGGCGTTTATCGGCTCCTGCACCAACGGCCGCATAGAGGATCTGCGCGCTGCTGCTGCGGTGATTGGCCGCAAGAGGGTGAAGGACGGCGTCAGCGCAATGGTGGTTCCAGGTTCCGGCCTCGTCAAGGAACAGGCCGAACAGGAAGGTCTCGACAAGATCTTCAAGGACGCCGGTTTTGAATGGCGTGAGCCGGGCTGTTCCATGTGCCTTGCCATGAATGCCGATAAATTGAAGCCGGGTGAACGCTGCGCATCGACATCCAACCGCAACTTCGAAGGCCGTCAGGGCTTCAAGGGCCGTACCCACCTGGTGTCGCCGGCCATGGCCGCCGCTGCGGCGATTGCAGGTCATTTTGTTGACATCAGGGAATGGCCGGCGACCTGATTCGCCAATTTGCGAAAATCTGCGGGGCGCTAGTTGGTGCCTCGTCATGCTTTTGGGTGTTTCCAAGGGTTTTTGGGCGGTTTCTGCGCCTTTGTGCAAATGATTCAGATATTTATCTAATTCGCGTCTCAACCAGCCCCGCGCCGGCGCCTGTTCCGGCAAATTAAATCGGGGGCTTCACAAGACTGTCACCTGAGCCATACAATACTCCCGTCACAAAAGGACAAGTTCCGCTGTCCGATTGACCGGACACCGGATATCCGAACGGGTACGAGGAGCAGAAGGTGACGATAGCGGTTTCGCCGGGCAACCATCCGGCGTTGGTGCTCAACGCGGACTACCGGCCTTTGAGCTACTACCCCCTGTCGCTTTGGTCCTGGCAGGACACGATCAAGGCGGTTTTTCTCGACAGGGTGAATATCGTGTCCGAGTATGAAGCCACGGTCCGAAGTCCGAGCTTTGAGTTCCGATTACCGAGCGTCGTTTCCTTAAAAACCTTCGTCAAGCCAAGCCGTTTTCCCGCCTTCACCCGCTTCAACGTTTTCCTTCGCGACAAATTTCAGTGCCAGTATTGCGGTTCAAAGGAAGAGCTGACCTTTGACCATCTCGTCCCCCGCTCCAAAGGCGGCCTGACTACATGGGACAACGTCATTACCGCCTGTTCCCCGTGCAATCTGCGCAAAGCCAACAAGTCATGTGAACAGTTGAACATGTGGCCGATGCACATGCCGTTTCAGCCGACAATTCAGGATCTGCACAATAACGGTAGGGGCTTCCCGCCGAACTATCTACATGAGAGCTGGCTGGACTTTCTCTACTGGGATACAGAACTCGAGCCGTAATTTCAAAAATGTAGTGCGGATCTATTCCGCATAAACTTGATTCAATACTTTGTTGAAGAGTTTACTTTATCTATTATGGCTATGTTAACTCTTTTTGCCTTGCGTTATTAATAAATAGTCGACGATTTCGTAGTAATTTTTCGCAAGAGAATTGCGAGGCTACGATGCGTTTCCCATGCAAGTTTGATTTCCGGAAACTGTTCACATCCTTCCGCTCAGATGAGCGCGGTGTGATACTGCCGCTATTCGGAATTTTTGCGGTGATCCTGGTGGTCATCGGGGGTGCGGCCATTGATTTCAGCCGGGCAGTCAATCAGCGCGAAAAGCTTTCCTATGCGCTGGATGCGGCTGCGTTGTCTGTCGCTGCGGATCTGTCTGTTACGGTGATGACCAACTCGGAAATCAAGACAGCACTCGAGAATTCACTCAAGGCCAACCTGGATGGTGAATCATATCTCGAAGAAGCCCTGACGAACCTGACCTACACGGTCGATTCCAATAACGGCACAATCGATGTCGATACCAATGTAGTCGTCGATACATTCTTTATCGACATGCGCGGCTACGGTCACGACAATATCGGGCCGAAAACGATAACAGTCGGAACTGCCTCAACAGTGGCCTACTCACAGTTCGACGTTGAACTTGCGCTCGTTGTGGACGTCACCGGTTCCATGTCGGGCGATATGGTCACACTCCGTAAGGCAGCGACCGATCTGGTGAACATCCTGATTCCGGACGGGACCGAAGAGAGCGACAGCAAGGTCAAGATCTCATTGATCCCATATAGCCAGGGCGTGAATCTTGATGACTTTGCAGAAAAGGTCAAAGGTGGCGAGCACGATTATGACGATGATGACGAATGCGTCACAGAGCGTCTGAACTACGACGACGGGACAAACCTTTACGAAGTTCAGTATACGGATCAACCGTATAACTATTACACCGCGACAAATCCGGCGCCAGCTGAAACATTTTATGGCGGAGGCAGCAGCAGTTGTCCGGACGATGGCGAGATGGTGCCGTTGACGGCCGACCGTGAAGAACTCATCGATGCCATCGAAGACTGGGAAGCAAGCGGCGGGACCGCCGGCCAGACCGGGATTGTCTGGGGCTGGAACAGCCTTTCACCCAACTACTCAAATGTTTGGCCATCGGAGAGCGCGCCGGCTGCCTACGACGACGACGATACACTCAAGTTCGCGATCATCATGACCGACGGCGACAATAACCGGTATTATCAGTATTCGTCCGGAAGCAGCAGCAGCCACTGGATATGCGACTACATCGATGAAGATCACTTTCTCTGGGATACGTATTGCGCCAGCAGTGGCGTATCGTGGCAGGAAGTCGGCGAAAGCGAAAGCTACTCCAATATTTCCTCAGCCCGCTCTCGAGCCCTGTGTGATGCCATGGAAACGGCGGGAATCCAGATGTTCGGTGTCTATTTTGGTTCCAACAACAACTCTGCCGGAGCCAAGAACATGCAATCTTGTGCTGGTACCGGCAACTACTATCAGGCAACAAGTTCGGCAGATCTGATCAATGCCTTTGCCAATATCGCGAAGAAGATCCAGTCGATCTATGTGTCGAGTTAGACCGGATTTAAGCGGACTGTACAAATGAAAAGGCCCGCCATTGTAGCGGGCCTCAGACCGCTGACAAACCCGTCGATTTTGGCGGGTTTGTTTTTTCACGCTCTTGGTTTTCGTGTTTTGAGCGGGCTTTATTCAGCGTGAGGTCGGTTTGCCTCCCTCATGCGGGGGCTTGTTTCGGGATCTTTGTGAGGGCCATTGCGATTTTCTTGATGTTTTGGGCGGCAGCGGCAAGCAGGCATTGCGTTTGCACCCGCGTCAGACTTCGGAACCTGGCATAGCGGTGTCCATGAAGCTGCTTGGCATCGGCAAATGAGCGCTCCACGGTTTCCTTTCGGCGCTTGTAGACGCTCTTGCCCCAAGGGGTGAGCCGGTGGGCATCGGTTCGCTCGCGCGCCTCCTGCCAGACATGGCGGGTCAGGGTCCGCTCGGCCTTGGCATTGGACGTGCAGGAGGCCAGAACCGGGCAGGTCCTACACAGGGCGGGATCGGAGCGGTAGTGTTTGTAGCCGTTGCGATCCGTCGTGGCGTAGGTCAAGAGCTGGCCTTGCGGACAGCGGTATCCGTCCGTGTCAGGTTCATAGGTGAAGGCGGACTTGCGCATCATGCCGGGTCTGGGGGATGTTGGGCGGCGGTAGCCGGTGACACCCAGAATGCCACGGTTTTCCAGCCCTTTGGCGATCCCGGACGTGGCATAGCCCGCATCCAGTCCGACGGCCCGGACGTCAAAATCGAAGCGCTGCTTCTGGCGGTCCAGCCGGGACAGATACACAATGCTGTCATGGACATTGGCCGGTGTGGCGAAGGTATCCGTGATGATCCCGAGCCGGCCATCCACCGTGCGATGATCCAGATAAAAGAAGCCCTTCGGCTTGCCCTCGCGCACCATGTAACCGGCATCCGGGTCCGTGCGGCTCACCTTGGTCTGTTTGACCTGTGGCGTGCGCTCCTTGGTCTTCAGAGGGTTTTGACCGTGCAGCTTGCGCTCCGCCTCAATTGCCCGGTCCAGCTCACCCCAGTAATCGGCCCGCGACTTTTCGATCTGCGTCAGGTCGTATTTGCCCTTGTTGGCATTCGCCTTCAGATGCGTGCTGTCCGTATAAAGCACCGTGCCGTCGACAAGCCCGTGGTGCAGGGCCTGCTCCACAATCCGGTCGAAGATGTCCTGCGCCACCGAGGTATCGGTGTAACGGCGGCGGCGGTTCTGGGAGAGCGTCGAGGCATCAAACACTTTGTCCGTCAGCTTCAGCCGCAAAAACCAGCGGTAAGCAACATTCACCTCGATCTCGCGCACCAGCTGGCGCTCAGAGCGGATCCCGTAAAGATACCCGATGAACAGCGCCTTGAACATCAAGGTCGGATCCAGCGGCGGGCGGCCATTGTCGGCACAATAAAGACCAGCAACGCGGTCATGAATGAACGAAAAGTCGATCACCGCATCAATCTTGCGCAACAAGTGATCGGCGGGAACAAGCTGATCGAGCGTCACCATCTCGAGAGCTGTCTGGTCAGGGCCGGGCTTCTTCAACATAAAAACAGTGAATCAAAAACCCCCGGCAAACGCCAGGGGTTTGTCAGCGGTCTGACGCGCCATTGTAGCGGGCCTTTTACTATCGCTTGTAACGTCCCTACTGCTTGTTCTGCCGGTTGTCGATCAGATCACCAACGACGCCCGGATCTGCAAGTGTGGACGTATCACCGAGGTTTTCAAAGCTGTCTTCGGCGATCTTGCGCAGGATGCGGCGCATGATCTTGCCCGAGCGTGTCTTCGGTAGGCCCGGCGCGAACTGAATGAGATCCGGCGAGGCGATCGGGCCGATTTCCGCCCGGACGTGCTTCACCAGTTCCATTTTCAGTTCGTCTGTCGGCTCTTCGCC
Organism: Roseibium sp.; assembly: GCA_965230445.1. Taxonomy (GTDB): domain Bacteria; phylum Pseudomonadota; class Alphaproteobacteria; order Rhizobiales; family Stappiaceae; genus Roseibium. Next base: position 4,366,274 of record OZ246005.1, on the reverse strand, counting down.
TTCCATCAGGGTCACATAGGCATAGATGCCCTGCCCCTTGATGTCGTGCGGATAACCAACTACGGCAGCTTCAGACACCTTTTCATGAGCGACCAGTGCGCTTTCGACTTCGGCTGTCCCCATGCGGTGACCGGAGACATTAATTACGTCGTCCACCCGACCGGTGATCCAATAATAACCATCCTCATCGCGCCGGCAGCCGTCGCCGGTAAAATAGAGGCCTTTGTAGGTGGCGAAGTAGGTCTGGACGAACCGGTCATGATCGCCATAGACGGTGCGCATCTGACCGGGCCAGCTGTCGGTAATCACCAGATTGCCCTCAGTCGCACCTTCCAGGAAATTGCCTTCCGCATCGACGATAGCGGGCTGCACACCGAAGAACGGCCGGGTTGCCGAGCCGGGTTTCAGATCCGTCGCGCCCGGCAGCGGGGTAATCAGAATGCCGCCGGTTTCAGTCTGCCACCAGGTATCGACAATCGGGCACTTTCCTTTGCCGACAACGTTGTAATACCAGGTCCAGGCTTCCGGGTTGATCGGCTCGCCAACCGAACCCAGCAGGCGGAGGGAGTCCAGAGAGCATTTGTTGACGTGCTCGTCGCCAGCGCCCATCAACGCCCGGATGGCGGTCGGAGCGGTGTAGAAAATGTTGACCTTGTGTTTGTCACACACGTCCCAGAAGCGGCTCGGGCCCGGGTAAGTCGGGACGCCTTCGAACATCAGCGTGGTCGCGCCATTGGCCAGCGGGCCATAGACGATGTAGCTGTGTCCGGTGACCCAGCCGACATCCGCCGTACACCAATAGATATCGCCGTCCTGATAATCGAACACGTACTGGTGTGTCATGGAAGCGTAGACCAGATAGCCGCCAGTGGTATGAACCACGCCTTTCGGCTGACCGGTGGACCCGGAAGTATAAAGAATGAACAGCGGGTCTTCGGCGTTCATTTCCACTGGCGCGCAATGGTCGGAAACACGGTCGGCTTCCTCGTGATACCAGACGTCGCGGTCTTCCTGCATGGAGATCTCGCCACCGGTTCGCTTGACCACGATGACGCTGGAAACCGGTGCCTTCTCGGCCGCCTTGTCGACATTGGCCTTCAGCGGGACTTTGCGTCCGCCGCGCAGGCCTTCATCCGCGGTAATGACACACTTGCTCTCACAGCTCTCGATCCGCTGTGCGAGGCTATCCGGCGAAAATCCGCCGAAAACAATTGAGTGAATGGCACCGATACGGGTACAGGCCAGCATTGCATAGGCCGCTTCCGGGATCATCGGCAGATAGATGGTCACCCGGTCGCCCTTCTTGACGCCCTGGGCATGCAGAACGTTGGCGAAGACGTTCACTTCGTGGTGAAGGTCTTTGTATGTAATGACCTTGTGTTCGGACGGGTCATCGCCTTCCCAGATGATTGCAGGCTGGTCGCCGCGGGTTTCCAGATGACGGTCGATGCAGTTGGCGGACACGTTGAGCGTGCCATCCTCGAACCATTTGATGGAAACGTTGTGATAGTCGTAGGATGTGTTTTTTACCTTGGTGAAGGGCTTGATCCAGTCGATCCGCTTACCGTGCTCGCCCCAGAAGCTGTCCGGATCCTCGACAGACTGCTTGTACATCTCAAGGTACTTGGCATTATCAACATGCGCATTGGCGGCGATGTCCGCCGGTACCGGGAAAACTGAATCGGACATTTGTTTACCTCCCCGTCCAATTGTAGACCTGCAACGCACCTATAGCGGCGCGTGCAGGTCCAAATCAAATCCGCGCCATTATGCGCACAGCCCGGCCAAGCGTCCATAAGGGGACGCTGGTACTTTCGTAGCTGTCCGTTGGTCGTACGTATCCGTAAAAATCACACTTTTTGAGGGTGTTATCCAAAGAAACCGATCACTGTTCCCTGGATCAACAGAACCCCGAGCCAGTGTCCGCCGTCAATGACGGTCAGGCTCCACGGTTTTCCCTGGAAGCGGTGGTTGATGATCTGCGTTGTCATAACAACACCCGCCCAGACCATGAACGCGGAAATGATGCCGGCCCGGATGCTGGTTTCGCCCGTGTGGTAGATTATCCCGGCAAATACGAAGGCGAGAACGAACTGGCAAACAATTGCAAGCGCCATTGTTACCGGATCCGGTTTGGTTTGCGCCTCCGTCAGACTGGCGGCTTTCATCCAGGCCTTTCCCAGAACGCCATACCAAACCGCCCCGAATATAAAAGACGCCACTGCGGCGGCAGCGACAGCCACCAGGTTGATTCCGTCGAACATCATGTGCCAATCCCTCCATAAGGCATGTCGATATTACCTAAGTGGTTCATAACACACTTCTGCCATTCATGGCGGTCTGGTGGGCGGCAACCGTGCATTCAGGAAGGAGCGGGAAGTCCGCCTTTTTCTACGATAAAGGCCACTATGTTTTCGACACCCTCACCTGCCTTGGTGTTGGCAAAAACATATGGACGGGTCCTGCGCATCTTTGCGGCGTCCCGGTCCATGACCGACAGGTCGGCACCAACATGTGGCGCAAGATCGGTCTTGTTGATCACAAGAAGGTCGGAGCGTGTGATCCCGGGGCCACCCTTGCGCGGGATTTCCTCGCCGGCTGCGACATCGATGACATAAATGGTCAGGTCTGCCAGTTCCGGAGAAAAGGTCGCCGCCAGATTGTCGCCGCCGGATTCAATCAGGATCAGGTCGAGATCGGGGATCGCATCGGTTAGATCCTTGACCGCTGCAAGATTGATCGATGCATCTTCGCGAATTGCGGTGTGCGGACAACCGCCGGTTTCCACGCCGCGAATGCGTTCACTCGGCAATGCCTGCGAGCGCATCAGCGCTTCGGCGTCTTCACTCGTGTAGATGTCGTTGGTGATGACCGCGACCGAAAAATCGTCGCGAATCGCCTTGCACAGCCGGTCGGTCAGTGTGGTCTTGCCGGAGCCGACGGGACCGCCGATGCCGACGCGCAAGGGTCCGTTCGGGGAACTCATGTTCTGAAAAGCCTTGTATATTGGGTCTCGTGCCGCATCGATGCGATGTCGGCCATGAATGTACTGGTGCCAAGATCATCTGTGCTGGACGAAAGGACGGTCTCTGTCACATCGCCAATGACATATTCCAGATCGGCAATGACCTTTTGTCCGTCGTTCTGACCGAGCGGTACGGCCCGAATAGCGGCAGAAACGATGTTGGCGCTGAACGCATGGAGATACGACATCACCGATGCATTCAATGGAATGTTGTAAGCCGCACAAACAACGCCCAGCGCCACCGGATAAGGCCATTCACTGAGCCCGGTGCCCGAGTCGGCACCGGTGAGCAAATGAAACACTTGTCCGGCGGGGTCTTCCCGCCCGGGTGACCAGCTTTTGCCGACGGCCTCGACGAACGCTGTCCCCTGGGCGCTTGATTCCAGATGCCGCTCTTTCGAAGGCTGAAGTGCTAGGCCGAGTTCGGCCAGATCGCGGACAGATGCGACCTTCCCTGCGCATGCCTCGCTCCATGTCTCCTTCAAGAGGATAGCATCACTGCGCCCTGCCCCGTGCCGCAGTATCCCGCTCAGCCAGTCCGTCAGGGCGTCCCGGTTGGTAACAACACCGTCTTCGATTACTTGCTCCAACCCGTGGCTATAGGTGAAGGCGCCGATCGGAAAGGATGGCGACAAAAATGTAAGCAGCCGGTAGAGAGTAGCTTGGGAAACCGTATCAGTGGTCATGGGAATGTGATTGCCCGGCGCCCAAATCACGACTGTGACCATGATCATGCCCATGTGTCTGGCCATGGCCGTAGGCACCGCCTTCCGGTTCAAACGGAGCTGTTAGAGGCGTCAGCGTGCCACCAAGTTTGCTAACCATGTCCTCAATCACATGATCGCGCCGGATGATCAGACGGTTCTCACCGAGCTGGGTCGGCAGATGCCGGTTACCGAGATGCCAGGCGATCTTGATCAGGTGCTCAGTCGACGTTGCTGTGATTTCGACTAGATTCTCAGCCTCGGCAACGACTTCAACCGTCCGGCCATCTTCCAGTTCCAGTCCATCACCTTGGTGCAGGAACACGGCACTTGGTTCATCAAGCAGAAACGACAGGCCAGAGGTTGTGGTCAGCACCGCGCGCCGCCGGTAGCGGTCCTCTCGGTCAAGAACAACACTGTCAGCAGGGGCGCTTTGCCATGTCCCCGCGGCCTTGATCGATGTGACGCGGATCATGCGTCCCCTTTCAGGATCTTGTTGGTCGCGTGATAGGCCGGTCGGGCGCGCAAGGCCTTGAAGTAGTCTGCCACCTTGCCTTCGCCAGGCAGATCGAACTTGGCGACATAGGCCCACATGGAGCAATGGCCGAGGACGATATCAGGTACTGTAAACGTCTCACCCATCACATATGGCCCGTCTCCGAGCCGGGTTGCCAGTGTTTCCAAACCTTGCTGGAACTCATACCGGCATGTGGCCTTTATCTCCGGGACGCGGAGGTCTTCCGGCAGTGCAAAGCTGTTCTTCGCCGTCGTCCAGAGCGCGCCTTCCAGAACATCGACGGCGAATTGGGTGAAGCTGTCTTGAATGGCTCGTTCCTTGGTTCCGGCGGCGAAGGTACACTTGCCATGCTTGTCGGCAAGATAGGTGATGATGGCGACGGACTCCGGAATCACCGTGTCGCCGTCCACCAGTACCGGAACTTTGCCGGTCGGGTTGAATTCCTTGATGCGGTCGGACTGCGGCATTGCAGGGTCGAGCTCATACGCTTCGCCCAGTTCCTCCAGCATCCAAATGACGCGCAGGGCACGCGTCTGCGGAAATCCAATCAGCTTATACAATCCTGCCTCCCCTAATAACTTTACTTTAGGGAAAGTTTAGAACAGGAAGTACCGCTGCGCCATAGGGAGGACTTCTGCCGGTTCGCAGGTCAGAAGTTCTCCATTGGCCCGCACCTCGTAAGTCTCCGGGTGGACTTCCACTTCCGGCGTGGCATCGTTGAGCACCATGGATTTCTTGGAGATGCCACCGCGCACGTTCTTTACCGGTAGGACCAGGCTGTCGAGCCCGGCCTTGTCCATAACGCCGTTGTCATAGGCGGCTTTAGAGACGAAAGTCACCCGGCTTTCCGTCATTGCCTTGCCGAAGGCACCGAACATCGGGCGATAATGCACTGGCTGCGGTGTTGGAATGGAAGCATTCGGATCGCCCATTTGAGCGGCAGCAATTGTCCCGAGTTTCAAAACCATGTCCGGCTTAACGCCGAAGAATTTCGGGTCCCACAGCACCAGATCCGCCAGCTTGCCGACTTCGACCGAGCCGATATGCTCATCCAGTCCGTGGGCGATGGCCGGGTTGATAGTGATCTTGGACATGTAGCGCTTGACGCGGAAATTGTCGTTTTCGCCGGTTTCCTCGGAAAGCTGCCCGCGTTGGACCTTCATTTTGTGGGCGGTTTGCAAGGTGCGGATGACCACTTCGCCGACCCGGCCCATGGCCTGGCTGTCGGACGCGATGATCGAGAAGGCACCCATGTCGTGCAGGATGTCTTCCGCGGCGATCGTTTCCTTGCGGATCCGGCTTTCGGCGAAGGCAACGTCTTCCGGAATGGACGCATCCAGATGGTGGCAGACCATCAGCATGTCGAGATGCTCTTCGAGGGTGTTGACGGTATATGGCCGTGTCGGATTGGTGGACGATGGAAGAACGTTCGTTTCACCGCAGACCTTGATAATGTCAGGCGCATGGCCACCACCCGCCCCTTCCGTATGGAAGGCGTGGATCGTGCGGTCCTTGAATGCGGCCTTGGTGTTCTCAACAAAGCCGCTTTCATTGAGCGTGTCGGTGTGGATCATCACCTGAACGTCATACTCATCGGCAACGGACAAGCACGTGTCGATGGCAGCCGGCGTTGTGCCCCAGTCCTCGTGCAGCTTCAGTGCCGAAGCGCCTGCGAGGATCTGTTCTTCCAGTGCTGCCGGGAGCGAAGCGTTGCCCTTGCCCGCAAAGGCGAGGTTCATCGGAAAACTGTCAGCCGATTGCAGCATCCGGGTAATGTGCCACGGACCCGGTGTACATGTGGTCGCGTTCGTGCCGGTGGCGGGGCCCGTGCCACCCCCAAGCATGGTGGTGACGCCTGACATCAGCGCATCGTCAATCTGCTGCGGGCAGATAAAGTGGATATGCACGTCAAGCGCGCCTGCGGTGAGGATCTTGCCTTCGCCCGCAATCGCTTCCGTGCCGGGCCCGATAACGATATCAACACCCGGTTGGACGTCCGGATTACCTGCCTTGCCGATCCCGGCGATCCGCCCATCTTTCAGACCAACATCGGCCTTGACGATACCCCAGTGGTCAACAATCAGCGCGTTGGTGATGACGGTGTCAACGGCGCCGGCCGACCGAGGCGCCTGAGACTGGCCCATGCCGTCGCGGATCACTTTGCCGCCGCCGAACTTGACCTCTTCGCCGTACCCGACCGCATTGCCACCGGTTCCGCCAGTTGCAGCCGCGCCAACGCGTTCCGCCGTCAGGTCCTGCTCGACCTCAACAATGAGATCAGTGTCGGCAAGACGCATGCGGTCGCCGGTTGTCGGTCCGAACATGTCCGCATAGGCGGCACGGGACATCTTGTAGGCCATGGTCGTCTCCTGATCAGCCAGTCCGTAGAGGAGCGCGGCTGTTAATTTCCTAAAATCAGTTCTTTGAGATCTTCGATGCGCGTGCGTGTCATCGTTGCCAGGCAACTTGCGACGAGTTGCGGTTCCATTGTCCCGCCGCGCACCAGAAATCCATAGGATTCGCAGGCTTTGTCACGGAAAGGGATCCAGGCGCGCTGGGCATCGCGCAGGGTGTCCGCTGCGCCTTTCTGGTAGTCGGGGAGATTCTGGTCCAACTGACGCATTTCAGCCATCGCCTCGCGATAGACGGCATTCAGCTCTGCATCTGCCTCTTCGAAGCCCCTTTGTGCGCAGACGGTCATTTCCAACTGACTGGTTGGGTAAGCGCAATCGATTTCCTGCGCCTCTGCCGGTGCCACCATGTACAATGCAGCGGTGAGCATAGCGCCGCATATGGTCCTTACGAAAGTGGTCATAAGGCACCCATAACCTTCTGATTGAAGCCGAAGATCGTGCGGCTGCCACGATAGGGAACGAGCGTCACCGAGCGGGTCTGGCCGGGTTCAAACCGCACCGCTGTCCCGGCCGGAATGTCCAACCGCATGCCCTTCGCCGCTTCCCTGTCGAAAGAAAGGCCTGGATTGGTCTCGGCGAAATGATAGTGGCTGCCCACCTGCACCGGCCGGTCACCGGTGTTGGACACATCCAGCGTAACAGTATCGAGACCTGCATTCAGCTCGATTTCGCCATCGGCCGGAAATACCTCACCCGGGATCATTTGCCACCGCTCCGGCGTCCGTAGAAAAACGAAACCGCCAGACCGAAGGCAACTACAAGCGCGATGATCGACATCGTTTCGATGGTCAGGAAGCTGGCCACGCTGTCATGCGGATGAGCATGGGCCTGAACGCTCGGGTGGGCGAAAGCAGCGCCGGACAAAAGGGCTGTTGAGGCGAAGGCAGTCAATGACTTGAACATCTTAAACTCCTGGAAGGTTGGAAGGCTTTTTCTTCAAGTTACCGAATTGGTTCGTGAACCGTCACCAGCTTTGTTCCGTCTGGAAACGTGGCTTCGACCTGAACATCATGGATCATTTCCGCAACGCCTTCCATCACCTGGTCACGCGTAATGACCTTTGCACCAGCGGCCATTAGATCGGCGACCGAGCGGCCGTCCCTTGCCCCTTCGACGACGAAATCGGTAATCAGCGCTATGGCTTCCGGATGATTCAGCTTTACGCCCCGGTCCAAACGGCGGCGAGCGACCATCGCGGCCATGGAAACCAGAAGCTTGTCTTTTTCTCTCGGGGTCAAATTCACGAACGGTCCTCCGAATTCAGCAGTACCAGACCCTTGGAAGGTCAGCTGCCCGGTATAGTGTCAAGAAATCCATCACGGCGCAGCGAAGCGCGCGGGCGTCGGGAGAAGCAAAGCGCGAGACAAGAACACCATTCCAGGCCGAACATCCGCAATGGACAGCGCCGCCGTCTATCTTGCTCAGCGCTTTGCGGGCACCCTCAAGCCGATCTTCCGCATGAACGCAGCAATCGATGAAGGTTGACACCGCGGTTGTACCGGCTCCGGCTGCTGCAGACGACAGGAAATCGGCTGGATCGCCATCAAGCCGCATGTCGTCAGCAAATACCAGTTTTTCGTTTCGGCGGATCCGCCAGCTGTCGCGGAAGGTAACCGTTTGAACGATTTCGCCCATTGCCTTGCGTCCAACCACGATCCCCTCGATTGCCATCAGCCGAGCTGTACCCTTCAGCTCGGCATGGACAGACCGGGAGAGGCTGGAGCGGTCGAACAGAATGGCTTCTTGGGGAAGCCATTCCAATAAACCGCCATCACCGACTTCAAGACAGGTTTCAACCTTTGCGGTCCCGCTCAAGCTGCGATAGGCCCGCTCAGCAGTCTGGGTTGTCACAATTGCGTGAACATCAGGCCCGGCAGAAGCCTGGTACTTCAGTTGGTCACCACCGGTCAGGCCGCCTGCCGTATTGATCAAAACGGCCGTTTTGGCACTGTCATAGATGCGCGGCAGACGGATTTTGGCCGAGCCGCTTTGAAAGAGATCTTCAAGCTGCACTTTTCCATCAGATGCAGAAAAGGCAACGGCAGCCTCACCCGTTGCACGTTGCAGACGGCCGCTCGGCTTCAATTCAGATGCGCTTACAGCATCATACATTCCTGGCGGCGTCCCCTTACCTGCATTCGTTCCCAACCGGGACCCGTGCATTCATCAACCTGAAATTTGAAACTCCCGGACCTTGAACGCAAGCCCGGCGAATGACGTAGATTTAACTTCACAAACCAGAGCCTGGCCAGATCTGTGGAAAGCAAGACACAGGCCAATGGTGATCTTTCATTGGTTGGAATGGTGTTCAGGAGGTCAATTTTGCACGGTCATTAATACTGAGGATGAAAAAAGGTGCTGTCGCGCATAAAATTTTGGCACAATTTGGCCATATATGCATTGCTATCGAGGTGCAAAGGGTTGCCGCCGGAGGCGGGAATCGGTTTCTTAATGGCGTTTGATTCCGGTTTTGCTTCACTTGATTTGTCTAGATGTACCGACGAGCGAGGGGGTCTGCGTGTTCGCGAACCAGTTAGTACGAGCTAAAGCCATTTACCGCCTGGTTTTCCTGATGCTGGCTTTGGTTGCCAGTCAACCGGCCATGGCCGAGATCGGGGCGTATATTATCGTCGACGCAAAAACGGGCGCGGTTCTGGACAGCAAGAACGCCAACCAGAACTGGTATCCTGCCTCGCTCACCAAAATGATGACCGCCTATCTTACCTTCAAGGCAATCAGGGAAGGCCGGCTGACGATGACTTCGGCTGTCGTGCAGTCACAAAATTCTGGAGCGGAACCGCCGAGCAAGATGGGCTTTCGTGTTGGTACCCGGTTTACCGTGGATGCGGCCTTGAAAATCATCATGATCAAGTCAGCGAATGATGTTTCGGTTGCGCTGGGCGAAGCGGTAGCCGGTTCAGAGCCGGCGTTCATTGACATGATGAACGCAGAAGCCCGGCACCTCGGAATGACGAACACACGGTTTACCAATCCGCATGGACTGCCGGATAACGCGCAGGTCTCCACAGCGCGCGATCTTGCTATTCTGGCGATGGCGCTCAGGGCGGACTTTCCGGAGGCGGCGGCGATCTATAACCAGCCCGGCATCCGGTTCGGCAAGAAGACGCTTCGGTCCGCGAACCGGGAATTTCTCCTGCGGGTTCCAGGCTCAAACGGGATGAAGACAGGCTACATCTGCAATTCCGGATACAATGTAGCTGCGTCTGTGACCCGCAAAGGGCGCACGCTGATTGCGGTTATCCTCGGGGCCTCGTCCGGTTTGGAGCGCACCGCTTTCGCGCGCAAGCTGTTCGATGACAATTTCAAGAAGCGCGGCCGTGGGACGGTAGCGAACCTGAAAGGACAATCCGGTGCCGCACCTGCAGACGGCTATTGCCGCAGAGTCAAAAAGCTGAGCACGGACGACTATGTGGCTCAGTTTGATATCAAGAAAACCGACGGAAAGGGCAATCTGTTGGCCTTCGCCGGGCTCGGCAAGAAAGCTGTTGGCGATCACGCTTCGTTCAAGAATGACAACTTCAAACTGGCAAACGGCAAGATCAATTGGGCCAAGCTGCTGGACCGTACGGTCGGCCCACAACTGATCGCGTATAACCCGATCCGGGTGACACTTGGAGAACCGACAAGCCCGGCATCAACCATCGCGGCGGAAGATGTTCCGGTCCCTCTTCCCAATCCGATCCGGCTGGCCAGTGCCGGGGTGGACGTTGATGGCGTTCCGATCTTGCGGACTGCGGAAAACGCGGCCGAAGGGGATGCCGATGTGGTCGAGGTGTCTCCGGCTTCCGTGGCCCACGGGTCAATATTCGCCAAAACCCGTAACTTCCCGTTTCCCGCACCTAAACCACGGCCATAAAGCATCTGACGACTGGAACGAAACATCCGATAGCCTTGCATTGCCGATCTGTCACCTTCGCCAAGAGAGTGAGGCAGCAAGCGTAACTTTGCCGTCTTGCCCAGAACGTGTTTTTTTGCCATCTACCGGCACTGCGCTAACAGATGGACATTCGGCCTTTATGATCCTTTTCCCGGCAATCGACCTGAAAGACGGTCAATGTGTGCGCCTGAGACTTGGCGACATGAACCAGGCGACCGTTTTCAACGACGATCCGGGCGCCCAGGCCAAGGCTTTTGAAGATCAGGGCTTTCAGTGGCTTCATGTGGTTGACCTGAACGGCGCGTTTGCCGGTGAAAGCGTCAATGGCGCGGCCGTGGACAGCATTCTCGGTGCGACGAAAAACCCCGTTCAGCTCGGCGGGGGTATCCGGACGCCGGAGCATATCGAGACATGGCTGGATAGGGGAATTGCCCGAGTGATCCTGGGAACAGTGGCGGTTCGTGATCCGGCGCTCGTCAAGGAGGCGTGCAAGCGTTTTCCGGGCAAGGTGGCTGTCGGGATTGATGCTAAAGGCGGCTATGTCGCGGTCGAAGGCTGGGCGGAAACCTCCGAACTAACCGCAATTGAACTCGCCAAACAGTTTGAGGACGCCGGTGTTTCGGCGATTATCTATACCGATATTGATCGGGACGGCGTTCTGAAAGGTCTGAACCTGCCCTCGACGCTCGAATTGGCCCGCTCTGTCTCCATTCCGGTGATCGCGTCCGGCGGTCTCGCGTCGATGGACGATATCCACCAGCTTGCCGCGCCGGATTGCGCGATCCTGGAAGGTGCGATTTCCGGCCGGGCGCTATACGATGGGCGGATTGATCCGGCGGAGGCGCTTGGCCTATTGCGGGCAGCAACCTCAGCTTAGTGTGTTTCAACGTGTATCCGGTCGGCAAAATGGCTTTGCCGGTGGCTGAGGAAGAACTGAAGTGACCCTAAAATCCCGCGTTATTCCCTGTCTCGACGTCAAAGACGGCCGTGTCGTCAAGGGGGTCAATTTCGTTGATCTCATCGATGCCGGTGACCCGGTCGAGGCAGCCAAGGCCTATGATGCTGCCGGGGCGGACGAGCTTTGCTTTTTGGATATTACCGCCAGCCATGAAGGCCGGGACACGATCTATGGCGTCGTCCGGCGCACGGCGGAAGCCTGTTTCATGCCGGTGACAGTTGGCGGCGGTGTACGCACGGTCGAGGATATCCGCAAACTGCTGATTGCCGGGGCCGACAAAGTGTCGATCAACACGGCCGCCGTAAAGAATCCGGACTTTGTCCGCGTGGCAGCCGAGAAATTCGGCGCACAATGCATTGTCGTTTCCATTGATGCCAAGCAGGTGAACGCGGAAGGTGAACCGGACCGGTTCGAAATCTTCACCCATGGCGGGCGCACACCGACTGGCATTGACGCCGTGGAATTCGCAAAGAACGTAGTCTCGCTCGGAGCGGGTGAACTTCTTGTCACCTCGATGGACCGGGACGGCACCAAGGCGGGCTACAATCTGAAGCTGACGCGCACGATTGCCGATGCGGTTCCTGTTCCGGTTATTGCTTCAGGTGGCGTTGGAACGCTGGATCATCTGGTTGAGGGTGTCCGCGACGGCCATGCGACCGCTGTTCTGGCCGCATCGATCTTTCACTTCGGCGAATTCACCATACGCGAAGCAAAAACGCATATGCGGGCTGCAGGAATTGACATGCGTATGGATGCGTGACGTAAGGTATCGAACTCTTAAGTTTATTGAAGCCGTATCAGGCGATGCCAGACCGTCTTCAGTGCGGGATTTCAAGTTGGACCAATGACGACATTCACACTTCAGGATCTTGACGCCATAATTGCCGTGAGGGCTGAAAGTGACGATGCGGGCTCCTATACCCGCAAGCTGTTGTCAAAGGGCATTGCGAAATGCGCGCAAAAGCTGGGTGAAGAAGCGGTCGAAATGGCAATCGCGGCAGTTCAACAGGACCGGAAAGAGATGACCGCCGAGGCGGCAGATGTCCTCTATCACCTTTTGGTCGTCTTGCGCGCGTCCGGCGTTCCGCTTGATGATGTCATGGACGAGTTGTCCCGGCGCACGGCACAGTCCGGGCTTGAAGAGAAGGCATCCCGGCCGAAGGACTGAGTCCAGGGACTGAGGGGGAGCGATGGAATGGACCAAATCGCTGGGTCTTCGCTGAATATGGATCTGTCTCCCTACCGCGTATTCTCCGAGCGTCAGTGGTCGCGGTTGCGTGCCGATACGCCGATGACGCTGACCGAGTCTGAAGTCTCCCAGCTCCAGGGTCTCAATGCGCCGGTATCCATGGAGCAGGTTGAGACGATCTATCTGCCGCTTTCCCGGCTGCTGTCGTTTTATGCCGAAGCAACAATAGGGCTTCACGCCGCGACGCAGAAATTTCTGGGCCGCCGGGACGGGAAGACGCCATTCATTATCGGCGTTGCGGGATCGGTTTCGGTTGGAAAATCCACGTCATCGCGCGTCTTGCGCGAGCTTCTTGCCCGCTGGCCGGCCAACCCCAAGGTCGATCTGATCACAACGGACGGGTTCCTGTTGCCGAATGCGGTACTGGAAGCCGAAGGCCTGATGTCAAAGAAGGGCTTTCCAGAAAGCTTTGACCGGCCCCGGCTATTGAATTTTCTGTCCGACATCAAGGCGGGCAAACGCAATGTCCGGGCGCCGATCTATTCGCACTTTCACTATGATGTCATGCCGGGCCATAACGTCCGGATTGACAAGCCGGATATCCTGATCGTCGAGGGGCTTAATGTCCTCCAGACACGGGAGCTGCCGAAAGACGGCCGTGCCGTGCCGTTCGTCTCCGATTTTTTTGATTTCAAGGTCTACATCGACGCGGACGAAGGCCTGCTGCGGGACTGGTATGTCGAGCGGTTCATGCGCCTGCGCGAAACAGCCTTCCGCGATTCAGGGTCCTACTTCCATAAATATTCGCGCATTACCGATCAGGAAGCCGTGGAGACGGCTACGAATATTTGGACGGATATTAACCTCGTCAATCTGCGGGAAAACATCCTTCCGACACGCCCGAGAGCAGATCTTATTCTGACGAAAAACTCAAAGCACCACGTCTCATCGGTAGCTTTGCGCAAGATCTAACGAATACGACGTGCTGCTGGCATTCAACGCCGTGCGCAAAAGACCTCGCGAACACCCGGACGCGACCAGACAGCATCCTGGATCTGACCCTTCAGCTCATGTCCTTGTCCGGTATAGTAGAAAACACCTGGTCCGCCCTGGCGTTGCAGAGTGATGGTACCGTAGCCAATTTCCGCGACCGTTGCTGTTTGTCCGCCGCCGGAAAAGACCACGTTAAGGTCGACGCCGGAGGTGCATAGGTAGTCTGCGACCGACCGGCCAACAGCTTGTTGAGAGAAATCTTGTTGATTACCGCCAATTGATCCGGGCGGAACCGGCCCGTTCGGGATGCCGTTACTCGGGAAGCCTCCGGGGTTGCCGAAGGGGTCTTGCGTGCCGGCAGGGGCAATCGTGGACAATCCCCGAATGATCACTTCGCGGTACGGGTTGCGGGACACATAAATTCCGCGGCATTGACCTGCGGAATCGCGGACAGACCACGCATGCGAGACATATGTCTGCTGTTCCAGGATTTGACCCGGCTCCAGCCGCGCATAGGGGCGCTCCCCGCCATTATAGTCGATCCAGTTGACATCGACCGGTTGCCGGCTGGCATTGCGGAACACAATCTGACCTGCCCTTGCCGCCTCGATGGACCGCGCGCGCCCGATTTCGCTACAGGCAAGGTCGGTATTCGGCTCCTCTGCGGCTAGCCCGAAAGCTTCATCAGAGACGATCTGCTGAGGTTGCGAGCAGGTCGCCACAAACAGCCGCACCGGCGTGGCGCTTCCTTTCAGCGAAACCGCATAGGGTGCCATGCCTTCGACGGTAACCGACAGTTCAGACTCCCGAATAAGGGCTTCCCAAAGCGGATCGGTCATGGGCAAAGTGACTTCCGGAAAGGACTGTCCGTACTGGTTGTTTGCCGAAGAGCCAAACCCGTTGTAACTGGCCGAAAACTCGCCTGCGGATATCCGGACAGACTGCGGCATGCCCTCAAAGAGACCCGCCGGCGCTTGCTGGAAGACAACTGACGACAGGCCGGACTGGGTCATGCAGGACGCCAGGAAGTCCCGATCATCGGTTTGTGGAACCGTGTGTTCCATCTTCGTCAGGCTGTTTATCTGGCTGCCCGGTTCGGTAACCCAGCTCCGGCTTTCCGAAGCGGTGACCATGATTGGCTGCGCGTTTGCCGGAGCGGTTCCGGGTTGCCGGTTCAGACTGTTGTTGACAATAGTCTCCAGATTACCCGAGAGCCCGGCATCTGCATTTGTGTCTGCACCCGGCGTGGAAATCGCGGTTTCCACTTGTTCCAGCGGTGGAAGGCCTTCGGATTGGTTCTGGTTCCATTGAGTGATGTCCCCCGCGCTATCTTGCTGAGGATCGGTTTCATTGGATGACGGCACCGGATCGGGGTTCGCTGTTGCTGTTTCGGTTCCAGATTGCGGTAAAGATGTCTGGCTGCCATCCGTGATGGGGGCTGTGGAGATCCCGGCGGACCCTCCAACCACGCGGGCGATCTGGCCCGGCTTGCCGTCATTGGCGACATCCACCACGAAGGTTTCACCTGCGCAAAAATCTGCATCCCGGTGCAGCACCCGGCTGTTTTCGAGAGTAACTTCCAGTTTGACCGAACACGGCAGCGGCGAGCCGTCGCTCCCGAGCGTATCTATCACAACGCCTTTGGTGTCCCGGGCGATAATCGGCCGGTATCGCTTGTTTACCGTAATCGACCGGATCGACGGATTGGCGGGTTCGACGTTGATCCGGATGGTTTCCGGAACCGTCTGTGCGAAAACCGGGCCTGCCGGAAAAACGCCAACCGAAGCCAATAGTACCGCCGCTGAGAAGCGTTTGCTGAAATAAAACATTGTAGAGGCAGCGGCTCGCTGCATGATCGGTCTCCGGGCGGCGCGGGAATTGCTTGGCATCTATGAACCGATACTTAGGCAAAATGGCACCAAAAGGGCAAGACCACCGCCGGGATCAAGCAGAAACTGTTCCCAGAATTAGGCTATCGCGGTGCCCGTTTGGCGAGAATACGCTGCAACGTCCGGCGGTGCATGTTCAGCCGCCGCGCGGTTTCGGAAACATTTCGGTCGCACAGTTCGTAAACACGCTGGATGTGCTCCCAGCGGACCCGATCGGCCGACATCGGGTTTTCCGGCGGTTCGGCCTTTTCGCCGGGTTTGCGCGCCAGTGCCGCGACAATGTCATCAGGATCGGCTGGCTTGGACAGATAATCGATGGCACCAAGCTTGACCGCTGTGACGGCCGTCGCGATATTGCCGTATCCGGTCAGGACGATTGCGCGCGAATCGGGCCTTCTCTGGCGGATGCTCTCGATCACATCAAGACCGTTGCCATCGTCAAGGCGCATGTCGACAACCGCAAAGGCCGGTGCATTCTGGGTAACCTTTGCGACAGCTTCCCGCACACTGTCGGCTGTCTCGATAGCAAACCCACGCTTCTCCATGGCCCGTGCAAGCCTTTGCTGAAAAGGCTTGTCGTCATCCACGATTAGCAGGCTCTTGTCGTCAAGATCTTCCAGTCTATCCATTGCTTCCGGCATTGTTGTGTCACCGTTTTAGTTTTCTTACGCTTAGCTGGTCGACGTGGATTACATGTCCGTCCGCGAGTTTGCAAATCACCAACTTGGCTGATTTCTTACCTTATGTAGGTTTCATTCCGTTTCGTCCACGGTATCCGCTGCTTCAAAGGCATCTCTCTGCCATGTGATCCTAATAACGGCTCCATGGTCCGGCAGAGGACGGTTGTCCAGACTCATTCGCGCTCCACTGCGCTCCAGCAGTGTTTTAGAGATGAAAACGCCGAGGCCGAGCCCTCCGCTTCCTAGGTTTTTCCCAAAACGCTTTTTGCGAACGGAAACGTAAGGGTCGCCGATCTTCGACAGGACATCGACGGAGAATCCAGGTCCGTCGTCCTGGATCGAAATCGACAGGCTTGTATTGTCCCAAGTGGCCAGGATCAGTACTTCGTTTGCCGCGAAATCGACTGCGTTCTCAATGAGATTGGTCAAACCGTAGCGGATTGCGGCGTTTCGTGTTCCCACCGGTTCCGGATCGGTTCCATCAAGGCTGGTAACGATTTCGATATCCCCACCCCGATGCGGCTCGATCACGTCCTCAATCAGCAGCGACACCGGCATACGCTGATAGGTTCTGTCGTCGTTGCTGGAAAGGCTCGTGAGTTGCCGCAGGATACCGCGGCATCGCTCGGCTTGTTCCCGGATGAGAAGGATGTCTTCGTTCTTGGGATCTTCAGCCTCAATTTCATCAGCCAGTTCCTTCGCGGCAAGGTAAATCGTCGCCAAGGGGGTGCCTAATTCATGCGCCGCTGCGGTCGCTAGACCGTCGAGCGCCGTCAGATGCTGCTGTCTGGCAAGTGCCAGTTCAGTCGCAGCAAGTGCCCCGGCAAGCTGCCGTGCCTCCTCGGCAACACGAAACGCATAGACCGCCATGAACCCCAGCGTCAGGACCAGCGCGATCCAAAGTCCGGCGGAATAGACCGGTGGTAACTCGAATTCGGCGGTCTCGGGCCACGGGAGTGGTAAATGAAACACCGCAAGCAAGCTGGCACTGATCGTCGCCAGAATTCCAAGGAGGATTGTCTTCGACGCGGAAAGGCCTGTGGCGGAAACCATTACCGGCGCCATCAGCAGGAAGGCGAAGGGATTCCCCAGCCCTCCGGTCAGAAACAGCAAGCCGCTCATTTGCAGGATGTCATAGGCAAGCTGCAGCGCGGCAGCTTGCTCGCTCAAGCGCTTTGTGTTCGGTGAGCGAAGCTTCAGAACCAGATTGAGACAAGCCGACAGGGCGACAAGTGCAAAGCCGGCGAAAATCGGTACCGGATAACCCAGGCCGGCATAGACCAGCAGAAGCGCGATCGTCTGTCCGCCGACGGCGAGCCACCTTAGCCGTACAAGTGTGTCCAGTTTCAATCGGCGCTGGGACAGGAATATGTCCGGTGTCGATGGTGTGTCCATGACACTATTTGAATTGGAATGGCCACCTTGGCAAGCGTAGCGGAGAGCAATTGGACCCTGCCAGGCTCCAAACCCTTGTCTGCGGGCGGTGTAGATGGTAGCCAGCCGCTGACAAGGTTGCACGGAGACCGCGGACCGGCAGCCCAACGGAAGGCATTCGGCCCGTCCGGACAACTGACCAGCCCCGCGCAACGGATAGTATTGAAATGACCGACACGACTGACAACGGTTCGGAACAGCCGGCACAAGGCACTGCCGGTGCCGCTCCCGGCATGCACATCATTGGCCAGTTCATCAAGGATCTGTCCTTCGAGAACCCGAATGCACCGCGCTCGTTGGCGCAAGGCGAACAGCCAAAACTCGACATCAACGTGAATGTCGGTGCCAAGACCATGGGCGAGGATCAGTTTGAAGTTTCCCTGACCCTGACCGCAAAGGCCGAGCGCCCGGATTTGGTGCTGTTCGCGGTGGAACTCGTTTATGCTGGTATCTTCAAGATCACCGGCGTACCGAAAGAGCACCTGCATCCGTTTGTCATGATCGAATGCCCGCGCATGATTTTCCCGTTCGCGCGTAACATTCTGGCCGACGCCACCCGCAACGGCGGCTTCCCGCCATTGATGCTTGACCCGATCGATTTCGCCCAGCTCTACCGCCAGAACATGGCCCAGCAGGCACCCGCCGAGGGCGAAGAAGCACCGAAGCCGAACTGAGTTCCGGCGCCATATTTTCCAAGGTTTCTGAAAGAATCTCAAAACCGCGCCGGACGTTCCGAGCGCGGTTTTTTATATTGGGTCAAGCTGGCAAGTTGGATTTGCTCTGCGCGTCGAATTCATGTTCAATCTATTTATCGACCGTCCGCGGGAATACTATCCATGGTGAAACGCACGTACTCTGTCTCGGCCATCTGGGACGAAGAAGCGCAAGTCTTTATTTCGCAAAGCGATATCGACGGTTTTCATATCGAAGCAGAGACACTCGATGAATTCGAGGAAATCATGCGCGATACGGCCGTCGAGCTGATTATGGCAAATCATGTAACGCCCGCGGATATCGCAAGCACGCCGGTTCGCGACCTTGTTCCAGCGATTATCTGGAACCGACCGCCTGAAGTAGCCGTGGCATGAGATGGGAAGCGGCTTTTACAAGCAAACAGTGACCGCAATTGGCGCGCACGGGTACACCTACGCGAAAAATGCCAAAGGGTCCCATGAAATCTGGCGAAACAGTCAAACTGGTAAAACGGTAATTGTGCCTCGCAATCTGAAAAGCCGACATACCGCCTATGCGATTCTGAAAAGCGCAGGCTGTAACCTCAAGCTCTGAGCGAATGGATAACTATCTGTGTCCCAACAGGTCTGGTGGGCACAGCCATAATCAGGAAAGGTTCACCCGTTAGTACTGATCCAACAATTCCGCCCAGGTTTTCGGAGCGTCTCCGCTCAGCGGGTTCTTTTTCGAGTGGCGGTAGCGGATGGTTTCCATCCGGAATGCCCGCGCGTCGAACATCATCAAGCGGCCAACGAGGCTTTCCCCGGCACCGCTTACTTCCTTGATCACTTCCATTGCTTGCATGGCACCGATAATGCCGGTCAATGCGCCGAGGACGCCGGCCTGGGCACAGGTCGGCAGCAACCCGTCTTTGGGCTTGTCTGGAAACAGGCACCGGTAAGTCGGGTTTGGGGTGCCGTCTTCTGTGGCCTCGAAGGAGCGCAACGTGGTGATCGATCCGTCGAATTGACCGACAGCGGCGGTAACCAGCGGTTTTCTTGCGAAAAAGCAGGCATCCGACACCAGATAGCGGGTGTCGAAGTTGTCCGAGCCATCGGCGACAAGGTCGTAGTTCGAGATCAGCTGCATGGCATTGTGCCCTGCGATCCGGACCGGATGCGGCTCCACTTTCACGTTCGGATTGAGCCTGGCGATTGCTTCCGCCGCACTGGAAACTTTCGGTTCGCCGAGTTGCTCTGTACCGTGGATCACCTGCCTTTGTAGATTAGACAGGGATACCGTGTCGTCGTCGACAATGCCGATCGTGCCAATCCCGGCGGCGGCTAGATATTGCAGTAGCGGAGCGCCGAGCCCGCCCGCGCCGATCACCAGGACGCGTGCCTCTTTCAATTTCTGCTGCCCCGCCCCGCCGATATCGGAGAGAACTATATGACGGGCGTAACGTTCCAGCTCGGCAGGTGAAAGCATGTCGTGTCCTTTTGAATCCAAGGCTTCTTGGCGGTTGTCCCGGGGTTTGGCGGGCTATGTGAGAATCCGGCTTACCAACCGGGCCGTGTAATCGACCATCGGGATCACGCGCGCATAGTTGAGCCGGGTCGGGCCAATGACGCCGAGCGCGCCGACGATCCGGTCATCGCGGTCGCGATAGGGTGAAACGATCAGTGAAGATCCAGACAGGGAAAACAGATTGTTTTCCGACCCGATGAAGATCCGTACACCGTCGCCTTTCTCGGCAAGGCCAAGAAGCTGGACAAGATCCCGTTTGGTTTCTAGGTCGTCGAAAAGCAGCCGAATGCGCTCCAGATCTTCGGCAGCGTCCAGATCGGTCAACAGGTTGGAGCGGCCACGGACAATCAATGTGGCGTTGTCTTCGTTCGGATTGTTACTCCAAACGGCAAGTCCTGCGTCGACAACCTTCTGAGTGAGAAGATCAAGTTCGGCCTGGTCGGCCCGGCGAACCTGTTCCAGTTCCGCTGTTACCTCGGTGAGGGTGCGGCCTTGGAGATGGGCATTCAGGAAATTGCCGGCTTCGACAAGCGCCGATGAAGGCAAGTTTGGCGGCAAGTCGAGAATCCGGTTTTCGACACTGCCATCTTCACCGACCAGAACCGCGAGCGCTTTCAAGGGTTCGATGCGGACGAATTCGATATGCTTCAGGCGCATGTCTGTCTTGTGGGTGAGTACCACGCCAGCGCCCATTGACAGGCCCGAAAGCATCTGACTGGCTTCGGTGAGAACCTGCTCCGCGGAGTTTGCCTTGTTGGATGCGCGCACCTGAACCTCGATCTGCTGGCGCTCATCCTGCGGAATGTCGCCGACTTCAAGAAGCGCATCGACGAAGAACCGCAATCCAACTTCCGTTGGCAGTCGTCCGGCGCTGGTGTGCGGCGAATGTAACAATCCAAGATGTTCCAGATCTGACATCACATTGCGCACGGATGCAGGGGATAGCGCAATCGGAAGCGCGCGGGCAACATTGCGTGATCCCACCGGCTCGCCGGTTTCCAGATAGGTCTCAACGATTGAGCGGAAAATCTCACGGGATCTCCGGTCAAGGTCGCTCAGGCTCAAGTCGCTCGCTCCGCTTTTTCATATGCTTGTGAACGACATGATATATGTATTCCCGACTAACTCAGCAATTTCATTGAGCCTTGCCACCGCAAAATACGCCCATGGGCCATTGCGGCTCTTTACGCCGGAAGTCCGGCATGTCTAAAAGTCCCGGACCAGACACAGAACCGCAGCCTCATTGCGTTGCTCTTGAAAGGAATTCCATGCGTCCGTCAAAACGTGCCACCGATGAACTCCGGCCGGTCACCCTGGAACGGGGCGTCTCGAAACATGCCGAAGGGTCCTGCCTGGTGAAGTTCGGCGATACGCATGTCCTTTGTACTGCCAGCCTTGAGGAGCGCGTTCCGCCGTGGTTGCGCGGCCAGCAGCGCGGTTGGGTAACGGCTGAATACGGCATGCTGCCGCGCGCGACCGGCGACCGTATGCGCCGTGAGGCAAGCGCCGGTAAGCAATCAGGCCGGACACAGGAAATCCAGCGCCTGATCGGCCGTTCCCTGCGCGCGGTTGTCGATCTGGAAGCGCTAGGTGAGGTGCAGATCTCTGTTGATTGCGACGTGATTCAGGCCGATGGCGGCACCCGGACCGCCTCTATTACCGGTGCCTGGGTTGCCTTGCGAGATTGCATCGAGTGGATGAAAGCGCGTGAGATGATCACCGCGAACCCGTTAAAGGACCATATCGCGGCAATTTCCTGCGGCATCTATGAGGGTGTGCCGGTCCTTGATCTCGACTATGCCGAAGACAGCACGGCAGAAACGGATGCCAACTTTGTCATGACCGGATCCGGTGGCATTGTCGAAATTCAAGGCACAGCCGAGGGCGAGCCGTTCAGCGAAGAAGAGTTCACTCAGCTTCTCGGTCTCGCCAAGTCCGGTATCGGCCGGCTTGTCGATCTCCAGAAAATAGCAATCCTTTAGTCGGGGCACTTCATGGGGGCGTATATGACGGCACATCGCAAGCTTCAACCGGGAAAACTGGTTGTCGCCAGCCACAACAAAGGGAAGATCCGTGAGATCAATGACCTTCTGGCGCCCTATGGTTTTGATGTCGTCTCCGCCGGAGACCTGGATTTGCCGGAACCCGAAGAAACCGGAACCACCTTCGAGGCGAATGCGGAACTGAAGGCTGTTGCAGCCTCCGAGGCCTCAGGCCTGCCGTCGCTGGCAGATGACAGCGGGTTTTGTGTCCAGGCGCTGGGAGGTGATCCGGGCATCTACTCAGCGCGCTGGGCTGGTCCGGAACGGGATTTTTCCATGGCCATGCGGACTATCGAGGAAAAGCTCCAGGCGATTGGAGCGGTAGATGCCGGTCAGCGCCGGGGGGCTTTCGTAGCGGTGCTCTGTCTTTCCTGGCCGGATGGCCACAAGGAGTTTTTCCGTGGTGAGTCGGAGGGTCAGATCGTCTGGCCGCCGCGTGGAACGCAGGGTTTCGGTTACGATCCGGTGTTTATGCCGGATGGGCATGAGCGGACATTCGGCGAAATGTCACCGCAGGAAAAGCACGGCTGGTCGAAAGACAAGCCTGCTCTGTCGCACCGTGCGCGCGCCTTTCAGCTGTTCGCAAAAGCCTGCCTGGACGACTGATGACTGAGGGCGCGCAGCCGGAGGGCGGTTTCGGAATCTACGTGCATTGGCCGTTCTGCGCGGCCAAGTGTCCCTATTGCGATTTCAACTCCCATGTGCGCCACCAACCGGTGGATCAGGAGCGGTACGCGGCAGCATTTGAACAGGAACTGAAGCATTTCGCTGGGCTCAGTTCAGGAAAAACGGTTCAGTCGATCTTCCTGGGCGGCGGCACGCCGTCACTTATGGAACCGCGAACAGTTGAACGGATCCTGACAACGATTTCAAAGCTATGGGCGGTGGATAGTCAGGTTGAGATTACCATGGAAGCCAATCCGTCTTCGGTGGAGGCGGAGCGGTTCAAGGGATATAGGACGGCAGGCGTTAATAGGGTTTCTCTCGGCGTTCAAGCGCTTAATGACACGGATCTCAAACTGCTTGGCCGTCTTCATGATGTAAAGACGGCCCTTGACGCTATCGAAATGGCGCGAGAGACTTTCCCGCGTCTGTCATTCGACCTCATCTACGCCCGCCCGGATCAGACGGTGGCTGCATGGCAATCCGAGCTGGAACGTGCCATCGCACTCGCCGCCGATCATCTGTCTCTCTACCAACTCACTATTGAACCCGGTACGCCGTTCTTCTCGCTGCATCAGGCAGGCAAACTGCAAACGCCTCCGCCGGAACTGGGCGCGGATCTCTATTCGGTTACCCAGGATGTGACTTCGGGCGCCGGCCTGCCGGCCTATGAAGTCTCCAACCACGCCAGGCCGGGTGCGGAGTGCCGGCACAATCTGGTTTATTGGCGTTATGGCGAATATGTCGGTGCCGGGCCAGGTGCGCATGGCCGGTTGAAGGTCGGCGCATCGAGAATGGCGACCGCAGCGGAACGCCATCCGGAAGCCTGGCTGGAGACGGTCGGCCACAGCGGCCATGGGATGGTGGAGTTCTCCGGGCTCAGCGAGGAGGAACAAGGAGACGAATTCCTGCTGATGGGTCTCCGGTTGTCGGAAGGGATCGATCTTGGGCGCTATGAAGCCCTCTCGCGACGGCAGCTTGATCCGAAACGCCTCAACGCGCTGCTGGAACACGGGATGGTCGAGCAAATAGGTACGGATCGCGTCCGAGCGACGCGCGAAGGATTCTTTGTCCTCGACGCCGTGGTCGCCGATTTGGCGGCATAGCCGCCAGCATCAAGCCAGGATTACCGTCTCGGGCGGTACGCAAAAATACGGATGATTTTCCTGTGCCAGCGCCGCTCCGGTTAGTTCATTCTGGGCTCAGTGCGGTAAAACTCAACTTTTTCCGTAGTTGACTACGGGTATGTCCGTATATGCTCCAGAGTTGTCAAAGGCGTGTAACTTTGAAACATTTCAGAGTGTTAACGTAGGTAAACTATTAAATTCAGGCACATCTGGAGGCAAATTCAGGCTTCTGAAATTAAACTATTGTCGACTAGGAACCTCGCAGACTAATATGCTGCGATGCAATAGCTGGTGCAAATAAGCAGTGAACCGGGGGAAGTGGCGTCCAGAAGGCGCCGACTAAGGCTAGTGCCGGTTTGACATAAGTAGGAGATGCGCCTTTGCCTTACTATCATCTGTATGAGTTCAATCATGCAGCAATGGCACCGCTGCGCGCGGTTGCCGACATGACTCGGCTATACTTTCAAAATCCGCTCAATCCGCTTACCCATACGACATATGGGCGCCAGATGGCTGCCGCGTGCGAGGTTCTTGAACGGATCACCCGGCGCTATGGCAAACCCGAGTTTGGTATCAAGGATACGGTGGTCAGTGGCGTCAGGGTTCCGGTGCGCGAGACTGTTGTCTGGAACCGCGCCTTCTGTAACCTGGTGCACTTTGAGCGTGGTATAACCAGTGCCCGCAACGATCCGAAGGTGCTCATTGTCGCGCCGATGTCTGGCCACTACGCGACCTTGTTGCGTGGCACAGTGGACGCTTTGCTTCCGAATGCCGATGTCTATATCACCGACTGGATCGATGCCAGGATGGTTCCGATCCAGGAAGGCAAATTCGATCTCGACGATTACATCGACTACCTGATCTCGATGCTGCACCTTCTCGGTCCGGATACTCATATCATCGGTGTCTGCCAACCGTCGGTGCCGGTGCTGGCCGCTGTTGCCGTCATGGAAGGCCGCGACGATCCGTATGCACCATCCAGCATGACACTTATGGGCGGGCCGATCGACACGCGCGTTGAGCCGACCGCCGTAAACGACCTGGCAGTGAGCAAGGGCCTCGACTGGTTCGAAAACAATGTCATCATGCAGGTGCCGTGGCCGCATGCCGGTTTCATGCGCCCGGTCTATCCGGGCTTCCTGCAGCTCTCCGGCTTCATGGGCATGAACCTCGACCGTCACGTCACGGCGCACCGGGAGTTCTTCTCCCATCTGGTCGAGGGCGATGGTGACAACGCAGAGAAGCACCGCGAGTTCTATGACGAGTATCTTGCTGTCATGGATCTGACGGCGGAATTCTACCTGCAGACCGTCAAGACCGTGTTTATCGATCACGCGCTGCCCATGGGTACCATGACCCACAACGGCCAGCTCGTCGATTGTTCGACGATCAAACGCACGGCATTGCTGACGGTTGAGGGCGAGAAGGACGACATAACCGGCCGGGGCCAGACCGAGGCCGCGCATGACCTTTGCGTGAACCTTGCGGACGACATGAAGTCTCACTACGAGCAACCAAATGTCGGACATTACGGCGTGTTCAACGGGTCCCGTTGGCGCTCTGAAATTGCACCCCGCGTGATGGATTTCATCCGCTCAAACCGGCCAGGTCTTGCGAAACGACCGCCTGCCCGTGCCCCGAAACCGGCTAGCAACCTCGCGCAACCGATGAAGACCGGGGTCGCCGAGGGTCATGGCACGGCAACCACCGTCAAACAGGCTGATCCGCTTGAAAAGATTTTGCTGGCCAAGCCGGAAGGCGTCGCCGACGATCTGAAGGCGATCACCGGGGTCGGTCCGAAACTGGCGACGGCTCTCAACGAAGCCGGAATTTTCCACTATTGGCAGATCGCATCTCTCACCGATGAACAGATCGAAGCCCTTGATACCAAACTCGATTTCCGAGGACGTATCGCCAGGGACAATTGGATAGACCAGGCACAAAAGCTCGCCGCTGCGGAAAGTTGATTGTCCCTTTCAAGTGAAGACCAGAGCCTCCGTCCGGCAGGGCGGAGGCTCTTTCTTTTCAGCTTCAAAGCCATCCCTGCGGTCTCCCAATCTTGAATCGTTTAGGGCCCCTTCCCACGTAAGTAACGTGGATGTCATCAAAGGAAGGGACTAATGACGACAGCAAGAAGTTGCATGATCAAACCTGCCTGGACACCGGTGACCATCGGCCTGATGGTTTTAGGGTTCATCGTGTTCTGGCCGCTCGGCCTCGCCATGCTGGCCTATATTCTCTGGGGCGACCGGTTCGACGGTATGGCTCGGGATGCCAGGCACCAATGGCGTCACAGCCACTTGAAGGAAAGGTTCGACAATATGCACAGCACCAAATCCTATTCGCGGACCGGCAATGTTGCATTTGACGACTACCGTGAACGTGAACTGAAGCGTCTTGAAGAAGAACGGGCCAAGCTCGACGCCATGCGCAGCGAGTTCGATGATTTCCTCCGCGAGCTCCGCCGTGCGCGCGATCAGGAAGAATTCGACCGGTTCATGTCCAGCCACCGCCGTCCGTCTGTTGATGGTGATACGGCAACCAGCTGAGCACTGGTTCCCATTCGTCTTTCATGACGGCTTCGACCGATAGCGGCGCCCCCAAGCGCCGCTTTCGTCTGTTTTAGGCAGCGGGTTTCTCCTTTAAGATAGCGCTATCCGTTTCGATTCGTGATTGCTCATGCTCTTTAAGGCCCTCAAATCATCTGCTCCGGATCATATCGAAATCGCGACTGATAGCGCACCGATCCGCATTCGTCTGCGGACCAATCCGCGTGCGCGCCGGTATTCGCTTTCTGTGCCAGCCGGAAAGTCCGGCCCTGTTCTGACAATCCCGGCAAACGGCAATGTCAGCCGCGCCGAGAAGTTCGCCCGCCAGCATATCTCATGGCTTGTTGCCCGGCTTGACCAGCGGTCGGGCGCGGTGGAGTTCTTGCCGGACGAGATCGTTCCCTTGCGCGGGGAAGATCATCGGATTGTTGCATCCGGCGGTGTAAGAGGCCTGGTTTCCGCGTTGGAGATTGAAGGCGGCTTGCCAGAGTTGCACGTGCCGGGCGGCAGTGAGCATGTTCCGCGCAAACTGACGGATTGGCTGAAAAGCCAGGCGCGTGCCGACCTGACCGAGGCGGCAACCCGGCACGCAGCGAAAATCGACAGGAAAATCAGCGCAATTTCCATTCGCGATACACGCAGCAGATGGGGCTCCTGTTCTTCGACCGGGCGCTTGTCCTTTTCCTGGCGTCTGATCCTCGCACCGGCTGAGATTCTGGACTATGTTGCCGCCCATGAGGTGGCGCACTTGCGCGAGATGAATCATTCCGGCCGGTTCTGGAGCTTGTGCACAGAGTTGGCGCCGCAGACACCCGAGGCGCGGGCATGGCTCAAACAGAACGGCACCGACTTGCACCGCTATGGGTGACGTTTCGAGATATCCAACAATTGTTGGTGCGATTGCCCGAACTGTGGTTCCCTTCAATCAGATTGTCCATGGGGGGAATTCATGTTGAAGAAGCTTTTTTGCCACGTCATAGCGCTCGGTGCTTTTGTATCAATCATCACCGGGGCGGCGATACTGTCACCCGCTGCCGCCGACAGCTGCTGGAACCACAACGGGTCCCTTATGCGCTTGCAGGCGCAGGGCAATCAGCGGTGGCTGTCTTATGAGATTCCCCGGGATGTGCTGCGCCGCGCGGGCGTTCAGCGTGGAACGCTGCTGTTTAACGGGGTGAAAAACGGCAACTGGTATTCCGGCACAGCCCGCGTGTTCTCAAGGTTCTGTCCAGGAACGCCGCTGGAGTATTTTGTCGAAGGTCCGGTACGCCCGGATCAGCTTCATGTCACCGTGCGCGGGTCACGGGAAGTCTATCAGCAGTGCCGCCCGACAGGCCGGTATACGCAAGACACGCTGGTGTTCACTTATAGCCACGACTGCTGATTTTTAAGCCGGACTATCCGCCGCCGAACAGGCTCCTCAGGAGATTGAGTGGCCCGCGCCGCTCGCCTTCGCCAACGGAGCCCGGGGGAACCGGATGGCCGTTCGTACCGACAGAACCGGGCGGCACCGGTTTCCTCGGAACAGCAACCTGTGACGGAATGCGTGGCGCGCCGGGTAAATCGGCAACAGCCAGATCGCGGTGGGCTTCATCCATCAGCGATTTCCAGACGGTGGTTGGCAAGTTACCGCCGGTCGCCTTTTTGGTTGGTGAGTTGTCGTCATTGCCAAACCAGACGGCCGTTGTCAGGTGGCCGGTATAGCCGATGAACCAGGCATCGCGGAAATCCTGGCTGGTGCCCGTCTTGCCACCAGCCGGGCGGCCAATTTCGAGCTGCGCTTTTCTTCCTGTTCCGGTCAAAAGCGTTTCCGACATCATCCGGTTCATGTTGCCGATAACCTGCCGGCTGGCAACCCGTCCACGCCCGTCACCGGAACGTGCGTAAAGGGTTTCACCGTCCACAGTGCGAATACGCCGGATGATATGCGGCAGGACGCCGTAACCGCCGTTGGAATAAGGCACATAAGCGCCGGCAATCTCGAGCGGCGTCACTTCTGAT
Organism: Roseibium sp.; assembly: GCA_965230445.1. Lineage (GTDB taxonomy): Bacteria > Pseudomonadota > Alphaproteobacteria > Rhizobiales > Stappiaceae > Roseibium. The sequence goes on along the minus strand of OZ246005.1, from coordinate 4,337,992 downwards.
GTTCCGAGCGAAAGGGATAGATTGCTCTGCATCGGCGACGTGATGCCCATCTGTTTGGCCGTGTTGGCGACATTGCCGATGCCAACTTCATAGGCGAGCCGGGCAGCAACCGTGTTCAGCGACAGACTGAGCGCCTTGGTTAGGCTGACATTGCCGTAGTGCTCGTTGCTGTAGTTTTTCGGCGACCAGCCGTTGATCGTCAGCGGGGCATCCTGCTTGATCGTATCCGGGCTCATGCCGTTCTCAAGCGCGGCCTGATAGACAAACGGTTTGAACGACGAACCAGGCTGGCGTTTGGCATAGACAGCCCGGTTAAACTGGCTTTCGGAGTAATCCGCGCCGCCGACCATAGCCTTGACCGCGCCTGCCGTGTCGAGTGTGACAATCGCACCCTGCGAAACACCCAGACGGGCCCCATCCTCGGCAAGCGCGGCACGCAGCGCAGATTCGGCAGCGCTTTGAATGTGCGGATCAAGAGTAGTATCGACGATAATGTCGGTTTCGATGGAGCCGACGAAATGCGGAAGGACATCCATCACCCAATCAGCCGCATAGTTCTCCGAGGCGGTGGTATGGCGGCGGACAACCGTTGCCGGATTGGCGAGCGCGTTCTTGGCCTCATTGGCGGTGATGTAGCCTTCGTCATGCATCGCCGCGAGCACAACCTGAGCGCGTTCCTCGGCGAGATCGGGGTTGCGGGCGGGGGAATAGCGCGAGGGGGCTTTCAGGAGCCCTGCGATGGTCGCAGCTTCCGCCACGGTCAGAAGCCGGGCGGATTTGCCGAAGTAACGCCGCGCGGCGGCATCGACCCCATAGGCGCCCGCGCCAAGATAGACGCGGTTGAGATACATCTCGATGATCTCGTCCTTGGAGTATTCAGCCTCCAGCCAGAAAGCGAGCACCAGCTCCTGGATTTTGCGCTTCACGGTCCGGTCCGGTTCGAGAAACAGGTTCTTGGCGAGCTGCTGGGTCAGCGTCGATCCGCCCTGAACCACGCGCCCGGTGGTGAAATTGGTCACGGCAGCGCGCGCAAGGCCGACCGGATCCACACCGAAATGGGACCGGAACCGGCGGTCCTCGATTGCGATCACTGCATTCGGAAGATAGGGCGGCAACTGTTCCAACCGGACGGCCTCACCGCCCGTGTCACCGCGGTTCGCAATCAAATCGCCGTTCAGGGCAACGATCTTCACATTCGGCGGCCGGGCCGGAACCTGCCATTCGGATGTCGGGGGCAGGTAGGCGGCGTAGTAGCCGACCACGCATACAACGGCGATCATTGCCCAGATTCCGGTGACCATACTCCAGTAAACGCCGCGGCGTACCAGGCGGCCAAGCATCGATGGGCGCTGTTTGCGATTGGTCTTTTTGTTCGCGCGGCGATTTGAACCGGACCGGCCGTTCGGCGGGTTACCCTTGCCGTTTCCGCCTTTGGATCGCCCGGAGCTACCGGTTTTTCCCTTCGGCTTTGCGGTCTTTCTTGGCTTTCTCTTCGAAGCGGGCGCAGACGCCCGGTCGCCGGGCGACAGGCGCAGGTCCAAAAGGCTGCTGGTGTCTGCCCCGAAGGTCGGCTCGATCCGTTTCTGTCCTCTGGCCCGCTGTGCCATCCCAAATCCGTCCACTTCCGGAACGGCATACCCACCGTCCGGCCCCGGACATGATCCTAGATTGCGGCAATTTAAGGGGGCGTTAAGCTTCGCCCGGAACAGCCGGGCTTTCGGCGATTCCCGTTCGCGGACATGCGGGCAGGTAGCGGTGCCGCTTTCGCCTTCGGAATTTCGGCAGTTTGACTATTCAGCTCGAATACCGGCTCGCATCGGCGCCGTAATAGTTGACGTAGCGTGTGTTGAGCTCAGAGACCGGCATGACGATCAGCACATCGGTGGTGCCAAACTGATAATCCACCACGGCACCATCGCCGATAAACGCTCCGAGCCGGAGGTATCCCTTAACCAACGGTGGCAGGCTCCGGAGAGCTTCCTTGTTGTTCAGCGCTTCAGCCGGGATGCGGTTCATCTCCACATAGCGTTCCTCAACGGCGCGTACCCGCCATTCCTCCGGAGCGCGGGCATGGTGGTGCAGGAACGAAAGCTGTTCCGCCATGGCGTCAGGGTCGGTTCCCTCTATTGAGGCACAGCCGAGCATCACGTCAATCTTGTGGCGCAGCACATAGGCCCAGATTCCATGCCACAGGAGTTCGACGGTTTTCTTGTTGCGATAAGGCTTCAGGACACAGGACCGGCCGAGTTCCACGAAACGCTTGCCAGGATTGGCGTCGATCAATGACTGGATGTCGTATTCAGCGGAGGTATAGAACCCGTGATGCCTGTCCGCCACGTCCTGCCTCAGAACCCGGTAGGTTCCGACGATTTCCGGCTTCAGGCGGCCCAGCTTGTTTCGCTTCAAAGAGGCATGATCGACGACCAGCAGATGGTCGCAATACGCATCAAAGCTGTCGGCATCGCGCCGGGTTACCTGCGTATGAGCATCAGCGATCGCCGACATTTCCTGATAGAAGACCTGGTAACGCAGGCGCTGCGCCTTCTTGACTTCCTTGAGGTTTCTGGCCAGCCGGACCTCAAGTGATCCTATTCGCCCGAGTGTGTCCCCGGCCTTGACCGGCATCCGGACGGAACCTGCTCGAACATTTGCTGTTCCGGCAAGTCGGGGGCGTGCTGCAGGCGTGAACCTGCGAACGAGTTTTCGCGGAGAAAACAATCCTGCTCGCATCATGATCGTCCTGCCCTTTTTCATTTTTCTGCCGAATCCATGGGCCGGATCATGGCTACGCCAGCCCTTTACCAGCAGATTTTTCTTTGCCGGGACAAGTGAATCCCGGTTTCCCACCAAGAAGTAAGACAGCCGTTAAACACATTAATCCTACAAAACAATGACAAGTTCCACCTGTTCCGGCCTCAAGGCGACACGGTACCGCACCCGGGGCAGATTTGAAACGTCCTGTTGGACCACAGCCCCGTCCGGAAACTGCGCCTCACGCGGCGTACTCATCAGTTTTCCGGCGATTTAGCGTGTTGAGCGCTGTCGATAGCTCTTCGACCGACAAAGGCTTGGTCAAATATCCGGACGCTCCGGCCTCCTTGGCTTTCTTCCTCGCCTCATCCATGACATCTGCCGTGACGATCAGAACCGGCGTCTGTGGCCGCCCGGAGGCTGTCTCTTCCCTGCGAATTGCTTCAATCGCCTGAACGCCGTCGCAGCCCGGCATGTGCAGATCCATCAGGATGGCATCGAAGCTTCCCTCACGCGCCGCTTCCACGGCCTTGTCGCCGTCAACGACCATTGTCGGGACATGCCCCAGTTTGTTGAGCATCGCCTCACACAGCAACCGGTTGATATCGTTATCTTCGGCCACAAGAAGCTTGAGGGGGCGGGCGGGAACCAGGATCTTGTCGGCGCTGAAACCGGATGACTGCGGTTCTCCGCTGACATCCCAAGGCTCAAGAATCGAATCTGTATCAAGCAAACCTGACAGTATCTGGACCAATGAACTCTGCCGGACAGGCCGTATCAGATATGCCGCATATCCGGCTTCCCGCAGCTGTTCCAACCGGTCCCGCTCTGGTGGGGAAATCAGAACAACAGCCGGGGCGGTGCATCCGGCAAGACGGGCGGTTGCCAGCCAGCCGCCGCTGTCAGATACGGCGCCGTTTTCGACCAGCAGCAGATCGGCATGGGACAAGGCATCTGCAAGCTCCGGGTCGCCAGGCGCATACCGGGCCGTGTGGGCGCCGCTGGAGCGAAGAACTTCACTCAGCGCAGTGCTTTCAATCCGGCTGCTGCCGATGATGGCCACTTTGCGATCCGCCAGAGTACCTGTTTCGAGGGTGCCGGTGGCTTCGAGGTTTTCCGGTATCGGAAGTGTAACGACGAACCTTGCGCCACCCTCCGATCCGGGTTCTGCGCGAATGCTTCCGCCCATCAAATGCGCGAGGCGCCGGGCGATGGCAAGGCCGAGGCCCGTGCCGCCGAACTTGCGCGCTGTGCCGTTTTCCGCCTGCTCGAATTCCTGAAACAGCCGCTCGGCCTCCGCCTTGTCGAATCCGATACCGGTATCGCAGACATGAATGCGAAGGATACTGCCGCCGGCCGGATTTTCCTCTCCGGAGACTTCGACCGATACGCCGCCTTCCTCGGTGAACTTCACGCCGTTTCCAGTGAGATTGAACAAGATCTGCCGCGTGCGGGTCGGGTCGAGCGTCACCTGCTCAGGTATGCAAGGATCAACCCTGCATGCGATTTCCAACCCTTTTGAATGCGCCTTGGGGGCGAGCAGCTCTACGACACTCTCGACCAGCGGCGAAAACCGGACCGGTGCCGGATGGATTTCCAGTTTGCCAGCTTCGACCTTGGAGAAGTCGAGCACTTCATTGATCAAAAGAAGCAGCGTTTCACCCGACGTCGCCAGCGCGTCCACATAAGCGTCCTGCTCCTTGGTAAGGCGGGTATCTCGAAGCAGCGCCGCCATACCGAGGATCCCGTTGAGCGGCGTGCGAATCTCGTGGCTGACCATGGCCAGGAACCGCGACTTCTCTTCGCTGGAATTTTCTGCGGACTTTCGGGCTGCCAGCAAGTCTTCCTCAATCAGCCGTCTCTCGGTGACGTCCCGCATCACGGTCTGAACCAGCGGCTCATTCGTCGACGGATCGCGAACGTCGATATCGACCCGCGAAAACCAGCGGGGCCCGCGCGCGGTTTTCAAAAGCAAGTCGCCGAAACCCATCGATTCGCCCGCTGGAACGGCACTGTCCGGTGCCGTTGGCGCGGTCGGCGGAAGGTCCAGCATCTGACCGGTCTGCGGCGCCTCAGCCTCGCCGAAAACAGAGCTGGCGACCGGGTTGATATAGGTTACCACGCCCTTCTGGTCCCGGCGGATGACCACATCGCCGAGGGTCGATAGAATGCTGGCCTGCAACTCGTCGGATTCGCCCAGTTCCCAGGTTCTGTCCTCAAGCGTTTCGCAACGGCTTTTCAGATGGGCGATTTCGGCGTCTCGCGCTACAAGGTCGCTTGCAGATTTCTGAAGATCATCGGCATAGACCCGCCAGATTGCCAACCCGCCACAGAAAAACGCAAGGCCGATCCCGGCAAAACGGCCCAGATCGTGGCTTGCGCCGAGGTAGAACGCGGCTGCCAATCCCGCCAGCATCAGAACCATGGCAGCGGTTTTGGTGCGCGCACTGACCAACGGATTTATCGTCCCGTTGTTTCGTTCCGGATCCGGGTCCACTTGTGCGGCTCGTCCCGGGCGGTGTGCCACTTTTGGGCTTTCTCCAGCATGGCTCAGGTGTTCCGAAGCGGTCTCGCTCTCCGGGGTGCGGTTGGTATTGTTCTGGGCCACGAAGCATCCTCACAGGTAAAAACTGTCAGGCAATTCTGGCGATCAAACTTTGAGAAATGGTTTCCGCAGTCTTAATTGCCTGCGAGACCCTCTCGGTCCGGCGCTGCGCTTGGAATTACGTCTTTTGCGCGTGGATTGACTGGGGAGCAAAAACAAAAAAACCCCGCCGGAGCAGGGTTTTGAGAATGATGTAGGTGCCGTTTGGTTAGCGGACGTCCAGGAAACCGATGATCCGCCGGGCATCCTTCAGGACCGGTTCGGCGATCTCCGAGGCCTTTTCCGCTCCGGCTTTGAGAACCTTGTCGATCTCTGCCGGGTCGTTGGTAAGACGGCGCATCTCGTCCGTCATGGGCGATAGCTTGCTGACAGCAAGTTCGCTCAAGGCCGGTTTGAAGGTGGAAAACTGCTGGCCGCCGAAATCCTTGAGCACATCGCCCTTCGTAGAACCCGATAGGGCCGCGAAGATGCCAACAAGGTTGTCGGCTTCCGGCCGGTTCTCCAGGCCGTCCACATCGCTCGGCAGAGCATCCGGATCGGTTTTGGCCTTGCGGATCTTCTTGGCGATTGCGTCTGCATCGTCAGTCAAGTTGATGCGCGACAAGTCCGACGGATCGGACTTGGACATTTTCTTGGTACCGTCGCGCAAGGACATGATCCGGGTTGCCGGACCGGCAATCATCGGTTCGGTGATCGGAAAATACAGTTCTTCCGGTAACTCCGGCGACGGCGTCGGGTTCGGAACGCCGATGCCCAGTTCCTTAATCCGGTCGGCGAAGTCATGATTGAACTTGGTGGCGATATCTCGGGTCAGTTCCAGATGCTGCTTCTGGTCGTCACCGACAGGGACGTGGGTTGCCCGGTAAGCGAGGATATCCGCTGCCATCAGGTTTGGATAAGCGAAAAGGCCGACGGACGCGGCGTCGCGCTTCTTGCCAGCTTTCTCCTTGAACTGCGTCATGCGGCCGAGCCAGCCCATCTGGGCAACACAGTTGAAGATCCAGGCAAGTTCGGCGTGCTCGCGAACCTGACTCTGGTTGAAAATGATTGATTTTTCTGGGTCGATGCCTGCTGCCATAAACGCAGCCGTCACTTCACGGGTTGCCGCCGCGAGTTCACCCGGGCCGGGAAAACTGGCGGTGATAGCGTGCAGATCAACCACGCAGAAAATGGTGGGCATCTGGTCCTGAAGCGGCACCCAGCGCGAGACTGCGCCCAGGTAGTTGCCGAGATGCAAATTGCCGGTGGGTTGGACACCGGAAAAGACACGAGGCTGAAACGCCGACATGTGGCTTCCTTTGTTGAGGCGGCCGGTTGGAAGAGCCGCAGGTTTGTAGGCGCGCCGGGTGTAAGGCGGCACGGCGCCGTATGCAAGCGTTGTTGCGCACGTCAAGCGCAATTGACCCTTAGGTGTTGCGCCTCTTCAACGTTTTCGCCAGGGCAATCAGATCGCTACCGCCGGTAATTTGGACAAATGCGGCAAAGGAGGCGATGCCGGCAATCACTAGAACCATTAGTGCCGGAGCCTGCACCACTAGAAGACCGCTTGCCAGATAAGGCGACAGAAACACTGCGCAATAGTGGATTACTCCGCCCATCAGGAGGCTTGCTATGACAACCAGCGACAGCCGCCGGAATACTGCAGGGTCTGGGATAAAATGACCCCGGCGCCACAACACTATCGCCAAAAGCCCCGTGTTAAGCCATCCGGCGATCGTTGTTGCCAAGGCAATTCCGACATGCTGAAAAGCTGGGAACAGTGCCAGAGACAAAGCCACATTCACCACCATTCCCGCAGCGGCAAATTGCATGGGAGACTTCGTGTCTTCCCGGGCAAAATAGCCGGGCGAGAATACCTTGTTCAGCACAAAGGCCGGCAACCCGAACGCGAAGGCGGCAAGTGCCGCTGCGGTGCCATTCACGGCATCTGCATCGAACCTGCCGCGCTCGAACAATACTGAGACAATCTCGTGCGGAACCACAGCCAGTGCAACGGAGGCAGGCAGGGTCAGCACCAGTGACAATTCCAGCGCCCGGTTGAGACTGCCCTGGAATGCTTCCGTTTGTCCTGATCGCAGAAGCCTTGTCAGTTGCGGCAGCAACACAACACCCAAGGCAATGCCGATGACGCCGAGCGGAAGCTGATAGAGCCGGTCTGCGTAGTAAAGCAACGCATTGGCGCCATCTTGCATGGAAGCAATGATCTGGCCGACCGCGATGTTGATCTGCGTGACGCCGCCCGCGATAACACCTGGGATTCCGAGTGCCAGTAGCCGCCTTGCAGATTTGGTATAGCGCGGCCGGTAAATCGGCATCCGGAAACCGAGACGACGCAGGTCAATGATGACGACAGTTAGCTGAACCATACCGGCAAAAGTCACACCGCCCGTCAGGATCACGCCGAGGGTAAGGTTGTCCTCGACGCCGGATAGAAGGACCGCGCCGAGCACAATGCACATGACGACATTCAACATCACCGGGGCAAGGGCAGCAGCGGCAAAGCGCCGGTAGGTGTTCAAGATACCGGCGATAAAGGCCAGCAGCGACATGAAAACCAGATAGGGAAAAGCGATTCGTGACATCAACACAGTCAGATCGAACTTCTCCGGATCGTTGACAAATCCCGGCGCCAGCGCCCAGACGACCGCGGGCATGGCAATCTGCGCAAGCGCGGTAAGTACAAGAAGGCAGAAAAGCAGTGCGGCGCCGATCTCACCGGCGAATCTTCGCGCGTCGTCGTCGCCGCCTTCTTCCACGGCACGTCCGAACAGTGGCACAAAAGCGGAATTGAACGCGCCTTCTGCGAAAAGGCGGCGGAACAGGTTCGGCAGCCGGAAGGCAACGACAAAGGCGTCTGCGACCGGGCCGGTGCCGACTGCTGCGGCCAGAAGAACATCGCGGCCAAACCCGAGAAGGCGGCTCAACAGCGTCGCGCCTCCAACCGTGGCGAAGTTCTTGACCAGGTTCATTGGCCGGACCGGTGTGAGAGCGAGTCGCATGAAGTCATGACTTCAAGACGCCTCGCGTTGCAGCTTGCGTGTCGCAGGGGCTGCCGAGCTGGTGTCAACATTGCCGACCACGGCTTCTGAAAGCCGCTCCCGGATAATCTCCTGACGGCTGACATTGCTGATCTTCTGCCCGGTCAGATCAGTCACGTAGAACACATCGACCACTTTCTCGCCGAATGTCGAGATATGCGCGGAGCCGATGTTGAGGTTAAGGGTGGCGATGGCACGGGTCAGGTCGAACAGCAGGCCGGGCCGGTCGAGGCCTGAGATTTCAAGAACCGTGGCGTCATCCGACCAGGAGTTGTTGACCAGAACTTCGGTTGCAACCTTGAAGGCTTTTACCCGGCCCTTGGCTGTGCCCTTTCGGGTCACCGGGGCAGGCAGTTGCTCTTCACCACGCAGGGTTCTTTCGATCAGATCCGAAATCCGGCGGCCACGGCGGACTTCGTCCTCGTCATCAGGCAACTCGCGGCTGATGAAAACGGTGTCGAGCGCAAATCCGTCGGTGGTCGTGTCGATCTGGGCATCGACGATATTGGCACCGGTGGTGTAACAGGCCCCGGCAATGACGGACAGAAGCCGGGGATGATCCGGCGCAAGGATCGCGATCTCGGTTATGCCCTCGAATGCGCGCGGAATGACCTTGAAAGCAAGTTGTTGATTTTCCTTGTCCGCGGAACGGAGCAGATGCGCATGGGTGAGCAAGGTTTGCGGTTCCGTGCGCAGCCAGTAAGCCGGATAGTGGCGTTCGACATAGGCATCGCGGTCTTTTTTCGGCCAGTCCTCTAGTTGGCCAAGGAGTTCGCTCTTGGTGTTCTCGATTTCCTGCGTGTGCGACAGTTTTGTATGCCCGCCGGTCAGATGCGGTTCGGTGACATAGTAGAGCGTGCGCAGCAACTGGCCTTTCCAGCCGTTGAAAACGCCCGGGCCGACAGCGCGAATGTCGGCGACGGTGAGGATCAATAGCAGTTTGAGCCGTTCCATCGACTGCACCATCTGGGCAAAATCGGTGACGGTTTTGCGGTCGGTGAGGTCGCGTGATTGCGCGATCGTGCTCATTTCGAGATGACGTTCGATAAGCCAGGCAACCGTATCGGTTTCTGCTTCGTTCAGTCCGAAACGAGGGCAGAGTTTGCGTGCGATTTTAGCCCCAGCAATCGAGTGATCTTCAGGCCGGCCCTTGGCAATATCATGCAGAAACATTGCCACATATAGAACCCGCCGGTTCTGAAGAGTCCGGATGAGTTCCGTTGAAAGTGGATGATCTTCGCCTGAATCACCGCGTTCGATCTCCGCAAGAACGCCGATTGATCTGATCAGGTGTTCGTCGACGGTGTAGTGGTGATACATGTTGAACTGCATCATCGCCACGACCTTGCCGAAGTCCGGCACAAACCGGCCCAAAACGCCGGTTTCATTCATCTTGCGCAGTACCGATTCCGGAGAATCGCGCGAGGTGAGGAGCGACAAAAACTGCCGGTTGGCCTCGGGGTCATTGCGCAGCTTTGCATCGATCAATTTGAGCGAGTTCCGTATCTGCCGGGTCATGTTTGGATGCAGGCGGAAGCCGTTCTTGTGAGCGATCTGGAAAACCTTGACCAGATTGCGTGGATCTTTGTCAAAGACGGATACGGACAGCGTGTTCAGCCGGTTGTTCTCGACAACAAATCCGGGCGCGCCCTCGACCGGCTTGGCCGTTTCCAGGGCTTTGGACGGCCGTAGCCGTCGCATGATGCCGGTGATCCCGGTTCCCTGGGGCGATTTCACATGTTCTGTTTCCAATGCCGCGCAGATGATCCGGGTTAGATCGCCGACATCCTTGGCAACCAGAAAATAATGTTTCATGAAGCGTTCGACGTCCCGCATTCCGGGATGCTGCGTGTAATTCAGCCGGATGGCGATCTCGCGCTGTACGTCGAAGGAAAGGCGCTCCTCGGCACGGCCGGTCAGAAAATGCAGGTGGCATCGCACCGCCCAGAGGAAGTCCTCCGATTTCACAAAACGGGCATATTCCGACCGGCTGAGGACACCATTCTTGACAAGGTCGGACTGCGTGCGAACCCGGTAGTGGTATTTTGCGATCCAGAACAGCGTGTTTAGGTCCCGCAGGCCGCCCTTGCCCTCCTTGATATTCGGTTCGACCAGATACCGAGAGGTGCCCTGGCGCTTGTGGCGGCCATCGCGCTCGCGCAGTTTTGCCTCGATAAACTCCGAGCTGGTTCCGGCAACCACATCCTGATCGAACCGTTCGATCATCTCGGAAAACAGCGCGGCATCGCCGCATAGGTGCCTTGCCTCCAGGATGGAGGTGCGGATGGTCATGTCGCTCTTGGACAGACGGATGCACTCGTCAATGTTCCGCGTGGCGTGGCCGACTTTCAGGCCCAGATCCCAGAGCATATAGAGCATGTACTCGGCAACCTGTTCGCCCCAAGGGGTCTGCTTGTAGGGAAGTACGAACAGAAGGTCGACATCGGAGCCTGGGGCGAGCGTCCCGCGGCCATAGCCACCGACGGCTGCAATGGTCATGCGCTCGCCAGTCGACGGATTTTTTATCCGGTAAACATGATTGCTGGCAAAATCGTAGATGATCCGGATTAGCTCGTCCTGAATTTCTGATAGGCGCCGCGCACAGTCGAACCCTCTGCCATCGCGCTGTAACTGTTTCCTGACCTCGTCCCGGCTCTCGGCCATGGCTGTTTTCAGTTCCGCCAAGACAGCCTGCTGGGTGTTCGGGTTAGCGCCACCGCCACTTTGCTGTGCAGCAAGGTCCGTCAGCCGCGACCGCAACGCGTCAAAATCATACATTTCGGACAAGTTGGTTTGTGAGCTTTTCATTATTGAGTTTCAATCAGACGATGCACAGGCGCGTTGCTGACCCTTTCTTAAAAGCCAGCCGGTCAAGATGCCAGAAGAATAGGGAAGAAGTGTTGCCCGCTACTTAGCGCAGGATAAATCTGGTGTTTCAAGCACCGTCTTTCGCGGCTGAAGCGCGAAGCTGGTAGAGTAGATGTTCAAGCGACTCCTGAGAAAGGCCGCCAATCGTTCTGGCGAGTTGATTGGAAAGCTCGGTCGCTTTCGGGTTCATTCCGGCTGTGTCGATGGTGATCCGGGGATCAGACAGTTCCGCAAGCCGCTGGATCTCCTCCGCCTCATCCCAGATAACGTTGAAGTAGGCGATGATCCTTTGGACCAGAAACCACGTCGGTTTGCCGCGTTTACCGTGCTCCAGTGCTGAAAGATACGCGCTCGATACTGATAGTGCGGTAGCCATATCCTTCAGCGAAACTCCGCGTTTTTCCCTTAGTTCCCGAATTTTAGCGCCGAGTGGCGTCATGTTTCACCTGCGTCTTCTGATCCTGACATAGAGCGCCCCGGACCCGCCATGCGTTGCATGAGCTTCTTCATACCCAAGCACTACCGAGCGCATATCCTGCATTGCCAGCCATTGCGGCACAATCCGGCGCAAGATGCCACGTTCGGCCATTCCGGCCGGATCGGAACGGCCACCCTTTCCGGTAATCACCAGCACAATTTTATGGCCTTGTGCCTGTGCGCCATACAAGAAACCGCGCAGGCGGTCGTGGGCTTCGTGCTGGTACAGTCCATGAAGATCGATCCGGGCGTCAATTGAGCGCACACCTCGGATGATTTTGCGGCGGTAGCGGTGCTCCAGTTGATGCAGCGGAAGCGGAGCGGCTGGACGCGCGGATTTCTTGGGCACCGGAATGGCGGTTTCGGTGTGCGGTGCTGGAACAGGTTGTTTGGGCTTGGCGGTGCCGGTTTTGTTCTCAAGCGTCTCCAGAGTCTTCAGGCGATCCGGCCCAAGAGGTGTTGCCGTGCGCGCAACTTTCGACCAGAGCTCCCGGTCTTCGGGCGACAGATGTCCCTTTTTCCCCCGCCTGCCCATCCGGCCTAGTCCTGATGTCCGGCAGCTTCTTGGCTGCTTTTGGGGATCAAAATGGTGAACCTTGCCTGGTGGCGGATTTCTCCCGCCCACCGGCCCGCCGGTTCGCCCGATCCGGCGAAAATGTCGCCGCGCGCCGGTCCCCGGATCGCAGACCCGGTGTCATCGGCGATCATCAGGCGCCTGAATGGCTTGTCCGGTCTCTCCGGGTCAGGAAACGGCGCTTCAACGAAAACCGGAACGCCGTAAGGAATATGCACCGGATCTATGGCAAGGCTGCGGCCCGGAACCAACGGTATGCCGGCAGCACCGACCGGGCCTGTGGAAGGGTCGATATCCGTGATTTCTCTAAAGAAGATATAGGACCGGTTTTGCCGGAACAATGCATCCTGCCGGTGCGGGTTTGTAGTCAGCCAATTTTTGAGGCCCGACATGGTGAAGTCTTCGGCTGTGCCTTCGCCCTGGTTCACCAGAATACGGCCAATGCTGGTATACGGATGGCCGGTTTTGCCCGCATAACCCACCCGCATGACCGACCCGTCGGTGAGTTTCAATCGGGCCGAGCCCTGGACATGAACAAAAAACGCATCAACCGGATCGGCGAGCCAGACCAGTTCCAGGTCCTCCCCACCAAGAGCACCGTCCATAATTGCCCCGCGGTCCGGCAGTTCAGCCATACCGTTTTCAGTCAGCCGGCCATGACTGACATCCATAGGCCAATCTGCCGGACGGTCTGTATCGCTCACCTCGACCAGGCCGGGCGGTGCCATCAGGAGGGGCGTAGCGTAGGTGCTGGTTCTGGCAGGTGACGCTGGTAGCTCCGGCTCGAAATAGCCAGTCACGAAGCCGGATGAAGAGACCTCGTACGGTGTGAAATGGTTTTCGAAGAAGCGTTGCGCCCCGGTGCCATCATCGCCTGTGTCTTCAGCCGATGTGCAGATGTCATCAATGCGGCTATCAATACCGGCCACAAGCGGATGGCCGCGGGCAATTGTTTCGGGCTTTCGGCAGAAACGCCGGAAACTGTCCAAAGCTGCGAGGAAATCTTCGGCCTCCCAGCCGTCAATCCTGGAATAGGCGGTTTCCGTCAAGTTTGCCGGAACTGGCTGCGCGGTCGCGGTCATCACGGCAGCACCCGCAAACAAAAGAGGCGCGGCAAAGGCCGCGCCAATCGGAATAGCGAAGGCAAACCGCAACACCTGGCCAGCCGCCATGCGTCCAGACCCATGCGGTCAGTCGGCGGATTCGGTCGCAACGAGACGCCAGTTCGGGTCTCGTTCATTCGTGTCGCGGGCAAAAGTCCAAATGTCGACGACTTCGGTCACCTTGTTCGGGTCACCATCAACCACTTCACCGCTTTTGTCGCGAGTTGCGGAGATGAGCTGGCTATGGATCTTGACTGTCACTTGTGCAGTCGAACCCTTGAGTGCCGCTTCGACAATATCCGCCTTGTCGATGCCGACAAATGTGGAATCTATGGATTCACCGCGCTTTTCGCGATCCTCGATTGCGGACAGAAAACCTTCATAGACCTCTTTGGAGAGGAGACCCTTGAGGGCTTTCTTGTCGCCCTCGGCAAACGCGATCACAATCATTTCGTAGGCGGCGCGGGCGCCCTGCAGGAACGGTTCCGGTTCAAAGCTCCGGTCGGCGGACAGGATCTGCTTGAGCGCGCTGTTGAGCGCGGTTCCCTCAGGCGCCATCTTGTCGATCACCAGTTCGCCATCGGCTTCGCTCTGCATGGCGTCGTCCGGCGCGGACTGTCCGGGAAGCGGAATAACGTTGTCGCCGGATTCGCGTGGGCCGGAATTGCTTTGCTCCGGCTTCGAGTATGGGTCGAAAGGCGGGCGCTCGTGCCCGGTTCGCCTGCCCAGCACAGAGCGCAGCTTGTAAATGATGAACACTGCCAGTCCGATGAGGATCAGGTTATAGACGTCAAAAATCTCGTTCATTTTTTTTACCGGCCACGCGTCATTGGCTCATTGAATGGCTTCCTGGTGCGGAACATAGAGCAGGTTCCGCCAGTCCGGACGGAAAACAGCCCGCAACTGTTCCTTATGTAATGGCCCTTGAACCAGCATCCAGTGCCAAGAGCAAGGCCGATTTTCACAAACCGGCCGATTGCGAGGCGCGGTTCGCTCGCTTTTTCGAATTTTTATACCTATTTAAGCAGTCAAAACAGAACTGATCCTGGAGGAGTCGTGGGACTTTACATCATTGCAGGCATTCTGCTTCTGCCGCTTGTGGAGATATCGGTCTTCATCATGGTGGGCGGCGCAATCGGCATTCTGCCGACGATCTTGCTAACCGTGCTGACCGCCGTGGCCGGAACCGCTCTTTTGCGGCAGCAGGGGGTGTCGCTGATCATGCGGATGCAGGCAGAACTCGACCAGGGGCGGACACCGGCGAGTGAGGTGATGCACGGCGCGATGATCGTTCTGGCCAGCATTCTTTTGCTGATTCCGGGGTTTATGACCGATGCGATCGGTCTGGCGCTGTTCGTTCCAACAATCCGGTCGGCTTTGGCGGATTTCATCGTTTCGCGATCAAATGTTGTTGTGACCGGAACCGGATCAGCTCGCCGGTCGCCGGGTGACGGTGTGGTTGATCCGGAAACCGGGGACTGGGCCGAGAAAGACCGTCCAACGGGCAAAAAACTGCCCGGTTCCAGCCCATGGCAGGACGAAAACGGCCGGTCAAACTGAAGTAACGATCCAAATTCGAAGCCTCGCCGTTAACTATACTTGGGTTGCGTTAACGATTTTGAAGGATTTGTGAGGAACTGTGTAGTTACTTCCATGTAAAATTGTGATTTGAGTAGCGTGTGTTTACGCCGGTGTTCAGATCCAACGTTCTGTAATCCGGTTATTCAGGTCGTAACCGGATGTTTGTCATGGGTACCGGGCGTGTTGACTGGGCGGATACCGCCAAAGGCATTTGCATCCTATTGGTTGTCACCATGCACAGTGTGCTTGGCGTCGAGGCAGCCAGCGGTCAAACCGGCTGGCTGAACGGCTTTGTCGAATTTGCCGCACCGTTCCGGATGCCAGACTTTTTTCTGATTTCCGGTCTTTTTCTTGGACATGTCATCACCCGTGACTGGCGGCTGTATCTGGACCGCAAGGTGGTCCACTTCGCTTACTTTTATGTCCTGTGGATGACGATCCAGTTCGCCGTCAAGGCACCGGTCTTTGCGGGCGAAGTCGGTTGGACCGGAGCGTTGGAACAGTATCTTATCGGCTTCGTAAATCCCTTTGGCACGCTGTGGTTCATCTACATGCTGCCGATCTTCTTCGTGGTCTCGAAGCTTGCTTACGACCGTGGTATTCCCTGGCAACTGGTTCTGGCTGCCGCCGCTGCACTCCAGATCGCCCCGATCCATACCGGTTGGTTGCTTGTCGACGAGTTTGCTTCGAGGTTCGTCTATTTCTATGCCGGATACATCTTTGCATCCCATATCTTCCGATTGGCGGATTGGGCTCGCGAACGGGTCCTTTTCAGTTTCGCCGCGCTGACACTCTGGGCGATCCTGAATGGGCTGCTCGTTCAATGGGATCTGGCGCACCTTCCACTGGTATCGCTGGCGCTGGGCGCTGCCGGAGCGGGTGCGATCATTCTTGCCAGCGCTTTGATCGCCCGCTGGGGTCAACTTGAATTTCTCCGATACTATGGAGAACATTCGATCGTGATCTATTTGGCATTCTTCTTCCCGATGGGTGTCGCACGAATCATCCTTTTGAAGATCGGCAGCTGGGATACGGGGACCGTTTCGCTGCTCGTTACCGCCGCCGCCATTGTTGCGCCGATGGTCCTGTTCTGGATGATCCAGAAGACCGGCTACGGCTGGTTCCTGTTCCGCCGCCCGCAATGGGCATATCTGGACGGGACATATGGACGGAAAAAGGTGGTTCAGCCGGCCGAGTGATGTGAATACAGTTTCGTTCGATGACTCTCTGTTTTCTCACCACCTAGGAGGTGAAATAAATTACTTTACTATCTATCATATGTAGTGATATGGAAGTTAGCATACTACATTGAGGAAGGGATCGGTTATGATCAAGGGCAAGATAGTATTCACAGGTAATTTTTGGGAATTCTTTTTTATCTCAATTGGTCTTCTTGTTCTTTCGGTGATTACATTCGGGCTGCTTATTCCTTATTTTGTTTATTGGCAGTTCAAGTATTTCTTTAATCATATGGAGATTGAAATTTACGACAATCGAATTGGTAGTATTGGATGACAATTTTTAACCAAATTTCTGCTACGTCTTGGGCGGTTGCGCTGTGCGCGGGAATCTGCGCAGGGCCTGCTGTCGCATGGGATTATTTCGAAAGACTTCAAGTCGCCCAATCCCTGGGCACTATTATAGCTTCAGAACAATTCTGCGGTTTGTTATACGATCAGGCGGCGATTCAGTTGTTTGTTGAAGAAAACGTTCCTGCTTCCGATATGCAGTTTCCTTCACAGTTGCAATTGATGACCCAAGGAAGTGCTTTTGAATTACAAACAATGCTGCCATCCGCGAAGACAGCTCATTGCGCACAAGTTTCGCGCGTTGCGCGGAGCAACAAGTTCATAAAGTAAGACGTTTGAGCTTCGGTTGGTTTTTTTGACTCAAATGTAGCAGGAAGCGAAGGATTTCCGCTTCCCTCTGCCGTTCGCTAAGGGCAGTATCCGGGCCATGTCTAGCCAAGATTCTGCATCTGCCCTGTCGTCTAACGATCACCTGATCCTGGTCGACGGTTCCACCTTCATCTTCCGCGCCTATCACGCGCTGCCGCCATTAACGCGAAAACCCGACGGTTTGCCGGTGGGGGCTGTTTCGGGCTTCTGCAACATGCTCTGGAAGCTGTTGCAGGACGGTCTGACCCCGGAAGAAGGCGATGAGGCGACCCATTTCGCCGTGATATTCGATCATTCGGCAAAGACCTTCCGCAATGACATTTATCCCGAATACAAGGCGCACCGGCCGGAACCACCCGAAGACCTGGTGCCGCAGTTTGGCCTGATCCGCGAAGCGACGCGTGCTTTCAACGTCCCGTGCATCGAGCAGGCCGGGTTCGAAGCCGATGATCTGATTGCGACCTATGCCCGCCAGGCAGCAGATCAGGGCGCGCGTGTGACGATTGTTTCCGGCGACAAGGACCTGATGCAGTTGATCGGCCCGAATGTAGGCATGATCGACACGATGAAGAACAAGATGTTCGGCGAAGCAGAGGTGTTCGAGAAGTTTGGCGTTGGGCCCGACAAGGTGATCGAGGTGCAATCGCTGGCCGGCGACAGCGTTGACAACGTGCCTGGCGTTCCGGGCATTGGCCTAAAGACAGCCGCGCTGTTGATCAACGAATTCGGCGATCTGGAATCCCTTCTGGACCAGGCAGACACCATCAAGCAGAAAAAGCGCCGCGAAAATCTGATCGAATTCGCCGGGCAAGCACGGGTTTCCAAGCAGCTTGTGACTTTAAAGCAGGATGTGCCTGTGGAAGTGTCCGCGGCCGATTTCGGCGTGGCAGACATTGATGGCCCGAAGGCCGTTGGCTTTTTGAAGGCGATGGGTTTCAGCACGCTGACCAAGCGGGTGGCGGAGACATGCGGGTCTGAACTGGCAGACATCGAGCCCGCAGATTTGCAAGTGCCCGGATGGGATGTGCCCGACCACAAGGGCCGGATTATGGAGCGGCCGGAGACTGCCGGCACCGGCTCAGATTCATCCTCCGGCGGTGCCCCTGAAGATGGCGCGATGATGGTGCCGCAGACGGTCGCCGGCAGCCGCGCAGAGGCGATAAAGGCGATTCCCGTCGATCCGTATGCCTATGAGACGGTCACCAGTCTCGACCGGCTGAAAGAATGGGTCGAGGCCGCCTATGAAAAGGGCTATGTCGCCTTCGATACGGAAACGACATCGCTGGACGCCATGCAGGCTGACCTCGTCGGCCTGTCCCTGTCTGTCGAGCCCGGCAAAGCCTGTTATGTGCCGCTTGCCCATGTGGATGGCGAAGGCGATCTTTTGGGTGGCGGCGGACTGCTCCCGGGCCAGATCCCGCTGAAAGAGGCAATTGGCGTCCTGAAGCCGATGCTTGAGGATCGCTCGGTCCTGAAGATCGCGCAGAACCTGAAATACGATTGGCTGGTGATGACCCGCCATGGCGTCGATATAGCGCCCTATGACGACACGATGCTGCTTTCCTACACTGTTGATGCAGGTGTCGGCGGCAACGGTATGGATGAGCTGTCGCAACGCTGGCTGGACCATAAGCCGATCCCGTTCAAGGAAGTCTGCGGCTCCGGAAAATCAATGATCACCTTCGACAAAGTGGCCATTGATAAGGCAACCGCCTATGCCGCCGAGGATGCGGATGTCACTTTACGGCTGTGGCTGATTCTGAAGCCGCGTCTTGCAAGCGACCGAATGGCCACCGTCTATGAAACGTTGGAGCGGCCCATGGTGCCGGTTCTGGCGCGCATGGAAAAGCGCGGCATTTCCGTCGACCGGCAGATGCTGTCGCGGCTTTCCGGCGACTTCGCGCAAGGGGCAGCAAGCCTGGAAGCTGAAATCCATGACCTTGCCGGCGAGAACTTCAATGTCGGCTCACCGAAACAGCTTGGCGACATCCTGTTCGGCAAGATGGGGCTTCCCGGTGGCAAGAAAACCAAAACGGGAGCCTGGTCCACATCCGCGCAGGTGCTGGAGGATCTGGCCGCCGAAGGCCATGATTTGCCGCGCAGGATCGTTGAGTGGCGGCAACTTTCCAAGCTGAAATCCACCTATACCGACGCCCTGCCCGGCTATATCCATCCTGAAACCAAACGGGTTCACACCTCCTATGCGCTGGCGGCAACGACAACCGGGCGGTTGTCCTCGTCCGAACCGAACCTGCAGAACATTCCGGTGCGGACCGAAGAGGGCCGCAAGATCCGCCAGGCCTTTGTCGCAACATCCGCGCACAAGCTGATCTCTGCTGACTACAGCCAGATTGAACTGCGTGTGCTTGCCCATATGGCCGATATTCCGCAGCTGAAGAAAGCCTTCGAGGACGGGCTCGACATTCACGCAATGACCGCTTCGGAAATGTTCGGTGTGCCGGTCGAGGGCATGGATCCGATGGTCCGCCGTCAGGCCAAGGCAATCAATTTCGGGATCATCTACGGCATTTCCGCCTTTGGCCTTGCCAACCAGCTCGGCATCTCGCGCGGTGAGGCGGGCGATTACATCAAGACCTATTTTGAGCGCTTTCCGGGCATCAAGGACTATATGGAAGCGACCAAGAAACAGGTGCATGCGGATGGCTTCGTAACCACCATCTTTGGACGCAAGGCGCACTATCCCGAGGTCAACACCAAGAACCCGAACATGCGCGCCTTTTATGAACGGGCGGCGATCAACGCTCCCATCCAGGGTTCTGCCGCCGATATCCTGCGCCGCGCCATGCTGCGCATGGAAGACAGGCTGTCAGCGGAACGCCTCAATGCGCAGATGCTCTTGCAGGTGCATGACGAACTGATTTTCGAAGTACCGGTTGCGGAAATCGACGCCACCCTGCCGGTCATCCGCGACGTCATGGAAAACGCCTGCCATCCGGCGCTAGAGCTTTCCGTTCCGCTGCAAGTGGACGCGCGGGCGGCAGAGAACTGGGACGAGGCGCATTAAGACAGCCTGAACGCTACCACTGATATCATATCAAATTTTCAACTAACGTTTGCTTTGCGAGTCTGTGGAAAAAGTGCTGATGATCGCGAAATTGATTCTTCCACTAGTTTCTTCGCAAATTCAGCACGTTCTGAAGCAGGACTGTTTTTTGTGATCGCTAAATTTCGCGCTATCTTAACTGTTTGCAAATCAACAGTTTTTATACCAGACCCACCTTTTTTACTTCGTTGATCTGACATTTTAAGCTCCTTAGTTATGCCCCTTAGTACAGTGATTTGGGTTAATAAGACAACCACTTTCCGAATCAGTAAGATCCAAAATCAGAGCAATCGTTTGAGCTGCGTGCATTAATAGCTCAGTCGTAGATTCTTCCGAAAAACGGTTCTCGAAATTACTTGTGACAACCAGAACACCGTGAGGCAAATCGTCGTCGTCCTCAGACACAACAATTGGGACGCTGGCAAAAGAAATGTAAGCTGAATCGTCGTAACTTTCTTGTTTTGATCCTCTTGCCTTGCAGAGTTGCGCGACGGCCTCGTCATTCGCATTGCCAGTTGATATTGGCCGCCGGTCTATGAAAGCTTTGCCAACATGTCCTTCACCTGGGATCCAATCCCTACCCAGACCTTGGGATGGATGGCTAATAGATTTTTCTCGCCAAACAGATTTTAAGACATTGTTTTTTCCGTCGTGTATGTAAACGCCAATACTCCAACATTCAGAAATATTGAACCCGAATATAATATCCCCCTGAAGATAGAATGGTGATAAAATTTCATTCAATATCTCACTAAAAAAATTCCTATCGATTCCGTTGGTGGGAGCATTTTTTATGTACTCCAAAGACATAACGCGATAAGAAAATGCAGCCATGTTTTTGAAATAAAGCTCTTTTAATATTTCCTCTAGTGAAGTTACTTCTTTTTCTAGCCTATGTATTTGTTCGTCGTCTCGATTTTTTTGTAGCAAAAGGTGATGAACATCATCATAGGTTGGATTTATTTTCCAGTAAAATAGTCCGTATATGACTATTATAAAAAACCAAATCACTACCGTTATTAAACTGTTTAATTCCCAAAGATAATGGCTTGAAGCACCCATGATCGTTAAAGCAATGGGAAGAACAAAGTGAAGAACAGCCGAGGCAGCCCTCCGGTGACTTGCTTCTTGGCTCATTATTTTCTCGAATTGTGTTTTAAATTCATTACTCATGAATATATCCGGATTTAAACTTATATTTTATCTTATAGCGAAGGTTATGGCATTTCTCGTGCTCGTTGTATCAATGCATTAAATGCGATTGTAGTAAATATATCAAAAGTTCTTCTTTTGTTCTTGATATCTCGACGCATGCGTGCATAATGATAAGTACACGTTAAGAGGGTTTGGTATGGTCAGCCGGATAACGACAGTGGCGTTTCAGGGCATTGAGGCTGTGCCGGTTGATGTGCAGGTGCATGTCGGGCCGGGGCTGGTGGCGTTCAACGTTGTGGGGTTGCCGGACAAAGCGGTGGCCGAAAGCCGGGAAAGGGTCCGGGCGGCCTTGTCGGCATCAGGTTTGGCGCTTCCGGCCAAGCGGGTGACCGTCAATCTCGCGCCTGCCGATCTGCCAAAGGAAGGTTCGCACTACGATCTGCCCATCGCGCTCGGCGTTATGGCGGCGATTGGGGCTCTGCCGGCCGATATGCTCGAAGGCTATCTGGTCCTGGGCGAACTGGGCCTTGATGGCCGGATCGCGCCGGTCGCCGGCGTTCTTCCGGCAGCCATCGGCGCCAATGGGCTTGCCAAGGGGCTGATCTGCCCGAAGGACAGCGGCAGCGAAGCGGCCTGGGCCGATCCGGACATGGACATTCTGGCACCGCTCTCGCTGATCCAGCTTGCCAATCATTTCAAGGGAACGCAGGTGCTTTCCCGCCCCGCCGCCAAACTTCATGGCAACTGCGGTCCTCTTCCGGATCTTGGCGAAGTCAAGGGACAGGAAAACGCCAGGCGGGCATTGGAGATTGCCGCCGCGGGCGGACACAATCTGCTCATGACCGGCCCGCCAGGTTCGGGCAAATCGATGCTGGCAAGCCGCCTGCCGTCGATCCTGCCACCGCTCGAACCGCGCGAGCTCTTGGAAGTTTCCATGATAGCCTCGCTGGCAGGTGAATTGGCGGAAGGCAAGCTGTCGGATCGCAGACCGTTTCGCGCGCCGCATCATTCCGCCTCCATGGCAGCACTTGTCGGCGGCGGACTGCGCGCCAGGCCGGGCGAAGTCTCGCTCGCCCACAATGGTGTTCTGTTTCTCGATGAGTTGCCGGAGTTCCACCCGCAAGTGCTCGACAGTCTCCGCCAACCGCTGGAATCGGGCGAAGCCGTGATTGCCCGCGCCAATCACCGGGTCACCTATCCGGCTCGTATCCAGCTGGTCGCGGCCATGAATCCGTGCCGCTGCGGCCATGCGGGCGAACCGGGGTTTCAGTGCCGGCGCGGTGAGCGCTGCGTCACCGACTATCAGGCCCGGATTTCCGGTCCCCTGCTCGACCGGATCGATTTGCGTATTGAAGTTCCCGCTGTGACCGCGAGCGATTTGATCGGCCCGGCAGCCAGTGAAGCCTCCGCAGATGTTGCCTCACGCGTTGCCACTGCGCGCGATCTCCAGAAACAGCGTTTCCGCGACCTCGGGACTGCCGCCCGCACCAATGCCCAGGCACCGGCCTCGGCGGTCGAAGCCATCGCCCGCCCGGATGCGCGCGGCCTTGCCTTCCTCCGCGATGCCGCTGAAAAACTTGCCTTGAGTGCGCGGGGCTATCACCGGGTCCTGAAACTCGCCCGCACGTTGGCTGATCTGGACGGGCTGGAAGAGGTTGGCCGCATCCACCTGGCGGAAGCGCTCAGCTACCGGGGGCGGGACGCGGTGCGTATGGCGGCGTAGAGCTTTGGGGCGGCGAACGTCACATTCTTGTATTCGCCAGACACGTATCCCATTTGAAACGGGGTGTTTCATAGGGGAGAAAGACAATGCTCGTGACTTCGACCGCGACCTTGCAGGGCATCGATATAGACGAATACAAGGGGCTTGTGACGGGGGAGGCGATCCTTGGAGCGAACATCTTCAAGGATCTGTTTGCTGGTATCCGCGATATCGTTGGTGGCCGTTCGGGTGCCTATGAGGAAGAACTCGCCAAGGCGCGCAATATCGCGCTGACAGAGATGTGCCAGCAGGCCCAATCCATGGGGGCCAACGCGGTGATCGGCGTCGATCTCGACTATGAAACCGTCGGCCAGAACGGCTCCATGCTGATGGTGACGGCCACTGGTACGGCGGTGATAACGCGTTAGGAAACTGAATTTTTCGGCCGCTTCTTTCACCCCAAAAAGGAGTGCCGGGACGCGGCCGCAATCTCCCGGCTTAGAGTTCCTGGAACAGAGCGGAGGACAAATACCGTTCCGCGAAGGAGGGAATGATCACGACGATCGACTTGCCCTCCATGCCGTCGCGCTGTCCGGCACGGATGGCCGCCGTAAGCGCTGCGCCGGAGGAAATGCCGACCGGCAGCCCTTCCGTCTTGGCAACTTCGCGCGCCATTGCAAAGGCTTCGTCATTGGTGATCGTTGCGACTTCGTCAAACACCGCCGTGTCGAGCACGCCGGGTACGAAACCGGCACCGATTCCTTGAATCTTGTGCGGGCCCGGATTGCCGCCACTTAGCACCGGGCTGTCGGCCGGCTCCACCGCGATAACGTGAAGGTCCGGCTTGCGCTGCTTCAGCACTTGAGACACGCCGGTAATGGTTCCGCCGGTGCCTATGCCGGAGACAAAAACATCAATGCCGCCGTCAGTGTCGTTCCAGATCTCTTCGGCAGTGGTGTTGCGGTGGATTTCCGGATTGGCCGGGTTCTCGAATTGCTGCGGAATGATTGCGTCATCAATTTCCGCTTGCAGTTCCTCGGCGCGCGCAATGGCACCCTTCATACCTTTCGGGCCTTCGGTCAGTTCCAGTTCAGCACCGAGGATCTTGAACATCTTGCGCCGTTCTAACGACATGGTTTCCGGCATCACAAGGATGAGCCGGTAGCCTTTGGCTGCTGCAACAAAGGCAAGCGCGATGCCGGTGTTGCCGGATGTTGGCTCGACGAGAACCGATTTGCCTGGTGTGATCCGCCCGTCTGCCTCCATGGCGTCAATCATCGAATAGCCGATCCGGTCCTTGACGCTGGCCAGCGGATTGAAGAATTCCAGCTTTGCCAGAAGGTTCGCCTTTACACTGTGGGCATTTGCGAGGCGGTCGAGCCGGACGAGCGGCGTATCCCCGATGGTCTCGATGATCGAAGAGTAGATCTTTCCACGTCCGCGGGTCTTCATTGTCATGTACCGCCCTCCCTCATGCATCTTTCAATGGGTGTAGCTATTCCTCTCTATCATAAGGCCGCATCGCCATGGGAAAAGGCAACTCTTTTCCGTCAGGGCGGTGTGCGAAGAAGGTTATTTCGGTTCGCCGGAGCGCCGGGAAACAGCAGGCCAGCGGGGTTGGCTGTTGTGGCAAACGGTCGCCATTCGTTTTTCCCGGAGGTGAGGATCTACTTGCTGCCCGTCGACCCAAAACCGCCTGCACCGCGTTCGGTGTCCGAAAGTGCATCCACTTCGGCGATATCCGCCTGAACAACAGGGGCGATCACCATTTGCGCGATCCGGTCGCCATGGCCGATTTGAAATGTGTCCGGCCCATGGTTGATCAGGATGACCTTCACTTCGCCGCGATAATCCGCGTCAACGGTGCCCGGCGTGTTCAGAACGGTGACACCATTCTTTGCCGCCAAGCCGGATCGCGGTCTTACCTGGCCTTCAAATCCGGCCGGGATTGCCATGGCAAATCCGGTGGCAACAAGTGCCCGCTCGCCTGAAGCAAGCGCAAGAGGTTCGGCGAGCGCCGCTCTCAGATCGAAACCGGCGGCAAGATCGCTCTGATAGGCGGGTAGCGGCAGATCCTTGCCATGGGCAAGCCGCTTGAATTCGACGATAACGGGCATGTGCGGTCCAGATGCGGTTGGGAATGCTCCCTGACTGCCGCCATTCGACTTGGCCTGTCAAGACGGGCCACGTGATTGGCCAGTACTCAAGGATCGGCACTCTGATACTGTTCACGAATCTCGAACGATGCTTCCTCATGTGAGGGCATTCTCATGAGTTTGTTCATCGCCATTTATAATAAAGTGGCAGAATTAGGAGTTTTCGTTGTGACCAGCAAACAAACAGCCGTGCAGCCAAGCGTGTTTCTCGCCCATGGGTCGCCCATGCTCGCGATAACCGATACACCGGCAAACCGGTACCTGCGCGCATTTGGATCGGAGTTGAAGCGTCCACGCGGCATCGTGGTGATGTCGCCGCATTGGGAAACGGAAGGCTTGCACCTCTCCGCGCCCGGGGCATTGAAGACAATCCATGATTTTCGCGGCTTTCCGGATGACTTGTTCCAAATGGAGTACCCTGCCGCTGCAAGCCCGGATCTGGTCGGGGCAACAATGGCGCATTTGGAGGATGCCGGAGTTGAGGTAAAAGTGGACGGCACTTGGGGCCTCGACCACGGTGCCTGGATACCGCTCTCGCTCGCTTTTCCGGCGGCGGATATTCCGGTTGCGGCACTCTCTGTTCCGTATGGCAGTACCCCGGCGAGTGTGTTTGCCATTGGTAAAGCCCTCGCTCCGCTAAGGGAAAAGGGGATCCTTATTGCCGGATCCGGCAGCACGACCCATAACCTTCGCGCAATGAACAGGAATTTGCCGAAAGGTATGGACGCGGATTGGCCAGCGGAATTCGACTATTGGCTGGATCGCGGTTTTGAAGAAGGCGGGATCGACTATTTCTCGGACCTTACATCCGCCCCACACTTCCGCATGGCGCACCCAACGGAAGAGCATCTTCTACCCCTGTTTTTTGCCTATGGCGCTGGCGGGGACGATGCGAAGGCCGAGTTGCTCCACCGCAGCTATGAATACGGCACAATCAGCATGAGTTACTTCCGGTTCGCAGCTTGAATAAGTCGCTTTCAGGCATCCAGTTTCTCTGCGATCCGTTTCACCAGGCGGCGTGCAACCTCTTGTTTGTCCAGCGCCGGCCAATCTTCGACGCCGTCATGGGTCACGATCCGCACGGTGTTCCGGTCGCCGCCCATGATGCCGGTTTCCGGACTGACATCGTTGGCGACAATCCAGTCGGCACGCTTGCGTTCCAGTTTGCCGCGCGCGTTCGCCAAAAGGTCATGGGTTTCAGCGGCGAACCCGACCAGCAGACTGGGCCGCAAACCTTCGTGATGGCCGATGGTTGCCAGAATGTCGGGGTTCTCAACAAGGTTCAGCGGCGGCGGTTTTCCGCTGCCGTCCTTCTTGATTTTTTGCGTGCCTTCCGCAGCCACGCGCCAATCGGCGACGGCAGCGGCCATTATGGCTACATCGGCGGGAAGTGCCGCCGTCACCGCATCGAGCATTTCAGCAGCCGATTCCACCTGAACAGTGGTCACACCGTCCGGGTTGGGGATTGTCACCGGACCGGACACAAGGGTTACCCTCGCACCAGCTGCATGGGCCGCCGCCGCGATGGCGTGGCCCTGTTTTCCGGACGACCGATTGGCGATATAGCGCACCGGATCTATCGCTTCGTGCGTCGGGCCCGAAGTAATCAGGATATGCTTGCCGGAAAGTGGCTGACTGGGCGTCTCTGACGGTGCACCTGATAGAAGGTTTTCCACCAAATCTGCGATTTCCTGCGGTTCACTCATGCGGCCAACCCCGGATTCACCGCTTTCGGCCATCTCGCCGGTTGCCGGACCGATGAAGTGAATGCCATCCGCTTGTAGCCTTGTCACGTTTCGCCGGGTTGCAGAATGTTGCCACATCTTGGGGTTCATGGCGGGAGCAACCAACACAGGCTTGTCGGTTGCCAGCAGCACGGCAGTAGCAAGGTCATCGGCGATGCCGTGGGACATTTTTGCCATCAGGTCTGCGGTGGCAGGCGCAATGAGGATTAGGTCATTGTCGCGCGCCAGCCGGATATGGCCGACATCGTGTTCGGCCGCGCGATCAAACAGTTCGGTGTAGACGGTTTCGGCGGAAAGTGCGCCGGCGGCCAGCGGTGTAATGAATTGCTGCGCCCCTTTTGTCATCACCGGTAGGACCCGGGCACCACGTTCCCGTAAGCGCCGGATCAGGTCCAGCGACTTGTAAGCCGCAATGCCGCCGCTGATGATCAGCACAATCCGCTTCCCGTTCATCATGGCAGGTATTGTCCTTTTAGGCCGGCTACTTTACCGGATGGAGCGGAAGTCCCGGGGAGCCGGGGCGATGACCTGCATACCTGAGCCGGAGTTCTGATAGACCGCCAGTCCGCGCTGGTTTAGCCCGTTGGAGGTGAACCGGAACAGCCCGTCAATGCCGATAAAACCATCCCGGTTGGTGATCACGCGCTGGGAGAATCGTTCGGGACCGGCGGACCGGATCAATCCGGCTGCGAGCGTTACGCCATCATAGACGACGCTGGCATTGCGCGGCGGCGCGGCGCCATAGGCGCTCTGATAACGGCTGGAAAAGGCTTGAAACCCTTGGTTTTCCGGGCCGGGATACCAAGACCCTGCAAGGACCGGACTTCCGCCGATTTGCGGGTTGTCCCATTGACTTGTGCCGAGCACTTTCACGGTTCCAAGACTTGCGCCCTTGCTAATAAGGCTCTGCATGGCGACTGGCGCTACATTCCCCTGCGGCACGAACAGCGCATCGACGTTATTCAACGATGCGGCCAGCGCGTTTGCCTTGGCAACGAGGTCGGACGTGTCGTTGCCGGTCATCTTGTACCGTTGAATAGTGACGATCCGGCCGCTGCTGCGCCCGACTTCCTGGCGGAAAGCCGCTTCGGTCACTGCGCCGTAGGCATTGTCCGGAACAAGCGCAGCATAGGAACGCTTCTGCTGGCTTGCGGCAAAGCCGATGATCCGTCGGACATCGCTTTCGGGCAGGAAGCTGAGCAGATACACCCCGCGCGAGGCAACCGATGTGTCGGTGGAGAAAGCGATCACCGGCACTCCGGAGGCCCTGGCCGCTGTCGCCGCGCCGGATACGGCGGAGGCGAAAACCGGGCCGAGGATAAGCTCGGCACCTTCGGAAATCGCGGCTTGCGCGGCGGCTCGGCCGCCTTGCGAGGTTCCGGCAGTATCCTTGACCAGAAGCTGAACATCCGCATTTGGGAAATTCTGCAGGGCGAGGGCAGCAGCATTGCGGAAAGCCGTTGCAACAGATGCGGCGCTCCCCTGGCCGGTCATCGGCAGCAAAAGCGCAACGCGAACGGAGCCCGTGCCGATCGTTTCTCCGGATACTTGCGGCTGGCCCGTGGGTTGGATCTGAGATCTGGGAAAGTTGCCCAAAGTCGATCCCATGCAGCCGGCCAATGTCAGTGACCCGGCTAAAAGCATAGCCGCCCGCAAAATGCCCCTTCTTGAGCTGTTTTTCTTTGAATCCCGCATCCCGTCAGCCCGCATTGGTATTACTGCCCTAAAAACACTTACGGTTTCCAGAAGCGTGAGTCCAGTTTCGACCGGGATTCCGCCGGTTAACCGCCACCTTGATAGTGGATTTCAAAGCAGGCCTCAGGGATAGCATGGCCACCATGGCCAAAATTCGACGGCGATGATGTAGTCCCGTAGCCTTGGCCGGTATTCAGGTGCTAAGTCTGCGCGATGGATCATGCCGCAAAATACCCGAACATGAGCGCCGATAGGGAGCCTGAAAGTGAACATGTGCGCCGGTACTTCTTGTCCGGACACAGTTTTTCGGCACCGTCCGTGGAACCGGCGCTTTATGTCGTGTCGACGCCGATCGGCAATCTCGGCGATATCACTGTGCGGGCATTGGAAACGATGGCTGCATGCGCTTTGATCGCTTGCGAGGATACGCGGGTAACCTCTACGCTCACCCATCGGTTCGGCTTGAAAGTCCCGCTGATCGCCTACCACGAGCACAACGCCGAAAAGCAGCGGCCGAAAATCCTGGAGCAACTGAAAGCCGGAAAGGCGGTGGCACTGGTGTCCGATGCCGGAACGCCGCTTGTGTCTGATCCGGGCTACCGGCTTGTGCAGGCAGTGCTTGAGGACGGTTTTCGCGTCATTCCGGTTCCGGGGGCATCCGCCCCGATGGCTGCACTCGTGGCTTCCGGCCTGCCGAACGATACGGTGTTGTTCGCCGGATTTCTGCCGCACAAGAATGGGCCAAAGGCGAGGCGACTGGAAGAACTTGCCAAGGTGCCGGCAACGCTTGTGTTCTTCGAATCCCCACACAGGGCAGGCGCGACGCTTCAGTCGATGGCGGAGGTTCTGGGACCTGATCGAGACGCGGTTTTGGCACGAGAGATCACCAAAAAGTTCGAGACCTTCGAACGCGGAAGCCTGTCCGGTCTGGCCGAACGTTTTGCCGACAGTCCCGTGAAGGGCGAGATTGTTCTGCTCGTTGGTCCGCCAGAGACACGCCCGCAATCGGATGCAGGCGATGCGGATGCATTGCTTGTTGAGGCGCTTAAGGAGATGCCGGTAAGTGCGGCGGCCAAGAAGGTCGCCAAGGCTACCGGCCTCGACCGCAACGTTCTTTACAAGCGTGCGCTTGAATTGAAGTCCGATGCAGGCGCATCGCCGGTGCCGGACTGATGGCATCACCGAACTCAGCCCCGGCTCCGGATCGCGATAAACGCCGCCGCGCCTACCTGTTCGGCCTTTCTGCCGAGGTTCTCGCCGCCTGGCGCCTGCGTCTGTCGGGCTGGCGAATCCTGAAACGACGCTACAAAACCAAAGCTGGAGAGATAGATCTGATCGCTAAACGGCGAAAGACCGTGGTGTTCGTGGAGGTCAAGGCGCGCCGGACCCGCGATGCGGCCCTTCAGGCGGTGACCCCGGCAAGTCAGGCCCGTATTGTCCGCGCGGCCAAGATCTTCATTGCCAAACACCCGAAAGCGGCTTTCTACACGCTTCGCTTCGACGTGATCATCGTCCGCCCCTGGCGCTGGCCGCAAAGGATTGAGAATGCCTTCGAGGCGCGGGAGTAGAGAGCAGTCCTCTCGACCTCGAAGGCTACCCGGACTTCTTCATCCGGTCAGACGAGAATTTCCTGATCTGCAAATGTGATCTGGTCGATGCCATAGAGCTGGTTGGTACCAAAATCACCGTCGCCAGAGTTGAGATCGGTCAGCAACCAGCCTTCCCCATAACTTGTCAGATCGAATTCCGACGCAAGCCCGAGCACGATGACGTCATCGAACCCCTCTCCGGCCTCAATGACATCATCGCCGCCGCCGATCACGAACGTGTCGTTTCCGGTGCCGTCCAGATAGCTGTTCAGCGTGCCGTCATCGATAAAGATGTCGTCCGTCCCGGCGAAGCTGAAGTGTTCGATGCCGTAGACATAGTTCCGGCCGTGATCGCCGTTGTACGTGACCCTATCCCAGAGCACCGAATAGCCGCTGCGCGCAAAGAAGGAGAAGTCATCCTTGGCCGCTTCGATGACCAGCGTGTCGTAGCCATCGCCAGCGTAAATCCGGTCGTTGCCCTTGCCAAGGTGGATGGTATCATCGCCATGGTAGGTGCGGATGTCGTCATTGCCGCCGCTGGCCAGCACCAGATCATTACCACGTGTACCAGTCTGGCGGTCGGAGCCGTCTGTTCCGAACAGAACGGTGCCGGAGGTCCGGTCGGTGAAACTGAGGCTTTCAATATCGTAGACAAGGTTGGTGCCAAGATCGCCGTCTGAAACATTGAGGTCCGCGACCGTCAAAAGGTTTTCCGACAGGGAGATACTGAAGTCGTCCAGATGCCCGCGCACCACCAGTTCATCGGTCCCCGCTCCGCCATAAATCACATCGTCTCCACCGCCGAGGACATAGATATCGCTCCCTGCGCTGGCGGCGTAGGAGTTGACGGTTTCATCGTCAATATGGATGCGGTCCTCGCTACCTTCGAAGGTGATGAGTTCCACATCAAACAGGTAATTTCGGCCTAGATCGCCGTCCGAACTGTCGCGGTCCCAGAGCAGCACATGGTCGTCACGAACGACGAGCGTGTGGCCGTCAATCGAGCCGGCGGCTATTGCCGTGTCATATCCGTTCTGGCCGTAAAGGCGGTCTTTGCCGGCACCAATGATGATCGTGTCGTCGCCACCACCCATGCGAATCAGGTCGTTGCCGGCACCATTGATCACCTTGTCGATGCCTTCGCCCAGGCTGACACGGTCGATCCCGTCGCCGTCCTCGACCGTATTGCTGTCGCGAAGGTCATAGATGATGTCGTTGCCCGCGCCGCCCAGAATGTAGTCGTCGCCATATCCGCCGACGATGCGATCATCGCCACCACCCCCGTCAATCAGATCCTTGCCCGCATAACCGTTGAGGATATCGCCAGTGTCGGTGCCGAGCACCCAATCGTCGGCGTTGGTGCCCTTGGCTACCGGGACCGGGCCAGTGTCGATCGTTTCCGGATCGGGTGCTTGCAAAAGGTCTACTGTAAAGCTGCCGGTTCCATCGCTTAGTATCTCGTAGACATACCCGCCGTATTCGATGCGGGTCACATATGCGCCGGTTTCGGTCACTTCGGTCGACATGATCAGTTCAGGCGCTTCGTCTCGTGAGGCGGTGAATGCGGCAGCAAACCAGGCATCTCCGGCAATGTTATCAAATGACAGCTCGACCACCGGCGCTGCCTCGACCTCGTAAAAACCGGGCGATACCCAGCCCTGCATTCGTTCATCGTCATAGTAGCCGTTAAAGTAATCCAGCTGCAGACCGTCACTGCCGGCAAAAGCGACATCTCCGTGAATGCCGTTCTGGGTGAACGTTGTGTCGAGCTCTGCTGTCAGTCCCATGGCTGCAGGATCAAAATGCCAGCCAAGTTGATAGTCATGGGTGCCGGCTCCATTGTTGTCGATATAGTCGAAGACGAAGGTGATGCCTGCGTCCTTCAGAACTACGACATCCCGCTCCAACGAGATCGGATCGAAGGTTTCGCGCATATAGGTTTGGTAGAGATCCGGCGTCATGCCAGCCGGAAGCTCGGGTGCCGGCACATTGATCACGTAGTTGAAATCGCGCTGCATGGCGACGGCGGAATAGACGTCCGTGTCGGTGACCGAGAGAACGTTGGTGTCACTGTCGGAGCTGACGCCATCGACCAGGACGACATTGTGCGCTTGGGAATGCTCGAAATAGAATTCCTTCAGACTGTCGCTGTAGCCGAAGTCGTATCCGAACGGGTTGATGTTGTCGTAGCTGTAAGGTCCGCCTGAATCGACCAGAATCCGCTCTCCATACATGCTGACCAGCACGTTGGAGTTATCGTAGTGGCCGTGGGAGTGGATCGCGGGCGTTGCATCAATCAGCACCCGCATATCGCGGTCGTCTTCCCAGATATACTCCGGGCGGACGATAACGTAGCCGGATTGTTCAAAATAGTTGAGGTCTTCCGGCCGTGTGCCCTCATCGCCGCGGCTGATGATCCATTGGGACACCGGCGACAGATACTCGCCGCCTGCGACCAGCTGGTTGATGTAGAATGCGCCTGACATGCCGCCGAAGAAGGTGTCGCCGACCTCGCTGACATACATGTCATACTTGTCGTCCGCAGGACGGCGGGACAGCAGATCGAATTCATACATCTTGGTAATCAGGTCCTCGAAGTCTACGCCCAGCTCGTAGCCCTGTGAGGAAATGCTCTGGATGGCTTCAAGCACCAATCCAAGATCGAGCCTGTGGTAGGTGAAGGACTGTTCGGAGGTGACACCCTCTTCCGTATAGACCAGCGTGTTGATGATTTCCTCGACGACGGTCAGGCCGTAGTCGAGCAGGTTGGCGGCATCGGGTTCGTGTAATGGCGAAGACGGATCCACCTCGCCGAATACGCTGGCGTAGGACGAAAGCGCCATGGAATGGAAAAAACGGTGGTTGTTGCCCGCCCAATGCTCTTCCTGGGAGAGCTGGTAGAGCACCTCGTCGCGCTGGATTTCCAGCGAATTTCTCAAGGTCTCTGCTTCTTCTGCAGTGAAAGTGATGCCGTAGCCTGCATCCGGTTTCAGGTAGGTTTCGTACCAGTAGGCGATGTTGGACAGGCGGAAGGCGTTGGTGCCGTCGTGATAGGTAAGCGTGTGGGTAGGGTTGTCGTGATCCGCATTGTCGGTGGCAAAGTCGAGGATCAGGTTCTTGACGTATTCGGGGAACCCGTCGAACTCGCCCGCCCTGAAGGCCGCTTCGCCAGCATAGACCCAGCCCATGGACTGATAGTAGGCAGCGTAGATGCGCGAAACATAGGGATCTTCAGTCCAGTCCGGGTTGTCCGGAATGTCCATGGTGCCAAGCGCCTTGACGATTTCGATCTTGCCCTCCAGCCAAAGATCGATGTGGTGTTGTGATGTGTAACGCGCTTGCTCACGCGGCCAGAGAATAGCTGCCGTCATTGTATTTTCGTACTCTTCTTTTCAACGGGCGCGGTGCGACGCCACCGGATTTTTGCAGTCCGGCGGGAGCCGCGGTGATGGGGCCACCCTTCCTGGTTCTAGCCATGTTCACACACGGCGGGTATTCGGATTGGGGAAAACAAGAACCGTTCCAAGTCGAAAATCCACGCCATAGCTGCGTTTGATGGTTGAATCGGAACCATTGAGAGAGACGAGTTCCCGGTTTCGGGAAACTGGTTCGCAATTTGCGGATCCGGAATCGCATTTCGGAAACGTGAGGCTGAGTTCTTGCCCCTTACTAGACAAACCAGTCTCTAATCCGCATATCAGGCTCGACCAACCACCTTTCCCTGCGTGGCTCTTTGAGCCGCGTACCCGCCGGGAGTGCCTTCATGAGCCTCAAAGTCGCGGTCCAGATGGACCATATTTCCACGATCAACATGACCGGCGACACCGGCTTCGCCCTGATGCTGGAGGCGCAGGCGCGGGGGCATTCGCTCTATCATTACACGCCTGACCGGCTGGCGATGCGCGGCGAAGATGTTTTCTGCCATCTGGAACCGGTCGAGGTGCGGGACGAAAAAGGCAATCACTTCACCCTTGGAGAGCGCCAACGGATCAACATGCGCGAGATGGATGTTGTGTTGATGCGCCAGGACCCGCCGTTTGACCTGGCGTATATCGCGGCGACCCACATTCTTGACAAGATCCATCCCGATACGCTGGTCGTTAACGATCCGACATCGGTGCGCAATGCGCCGGAGAAGCTGTTCGTCACCGAGTTCGCCGATCTGATGCCGCCGACGCTCATCACCAAGGACAAGGCTGAAATCGATCTGTTTCGTGAAGAATACGGCGATATTGTCATGAAACCGTTGTTCGGCCATGGCGGGGCGGCAGTGTTCCGTATCACGCATGGCGATCTAAATTACGGCTCGCTCTACGATTTCTTCGATGCCACCTTCCGCGAGCCCTGGGTCATCCAGCAGTTTCTGCCGAATGTGAAACACGGCGACAAACGCATCCTCCTCGTGAACGGCGAATTTGCCGGAGCGGTGAATCGGGTCCCGGCAGCCGGCGATCTTCGTTCCAACATGGTCCGCGGAGGGGCGCCTACCGACAGCGACCTGACCGACCGCGAACGCGAGATCTGCGCGCGGCTCGGACCATCCTTGCGCGAGAAAGGCCTGATCCTGGTCGGTATTGATGTCATCGACGGCTGGCTGACGGAGATCAACGTAACAGCGCCGACCGGAATCCGCGCCATCCAGAACCTCGGTGGGCCGGATGTCGCCAAACTGGTTTGGGATGTTCTGGAAGCGAAGCGCAGTCAATAAGAAAAAACCCGCCTCCCGGGCAGGGGAAGGCGGGTAAGTCGTGCTTTAGACAATGCACAGAGACCTACTCGGCGGTCTCCGTAATTAGAACACTCCTGCAAACATCTTCTTCCGGAGCTGGTTGAAGAAAGTCCGTTTTTCTATGCTCTAGGGACATTCCACAGGCACTACAGCCCGAGCATCCTCAAAAAAGCGGTCCAGAGATCCCGCCGCAGCCCATCGGCGCTCTCCGCCGGATTGCCGAACCCGTCAGCCAGGCAGATATCGGTAAAACCGATTTTGGCGGATATGGTGCACTGACCGGGCGCGCAATCTGCCGGATCGGCGATGTAGAGTTGCGTTTCCGCGCGCGCCATTCCGGTCAGCAAGAGCGGCCCGGAAAGGCCTGCGCTTGTCAGTACATAGGTCGAAAACGTCTCCCCTTGGCCAAGGCCGCGGTCCTGTACGACGTGGATTTTAGATCGGGCAGTGTTTCCGGTACCGTCCATGGAAACCGGACAGATGCCGACGGTGTAATCGTAGAGCCGGCCGGTGGTGCTTTCGCCGGCGTCCCGGAGCGCTGTCATGTAGGCCTCCAGACGCTCCCGGTCTTTGACTTGCAAGTAGGAGTCCGCGGCCGGGTCAAGCACATGGCTGTATGCGGGTGGGGCGGCCGGAAAACCGGCGGCAACCAGACAGAACACAGAGAGACAGGTCCGGAGACGAATTGTCATATGCCGATTGACCTTTCCATTCTAGGGCCTGTGGGGATTTAGGATTTGGATCGCGGTATCGATGAAAATCGTTCGGGTCGAGAAGCAATGTCGCTGGAAAGGCCATTCCTTTTCAAGACATTGCGCCGTGGAGCCGGGCGATTTTCATCATATCCCTTGCGGGACGCGGCGCTTTTGGCAGCGGATGGCGTCAGAGAGCCCTTATGGAGGTTACTCCATGGCAGTCTCTCTTCCTGATCCGCAGCCAAAAGCGTCTCGCGCCGCGACCGAAACCTAATTCCCCACAGGCCCTAGACTGCATCGCACAAACAACTATTCCATAGATCATCCTTGTACAAACCCGTAGAAATCCCATTTCCTAGATCACAAACCGTGTTTGCGGGTCTTTGGCCTGAACCGGGAAAATGCGACCCGAAGGGAGAGAGAGTTTATGTTCGACGCGAAGTCTTTGCTGGATCAGTTTATCGGTGGTCAGGCTGGCGGCCAATTTGGCGGCGGACAGTCTGCAGCGCGGGGACAGCGCGGCGGTTCGGGCGATCTTCTTTCCCAAGGCAAGGACTTTCTGTCGTCGCAGGGCGGCGGTATGGCGCTGGGTGGTCTCGCCGGCTTGATGCTCGGAACCAAAACCGGCCGTAAGCTCGGCAAGAATGCGGTCAAGTACGGCAGCATGGCGTTGGTCGCCGGGCTCGCCTACAAGGCCTATCAGGGTTATCGCGCCAACCAGCAAAACCAGCAGCGCCCTCATTATCCGGAGCACGAGCCGATTCCTGTTGAAGGCCCGCGTGGTACTGCGTTTGATCCCGCTGGTCAGCCCGGCGGCGAAAATGCCTTTGCGGTCACGTTGCTGACTGCAATGATTTCCGCTGCCAAAGCCGACGGGCATATTGACGCGGATGAACAGGCGCGGATCTTCGAAAAAATCGATGAGGCTGGTCTCGACAGCGAAGCCAAGGCGTTTTTGATGGACGAGTTGCGTGCGCCGCTGGACCTCGACCGGGTCGTTGCCGGGGCGACCTGCCCGGAAACCGCAGCGGAAATCTACGCCGCATCACGTCTGGCCATCGATCCCGATCAGAGGGCGGAACAGGCCTACCTGCAGATGCTTGCCGCAAGGTTGGATCTCGACCCGGCTTTGGTCGATGAGATTGAGTACGCGGTGCGCGAAGCGGAGATGGCCGGATAAAGGTTTCTAAGCAATCCTACGGATCGCGCCGGGGTCTTCAACAGGTAGAGTATTTGTATCGCACATTTGGCTGGGGAGCCTGCCATGCCGTCCGCAGATACCCTTCGAACCCGTTTCAAGGCCTTGCATGAGGAACGCCGGGCATTCCTCATGCCCAACCCGTTTGATGCGGGGACCGCCCGCATTTTGGACGGCCTGCGATTTGAAGCCATTGCAACGTCTAGTGCCGGTTTCGCCTTCGGGATTGGCTACACGGACGCAGAGGGCTGGGTCACCCGGGCCATGGCGCTGACCCATGCGGCCGACATCGTCAAGGCCACCTCTCTTCCGGTCAACGGTGATCTGGAAAACGGCTTCGGCGACAGCAATGATGATGTTGTAAAGACAGTCGAGGGTGCCATCGAAGCGGGATTGGCCGGGTGTTCCATCGAAGACTACACGATGAATCCCAAAGCGCCCTTTTATCCATTGGACCAGGCAGTTGAGCGGATTCGCGCCGCTGTCGAAACCAAGAACCGGCTGGCACCTGATTTCGTGCTGACCGCGCGCAGCGAAGCTCCCATCGACAGCGATGAGGCGCTTAATGACACGATTGCCCGCCTGAACGCCTTTCGCGATGCGGGTGCGGACTGCGTCTATGCGCCTATGCTGACCGACAAGGAACAGATTTCCAAGGTGGTAGAAGCAGTTCCCGCTCCGTTGAATGTACTTGCAGGCCGCAAGAGCTTTCATCTCACGCGCAAGGAACTTGGTGACCTTGGCGTTGCCCGTGTTTCAATCGGCTCGGGGCTGGCACGGATCGCCTATGGTGCATTTGTTGCGGCTGCCGAGGATATGAAGGATAGTGGCACTTTCGGCTGTTTCGACCGGGCAGCGGCGTTTAACGATCTTGATCAATTCATGAAGTCAAGGCCCTGAACCTATGACTGCTCAAGAACTGCCAGCTCCACTCGAACCTGCGGCCCTTGAAGATGTCGAAGCAATTTCCGTGCTTTCGCAACGGGCCTATGAGGCCTACATCCCGGTCATCAATGCCCGCCCGTTACCGATGGATGCGGACTACGCGGACTTTGTGAAGAACGATGAAGCTTGGGTTCTCCGGCAAGAGGGCACCATCACCGCATGCGCCGTGCTGGAAATTCAGTCCGACCATCTGATGATCTACAACCTCGCCATTGATCCGGATTGTCAGGGAAATGGCTGGGGGCGGCACTTGCTGCGCTTTGGGATAGACCGCGCCTTGGCGCATGGTTTCAAGGAAGTCCGGCTTTACACCAATGCACTGATGACGGCGAACCGCGAGTGGTACCGCCGTGCGGGGTTTACCGAGACCCATCAGGTTCAGGTGGGCGACAAGCTGGTGGTCTACATGTCGATGGCACTGGATGGCGGGATCAACCCGCTGGCGTGACGTCTGTTGGCTTCGATCAAGAAGACAGCACTTGTGTTTCGCCTGCGGCATCGGCCCGTTGCCTGTCCCAGGCGAGCAGCAATATCATCCCCATGATCACAAGATAGGCGAAATAAAACCGCGTTTCGAAATGGGGAAACACCAGATACTTCGCGCAGATCGACGTGAACACCGCGTAAAGCATCACGCGGGAGCGCTCGGCCATCCTGGCCGGGTCGATGACCATGGCAAAGAACATCACTTGCGCGAACAACAAGGCCAGCCAGGTCTGGTTCATCAGCGAACGGACGGTGGAGCGGACCAGCATCTTCGCGTAGGCTAGAATGGAAAAATCCGGATTGAAGCCTTCCAGGGTCGGGACATATTCCACATGGGTGAACCACATGTGGATCCACCAGCCTGGATGATCCGATCCACCAGTCAGAATGACATAGGACGCAAGGCACAAGCCGAAACACAGCGACATGCTCCACCGGCCCGGCCCATAGACCATCGCAAAGACAAAGAACACACCAATAAACGCCAGATGGTCGGGACGCACGAGGAACGCAAGAAACAGCGCTGCGGCGGCCGGAAAGTCCAGCCGGCTCACATAGAGCAGCGCTGCCAAAATCAGGTATACGGACGCATAGAGATCTGGTGACAGCAGCTGCGCGGAAGCCCCGAAGGCCGATAAGACAAGCAATGCGGTCACCGCAGGCCCATACATCAGTACGTTGTTCTGCCAAAGCCAGAACAGCAGCAATCCGCCAACAGCGAGGGCGGATCCCATGGAGATAGCCCGCAATGCCATGACCGGGTTCATCCAGGCATCCAGTATGCGTGCCGTTTCGATGTAAAGCA
This sequence comes from Roseibium sp., assembly GCA_965230445.1. Classification (GTDB taxonomy): domain Bacteria; phylum Pseudomonadota; class Alphaproteobacteria; order Rhizobiales; family Stappiaceae; genus Roseibium. Next base: position 4,299,133 of record OZ246005.1, on the reverse strand, counting down.
GTTTCAGCCGGTAGAAGCCCATCATCGTCTGAAACGCATCCGGGTCCTGCGCCTGCCGTATACGGTACTCGCGATCTTCGGTAAGGGTTTTGTATTCGCCTGGGGAGACATTCTCGCGAACGATATCATAGGACTTGCGGTGCCGTTCGACATGATCCGGCACTTCTGGTTCCAAAATGATGGCCGTATAGGCGAACATATCCCAATTGGAGACCGGAAAAACCATCACTACGGTTGCCGTCATGGCGACAAAAACAGTCAGCACCATTGCCCCGGCAAAGCCACGAACGGGCCGGTATATCCGGCAAGCCATGTGGTAAAGGGCAAGGAATATGGTTTCGACGATGCGTTGGGCTGGATTTGTCATGTGTCGCCTAGGTTGCACTGCGACCCTGACAAATCTTCGTAAGATTTGCGTAAACAAGGTGAGGGACTTGGCGGGAGTGGGCCTATTGATGCGCCTCATTGACCTCTATGCGCACCCGTGCATCGTGCGAACTTGTTTCATCCAGCGCCAAGGACACGGATCGAATTGATTAGACGTTGCTTTTTTCGCTACTGCTTGAAACCAGCCGCCGTTCCGGTATTGGCTGCGGCATCACTTCTGCTCGTGGCGATTGGCGGTCAAAGTGTTGCACAAGACCGCCTGTTGGTCTTTGCGGCCGCCAGCATGAGCGATGCGCTTGAGCGGATTGCCAGAGCCTATGAAAACGAATACGGGACCAACGTCGTCCTGTCCTTTGCAGGTACTGGCCTGTTGGCACGCCAGATCGAGGCAGGCGCGCCAGCCGATCTGTTCATCTCCGCGGACAGTGTCTGGATGGACTATGCGAGCGAGCGAGGCACTATTGTTGAGGACAGCATCGTGGCGATTGCCGAAAACAGCCTTGTGCTTGCCGGCGGCCCAAATGCCGGACCGGTGAACCTGACGCCTCAGTCGCTAGCGGCAGCTCTTGGCAGTGGCAGGCTTGCTATTGCCGATCCGGAAACCGTTCCTGCCGGCCGGTACGGCAAGGCGGCGCTCAATGCAGCGGGGGTCTGGGCATCTGTGCGCTCTCGCCTCGCGCCGATGGAAAATGTCCGGATAGCACTGGCATCCGCCGCGCGAGGCGATACGCCTCTGGCACTTGTTTACCGGTCCGATGCCGAAGCGGAAGCGCAGGTTGGAATCCGCGCGGCGATCCCGGAACACTTTCACCCGAAGATTGAGTATCCGGCAGCGCTGACAAGAACTGCAGCGCCGCAAGCAGACAGGTTTCTGGCCTATTTGACAGGACCGGCCGCGCAGAAGATCTTCAAGGAGGCCGGGTTCCGGCCGATCACAAACTGAATTGGAAAGCCTGCTGAATTGTTTGACAGTCTTCACCCGGAGGAATGGCAGGCCCTTGCGCTGACGCTTCGCGTTGCAGCTATGGCGCTTCTTGTCAGTCTGCCACTTGCGATCGCCGTTGCCTATATGCTTGCCCGGTTCCGGTTTCCGGGGCACGGACTTGTCAACGCGCTGATCCATCTGCCGCTTGTGATGCCGCCGGTCGTGACCGGATATCTGTTGTTGCTCGGCTTCGGCAGGCAGGGACCCATCGGTGCGTTCCTCGATGAGTGGTTCGGTATCGCCTTTGCATTTAACTGGACCGGTGCTGCGCTTGCCGCGGGTGTGATGGCTTTTCCGTTGTTGGTCCGGCCGATCCGGATTGCGTTTGAAGCCGTCGATCCGAAGCTGGAGCAGGCGGCACACTCGCTCGGCGCAAGAAGGATCACCGGTTTTGTTATCGTAACGTTGCCGCTCGCCCTGCCGGGCATTTTGGGCGGCGCGATCCTCGGTTTTGCCAAGGCGATGGGCGAATTCGGCGCAACCATTACCTTTGTCTCCAACATCCCCGGCGAAACCCGGACGCTGGCGCTGGCGGTCTACACTGCCACCCAGACGCCCAGTGGGGATATCGCTGCCTTCCGCCTGATGCTGATATCCATCACGGTCGCCTTTGCTGCGCTGATCGGTTCTGAACTGCTTGCACGGCGGTTGCGCTCCAGATTGGGGGTGACCGATGCTTGACGTGGACTTCGAAGGCAAGGTTGGCGGGCTGGCGGTCTCCGCAAAATTCACCGCGCCGCACGGCGTTACGTCCCTGTTCGGCCCGTCCGGTTCCGGAAAAACCACGATCACCAACATGATCGCCGGGTTCTTGCGCCCCCGGTCCGGTGCAATTCGGGTCGATGGTGATGCCTTGTTCGACAGCAGCGGCGGCGTGAACCTTGCTGTACAGGACCGGCGAATTGGACATGTCTTTCAGGATTCGCGCCTGTTTCCGCATTTGTCGGTCAAAGCGAACCTAACATTCGCGCGCTGGGCCGGCGGTCGATCTGATGGACGGCAACTGGACGAAGTCGTCGATCTTTTGGGGCTTGAGGATCTTCTCGCCCGCAAACCCGGAAACCTGTCGGGCGGCGAAAAACAACGGGCCGCGATCGGCAGGGCACTGTTGTCCAGCCCGCGGCTGCTCATCATGGACGAGCCACTGGCCAGCCTGGACCAGGCGCGGCGGAATGACATTCTGCCGTATCTGGACAAACTGTGCCAAACGGCGCACATCCCGATCCTGTATGTCAGCCATTCGATGGAAGAAGTCTCCCGGCTATCGCGAACGCTGGTTATCGTCGCAAAGGGAAAGACGATAGCCAGTGGACCAGTCGCCGAAATGATGGCCCGGACCGACCTCGGCCGTTCGACCGGCCGGCATGAGGCAAGCGCGCTTCTGGAAGGAAAGGTTGCTGGGGTCGACAAGGAATTCGATCTCACCCACATCGACATAAGCGGCGGCATCATCAAGGTGCCCGGGTTCAACGGGGCGCCCGGTGAATCTGTCCGTTTGCGTATCCGGGCAAGGGATGTCTTCCTTGCGCTTTCCCCGCCCGTGGGCCTGTCGATCCGCAACGCGCTTCCCGCAGAAATCCGCTCCATCTCGGAGGAAGACGGTCCCTATGCGGAGCTGCTCTGTATGGTGTTTGGTCAGAAGTTGCGGGTTCGGATCACCCGGTCTGCTGTTGTGGATCTGAAGCTCGCACCGGGAAAACAGGTGACTGCACTGATCAAGTCCATCGCCATTGACCGACGGCAAATGGGACCGGCTCCGGCGTGAGAACAGGCTGCGACCGAGATTGTCAATTATACGATGTCTGTTGTAAAACAGCCGTTACATCTGTGGCCTATGAGGCAGCATCCAGTGTTGAACAAGGGATGTTCCCATGCAGCAGAGAATTCTCATTGACCGCCGTCTGGTTCTGAAAGCCGCAGCCGCTTCGGCTGCCGTGATGGCCCTTCCGGGCAGCAGTGTTGCAGCCACTTCTGCCGACGCAATCCTGCTGACCATATCCGACCTGCATGCACCATATGCCCGCTTGCCGATGCTGCTGTCGCGGATCCGTGCGTTGAAAGCAGAGGCCGGCAGCACGCCAATGGCGATGCTGATCAACGGTGATGTGTTCGAGCGTGGCAATGTTGTCTGCCTGCGCTCCGGCGGTGTTTGCGATATGGCCTTCCTGAAGGCCATCGCCTCCGAGATGCCGGTGGTGGTAAACCTCGGCAATCATGAAACCGCGATCTACGACGATATGCAGATCTTTACCGCGAATGCAGCGGCTGCTGGTGTTGAAGTCATTTCCAATCTGATCGACAGCCGCACGGGCCGGTTTTATGCGCCTTTCTCGACCCGGTTGGGCCTCGGCGGGTTAGACTTGTCCCTGCTCGGCATCGCGGCAACCAACCCGTTTGTCTATCGCAAGCCGGTACGCGGTAATCTGAGTTTCCTGACACCGGCAAATTTTGTCGCTGACGCTTTTGCGGGCGCCAGGGGCGATGCCGACACGGCAATCATCATGAGTCATGCAGGGGTAATGCCGGACCGGGCCTATATCGACACTCTCCCGGCAGGAACGATCCTGCAGGGTGCTCATGATCACCTGACTTTCGATACTGTCCGCAGGGATGTCACATACTTCCACGGTGCAAGCTGGGGCACGAAGCTCGGCATTCTGGAACTAACGCGTGGTGCAGATGGCGTTGCCGTAAAGTACCGCGCCGAGGATATTCCGGTCGGCGAAGGCGATGCAGAACTGGCAGATCTGATTGCCGCGCAAAAGGCCGAGCATCTTACCGACGAAGATACCGCCGTGATTGCCGAAATCGGCGAGGATCGCGATCTGCACCAGTCGATCCTGATCGCGACCGAAGCGATCCGCAGTGCGGCAGATGCCGATGTTGCTGTAATCGGCCACACGACATTCGGCGCACCGCTTTCAAAAGGGGCGTTCACCAAATACGACATGGATGCCTTCATCCGTTTCGGCGGCGGGCTCAGCATGGCGGAAATGTCCGGTGAGACCCTGACAGGCATCCTGATGCGCGCCAACCAGTTCAAGGCGGCTACGCTCGAAGAGCGCACCGGCGACTACGTCCATGTGGCTGAGTTCGATGTCGATCCGGCGATGACCTACCGGTTTGTTACCAATGCCTGGACCGGGATGAACCAGGAGTCCTATCTCGGCACAACCGGTCTGGAGTTTCAGACAGTTCCGGACCTGGAGCTGAAGGCTGTCGTGGCCGGTTATCTGGCCGAAAACGGCTAACCGGTTAGAATTGCCGTTCGATTGTAGCGTTTCGATCTAACCTGGATCGAAATGCTACAATCGAGCGGCCTCTAAATGTTTACTTCCTCATCTTCGATATACGCTCTGACGATGGCATCGAAGGAGTTGTCGGCCGTGAAACCGAGCGCAGTCGCCCGCGCCGTATCGAAGGCCCGCGGCCAGCCGGAGACAATCCGCCGGATGGTTTCGTCCGGTTTGCGGCGGATCAGGCTGACGCATTTCTCGCCACCGATCCGGCGCAAGGCGTCTATCTGTTCTGCGACTGTAACCGCAAGGCCCGGCATGGTCATGCTGCGGCCGGCACCAAGATCCGATGTGTTTACCCCGGCAGCATGGATCAGAAACCCGATGGCTGCCCGCGGACTGGCCATCCAGTGCATGACATCATCGGAAACCGGCAAAACCGCCTCCATTCCATTGAGCGGTTCGCGGATGATGCTGGAAAAAAAGCCGGACGCCGCAAGGTTGGGCTTTCCGGGACGCACGACGACGGTTGGCAGACGGATACCTATGCCGTCCATCATGCCGAGGCGCGACATATCCGCCAAAAGCAATTCGGCAATGCGTTTTTGCGCGCCGTAGGATGTAAGCGGTGTTGAGTGGAAGTCGTCGGGAATTGGATCCGGGAATGGTGCTCCGAAAACCGCGATGGACGAAGCAAACACGACGCGCGGGCAGTAGGCCTCACCTGCCGTCCGGATCATGTCGAACAATTGGCGTGTTCCGTCGACATTCACCCGGTAGCCCTTGTCAAAATCGGCTTCGGCTTCGCCAGAGACAATAGCGGCCAAGTGAAAAACGATGTCAGGGCGGTCTGAAATCAGGGGTCGGAGGGAGTTAGGTTCGGCAATGTTGTAAGACTTCGAATGAACTGGGAACGGCGATCCGGCAACCGCGGCCGGCGCCGAAATGTCGACCGTGGTAATGGCAGAGATCGCATCTCCGCCAATCCTTCCGGAAGTACACAACTGATCGGTCAATTTGCGGCCAATCATTCCCGCACCGCCGATAATGAGGACTTTCAATCGCCGTCTCCCTTCCCTCTGTTCTGATTTGTTGGTCAGTGATTGTCGCGCGGAACGCCCTTTGAAGCCGCGATATCCTGGTACTTGACTGCCGGTTTCAGCACCATGCCCTTGTCGAACTGGTCGACCATGGACCGCTGTATTTCCTGCCAGGGTGTCTGGCTTTCCGGAATCTTGAGCCCGCCTGCCGCTTCCAGTTCACTCCGGCGCCGGGCAAGCTCCTCGTCCGGAATCAGGATATTGGCGCTGCCGGTGTTCAGGTCGATCCGCACCCGGTCTCCCGATTTCAGGATGGCCAGGCCACCCATGGCGGCGGCTTCCGGAGACGCGTTGAGGATAGAAGGGGAACCCGATGTGCCGGATTGACGCCCATCGCCGATGCAAGGCAGCGCGGTAACGCCCCGTTTGATTAGCTCGGCAGGTGGCTGCATATTGACCACTTCCGCCCCGCCCGGATAGCCGATCGGACCGGCACCACGAATAAACAGCATGCAGCTTTCGTCGATCTCAAGGTCCGGGTTGTCGATGTTGTGGTGATAGTCCTCAGGTCCGTCAAAGACGATGGCACGGCCTTCGAACGCTTCAGGATCGTCCGGGTTGCTCAAGTAGCGCGCACGGAACTCGTCCGAAATCACGCTGGTTTTCATGATCGCGCTGTCGAACAGATTGCCCTTCAGGTTTACGAACCCGGCTTTTTCCTTCATTGGCGTGTCATAAGGCTTGATCACGTCCGGAAGTGCGATCTCCGTTCCTTCGCAGTTGTTGCCAATCGACTTGCCGTTTACAGTCAGCGCTCCCGGATGAGGCAGTTTTCCTTTGCGCATCAGCTCCGCGGCCACGGCCGGTATGCCACCCGCATGGTAATAGTCCTCGCCAAGGTATTCGCCCGCGGGTTGGAGATTGACCAGGAGCGGAATGTCGTGGCCGATCTTCTGCCAGTCGTCGTTGTCGAGTTTTACGCCGAGGTGACGGGCAATGCCGTTCAGATGGATTGGCGCATTTGTAGACCCGCCAATGGCTGAGTTGATGACAATGGCGTTTTCGAAAGCCTCGCGAGTCATGATGTCGGAGGGTTTCAGGTCTTCGTGAACCATGCCGACGATACGCCGGCCGGTTTCATAGGAGATCTGCCCGCGCGCCCGGTAGGGGGCCGGGATTGCGGCGGAACCGGGCAACTGCATCCCCAGTGCTTCTGCAAGGGAATTCATCGTCGTTGCCGTGCCCATGGTGTTGCAATAGCCGACGGACGGCGCAGAGGAGGCGACAAGATCGACGAAGCCTTCGTAGTCGATCTCGCCCGCGGCCATCATCTGACGGGCTTTCCAGACAATCGTTCCTGACCCGGTGCGCTCACCATTGTGCCAGCCATTCAGCATCGGACCGCCGGATAGGGCGATAGCTGGAATGTTCACAGTCGCTGCCGCCATCAGGCAGGCCGGTGTGGTCTTGTCGCACCCGATTGTGAGAACCACGCCGTCGATCGGATAGCCGTAGAGAAGCTCGACCAGCCCGAGATAGGCCAGGTTCCGGTCGAGGGCGGCGGTCGGCCGCTTTCCCGTCTCCTGGATCGGGTGCACGGGAAACTCAAAGCAGATCCCCCCGGCGTCGCGAATGCCGTCACGAACCCGTTTGGCCAATTCAAGGTGATGGCGGTTGCACGGAGACAGATCAGACCCGGTCTGGGCAATTCCGATGATCGGCTTTCCGGATTGCAATTCCTCCCGGGTGAGGCCGTAGTTCAGGTAACGCTCGATGTAGAGGGCTGTCATGTCCGGGTTGTCCGGATTGTTGAACCAGGCGGCTGAGCGGAGTGGTTGCTTCTTGTTGTCTCCCATGACGATCCTTCACATCCAGGCTGTATGTTGGCGGTTGCCGATAAACACCATGTGCCGGAGAAAAGGTAAAGGCAAACTGCGGGCAAAATTGGCGATTATTCGGCAGGGCTGGAATACGTCCGTGGGAAGCGTCTGTTGGACAACTGGCGCACGTGCCCGCCTTCAGCATGGAGCTTGGCAAACAAAATTAGTATCAGAACCGTCAGTGCGAATACCATCGGCGAGGCATGGACCGGTATCAGTCCAAGCGCGCCGCCAATGCCCGCTGCGAGCCATATTCCGCAAATCACGCGCCGGGCCTGCCGCGCGAGCACGGCGCGTCTTGTCGCGAGCGCTTTGAGAGCGGAAAACGCGCCGATGTCTGCGGTGGAACTGACAGCCAGTTTTTTAGCTTTGGGACTGCTTTCCTCCGATGTTCCCGGCTGCCAAAGTTCAAGCTCTGTCCGATCATGGGATAGCTTGAGCACGAGCGCAGATCCGGGCTCGAAGGCCCGCGCAACGTAGTCAAGCACGGTTTCAGCTGTTTTCGGACCTTCGACCGGCTGAATGCCCAGCATGCCGGCCAGCGCCGTCCGGGTCTTCGCGCTGTCGCCAGAATACAGCCAGGGCATCAATCCTTCGGCACGCATAACAAATCCGGCAACACCGGCATCCTGTCGCAAGCTGCCTTCCAAACCGAGGACGCCCGTCACCCGTCCACCAACTGCGACTCTCAGCACGGTCTTTCCGTCCGCTTCCAGCGAACGCGCAATGGCATCGGCGGTAAAGCTGTCTATTCCCTGACTTTTCAACAGTTCCGTTGTACCGACGGTAACAGTCTGGCCACCCAGGAGAGCCGTGACCCCAAGACCGGGCACCTGGGTAAACCGGTCCGGGATCTTCAGTTCTAGTTTCCACTGTGCCGCCAGATCGCGCAACGCAAGAGCAGTCGCATGATCCGACCCCTTTTCTGCAGAAGCGGCGACGGCAAGAAGGGTCTTGGGTTCATTGTCGAACGCCATGACGTTGGTCACAGTCAGGCTGGGGCCGGAGAGGACTGCTTGCTTTTCGATGACCAGGTCACTGCTTCCGGCAAGCAGCGATAAGCAGTCCTTGTGCAGACGCCGTGCGCCGCCGGCGAGAGCAGCCCGATGAAAAACCCGGTCTGCGAGACGATTTATACCATCGAGTTGTGTCGGCCAGGACAAGACCAGTGCGGCAGAGACCGCCAACGCCATATTGGCAGGATCGAGAAACAGCCAAATGAGGCAAGCCGCGCAAGCAAGGGAGAGCGATTGCATCACCTCGACCGGACCGCCCTGAACGGTCATTGGCGGCAACAGTACTATGCTGGCCAGCCGGAACAGGAGTAGAAGCGCTGCACCCTGGGACAAGTGATGGACGGAACCGGGGGAAAGACCAAGGCTTTCTGCTGGCATCGCCGCGAACAGCAGCATCCCTCCTGATGCAATGCTTGCCAGCGTCATGAATCGGCCCTCGGGGCGCTCGAGCGCTGCCGTAAGGCCGAAAATGGACAGGAATGCGGACAAAACGGCCCAAACGGGTGCAGATTCTTTGTGCAGTGCGAAAGCTTCGCTTGAAAAACCTGCTGCCAGATCCGAAAGCGTTAAATGCGACATGAAGTAGAGTACAGCCGCAGCTCCAAAGGCGAAGCCCCATACTATTGAAACAAATGAATATTTCTGCATGGCCCGAGACCTGCGATGTCGTTGGGTTAGGTTCTTGTGCTGCCTGCTGCGATGCAGTAGTTCACAGTGCGCACAGGCGATGGAAGCAGGGTGAGGCAAAGCGGACGATCAAACAATATGGCTGCGTGACCGGATGACGGGCAGTTGCCCAGTGCATTGGCAGAAACGACGGCAGCGCGCCCTTTTTTTTGGCAGAAGTAAAATTGTCCTAGCCGATTAAATCAGTATGATGATCTTCATTACGTAAATGTCATCCAGTAGTTTTTAGGGATGAAACTTTATTTATCACTTCGGTGATCAGCGCTTTTGGAAATGTTTTAAAGAGAGGGAGCATTTACGTCTCCCTCTCTTCTTTTTTGCCACGGCTGGATCGGTCATTAACTCTACTTTCGGGACGTTCGGATCGGATCTTTGCTTTCATGAATGAGCCGATTACGAAATGCCCGATATGTGTGCCTCGATGCCAGGCAATTCTTGCCGGGGCCGGACTCGACTGTGGTTATTGACCGTCGATCATAACGACTCACCCGCGCAAACAAATTGCAAGTCCTGATCCACAGAGAATCGGAAAAAACGATTCTTTGTCAGTTACATAGAATCGCTTTGGCAAGATGAGCGGCTTTGTCGCCCGATACTCTAACTCGTCTGCAGATTGGCGGTCGATAGCAGTTCCATGGACGGCATCAGGTCTAGCAGTTCGCGGGTGTAGGCGTGCTGCGGGCGCTCGAACAGATCATCCCCTTTGGACACCTCGCACAATTCGCCATTGCGCATTACGCCGATCCGGTTGCACATCTGCCGGATAACCGCCAGATCGTGGCTGATGAACAGCATGGTCAGGCCGAGTTCTTCCTGGAGGTCTTTCAAAAGATTGAGGATCTGAGCCTGGATCGACACGTCCAGCGCGGAAGTCGGTTCGTCGCAGATGAGAAAACGGGGGCGGGTCGCCAGGGCCCGGGCTATCGAGATCCTCTGCCGTTGTCCGCCGGAGAATTCGTGCGGGAACTTTGCGCCGGCTGCGGCGCCCAATCCGACATGATCCAGTAGATCGTCGACGATCCTATGCGCCTCGGAGTTGCCGGAGGCCAGCTTATGGAACTTGATAGGCTCCGCGATGATATCCCGGACACGCATGCGCGCATTCAGCGAGGAATATGGGTCCTGAAAAATCATCTGCATCTGACGGCGCATGGCGAGCACCTGACGACGGTCGGAAAGGGACGTCAATTCAGTTCCAGCGAACAGGATAGATCCACCTGTCGGGGTGTAGAGGCCGGTAATCAGCCGGGCTATGGTCGATTTGCCCGACCCGCTCTCGCCCACCAGCCCAAAGGTTTCCCCCTTGACGATATCGAAGCTGACGTTGTCCACCGCTGTGAAATAGCGCCGCCATGACGGGACGATGGAGCCTCGAAGCTCAAACTTCATTTCCAGATTGCTGATTTTGACCAGCGGTCCGTCCACGTTTTTGTATTCGCGCGCCTTGCCAAGCCAGTGCGTGGAGATGTCGATCTGGCGCGTTGGCGTTCCGGCCTTCTCGATATAGTCGACCACCGGGAAACGTTCGACTTTCACGTCGGGCCGGGGAACTGCGGAAATCAGGCTCTGTGTATAGGCATGGGAGGGAGAACCAAGCACTTGTCTCGTTTCGCCATACTCGACCAGCTTGCCCTGATACATCACAGCCACGTGGTCTGTGATGTCTGCGATCACGCCCATGTCGTGGGTGATGACCAGCATGGCGACATTCCGCTCTGAGCAGAGCTTTTTCATCAACTCCAGGATCTGTGCCTGGATGGAAACGTCGAGGGCTGTGGTTGGCTCATCGGCAATCACCAGCTCGGGGTCGGCGCACAAGGCCAGTGCAATCACAACACGCTGGCGCATCCCGCCGGAAAACTGATGCGGATACTGCTTGATGCGCTCCGCCGCGTTGGGGATCCCGACGGAATCGATCAACTCGATGGCCCGTTTGCGCGCATCGGACGCCGAAAGGGGCATATGCGTTAGGATCGTCTCGACGAGCTGGGATTCGATGGTCTGAAGCGGATCAAGCGAGGTCAGCGGATCCTGAAAGATCATGCCGATTTTACGGCCCCGCAAGGGGCGCATCTTAAGGTCGGACAGCCGGTCGATCCGCTGGCCGTGAAGGTAGATCTCGCCATTCGCGACCCGGCCGGGTTCCTGCAGCAGGCCGATGACCGCATTGCCGACAGTTGACTTACCGGCACCCGATTCGCCGACAACGCCGAGGATTTTACCCGCCTCGATCGCCAGATCGACGCCTTCAGCGGCAACGAATACCGAGCCACGGCCAGGAAATTCGACCTTCAGATCCTTGATGTCCAGAACAGTCATGGCCGCCTCACCGCAGTTTCGGGTTGAGGGCGTCACGGAGCCAGTCGCCCAGGAGGTTCACGTTGAGGACGAGCAGCGCGAGCGCCAGTCCCGGGAAAATGGCGATCCACCATTCGCCGGAATAAAGGAAGTCGTTGCCGACGGCGATCAGGGTTCCGAGCGAAGGCTGGGTGGGCGGCATGCCGACACCGAGGAACGACAGGCTCGATTCGGTCACGATTGCCAGTGCCAGATTGATGGTCGCAATTACCAGGACCGGCCCCATCACGTTCGGAAGGATGTGCCGGACCATGATGATGACCGACGGGATGCCGATCACCCGGGCCGCCTGCACATATTCCTTGTTCTTCTCCACCATGGTGGATCCCCGCACAGTGCGGGCATACTGTACCCAGAAGGACAGGGTGAGCGAGAAGATCAGGATGTAGAAAGAGAAGAATTCCCGGTCGAGAAACCCGAAGATACCACGGGCAATGCCGTCAACCAGAAGTGCAATCAGAATGGCCGGGAAGGTCAGCTGCACGTCAGCAACGCGCATGATGAATGCATCGACCCGGCCGCCGGCATAGCCGGCAACAAGCCCCGCCGTAATGCCGAGGACGGCAGCAGCGAATACCGAGCAGAAACCAACGACCAGTGAGATGCGCATGCCGTAAAAAATGCCCGAAAGCAGGTCGCGGCCCTGGTCGTCTGTTCCAAGCACAAATCTCGGGTCCGAATACTCCATCCAGACGGGTGGAACGCGGGCATCGAGGATCGAGATTGTCGCCAGATCGAATGGGTTGTGCGGCGAGACCCAAGGGGCGAGGAATGCCAGAAGAAACAAGATGAACGTTCCTGCGGCGGCGACAATCGTGACTTTGGATTTCAGGAACGAGTGGAAAATGTCGCTTTCGACAATCCGGGCATACCGGGATTTTGGCGCATCGTTCCGGACGGAACCGGCATGATGGGAGGCAGCTTCTTCAGGTTGATGAAGTGGCATGAACCAGCTCCCTTATGGCCGGCCGACCCGCAAGCGCGGATCGATCAGGAAATAGAGGATGTCGACGATGAAGTTGATCGTCACGAAGAGGAACGCGGTCAGAAGCAGATAGGCGGACATGATCGGAATATCGACATTCTGGACAGCCTGCAGGAACATCAGACCCATGCCCGGCCATTGAAAAACGGTCTCGGTGATCGTCGCAAAGGCGATGATCGAGCCGAGCTGCAAGCCGGTTATGGTCACCACCGGGACTAGCGTGTTCTTCAGAGCATGGCGGAAATACACAAGCCGGTCCGGTAGTCCGCGTGCCTTGGCAAATTTGATATAGTCGGTGCGGATCACTTCCAGCATCTCGGCCCGGATAAGCCGCATGACAAGGGTCATCTGATAGAGGCCGAGTGTGATGGACGGCAGGATAAGTGCCTTCAAGCCGGAGATTGTCAGGAACCCGGTCGTCCACCAGCTCCCAACCTCCACCGTTTCCCCGCGCCCGAAGCTCGGCAGCCACTGCAGGTTCACCGAAAACAGGAAAATCAGCAGGATACCAATGAAAAAGGTCGGTAGTGAAATGCCGACCAGTGAGATTGACAGGAACATCTTGGAAATGGCCGAATCTCTGTTGAGACCGGCGTAGATGCCCATTGGAATGCCAACGGCCAGCGCAAACAGCGCGGATGCAAAGCTGAGTTCAAGAGTCGCCGGAATCCGCTTGGCAAAGAGATCAGAAACCGGTTGGCGGAACTGATAGGAAATGCCGAAATCGAACTGGACCGCATCATATATGAACCGGCCGAACTGGATCAGGATGGGATCGTTGAGCCCCAGTTTTTCCCGAAGGGCTTCCCGGTCCTCAAGCGAGGTTTCGATGCCGACCATCATGTCGACAGGATCGCCCACGAAACGGAAAAGTGTGAACGCCAGCAAGGCAACCACAAACATGACGATGACCGCCTGAAGCAGGCGACGCGCAGCGAAACCGATCATTTAGAGAATCTTCTTGGATAAGGAAACGCTCCCGGCTGAGCCGGGAGCGTCCTGTTCTTGGTTACAGCTCAGTTCTTGGTGACCCAGTACAAAACAAACTGGTTGTCGGCCCGCTGCACCACATTGACCTTGTCCGACGCACCCCAGGCAAGGCCCTGCTGGTGAAGTGGGATGTAACGCGCGGCGTCATGGGCGATTTTATAGGCCTGTGCAATCAGATCGTCGCGCTTCGCCGGATCCACTTCGACAAGTACCTGGTCTGTCAGGTCATCAACAGTCTCGTCACACCAGCCGCCGAGATTGAACGGAGACCCATCACCCGCCTCGGTGCGGCAGTTCATCAGGTTGGACAGCACGTTCCAGCTGTCGAATGAACCAGGGGTCCAGCCGAGTAGATAGAATGACGTATCGAAACCGCCGGATGCCAGCACCTTGGCGAAGTACTTCGCTTTCGGCTGCGCATTCAGATCGACCTTCACACCAATGCGGGCGAGCATTGCGGCGACGGCCTGACAGATCGGTTCATCATTCACATAGCGGTCGTTCGGGCAGTCCATCTCGACGGTGAAGCCGTCTGCATAACCTGCTTCGACCATGAGCGCTTTGGCACCATCCGGATCATACGGATACCGCTCAAAATCACCTGCCTTGGAAAACAGGAAGGGCGAGATCATAACTGCTGACGGCGTCGACAGTCCGCGCATGACCTTGGCCTTGATCGCTTCGATGTCGATTGCGTGGTAAAAGGCTTTCCTGACCCGCTCATCCTTGAACGGGTTCTTGCCCTTGACATCGGAGTGGAGCAATTCGTCGCGCATCTGATCCATACCGAGGAAAATCGTGCGCAACTCGGGGCCGATCAGGGCTTCGGTTCCCGTATTGTCGTTGATGCGTTTGATGTCCTGCACAGGGATCGGATAAACCATATCCATCTCGCCCGACAGGAGTGCAGCGACGCGGGTGGCGTCGGATGCGATCGGTGTGAACTCCACGCTATCGAGATTGTGTTTGGCTTCATCCCACCAGCCGTCAAATTTCTTGTAGACGGTTTTCACGCCAGGCTCGTGGCTTTCAATGGTGAATGCGCCGGTGCCGTTCACATTCAGCGCGGCATGGTTGACTGACGTGTCAGACGCAGAGGTCACATTCACGGAACCATTTGCTTCCGCCCACTCCTTGTCCATGATGTACCAGGTATCCCACTCGTAATGCAGGATGGGATTCGGTCCGGACAGGACAAAGTCGACGGTGTAATCGTCAACGATTTCAACGACTGCATCAGCGGGAATGCGGGTTTTCAGGTCGGAGCCTTCCGAGCGGACACGCTCCGCAGAAAACGCAACATCCGCTGCAGTGAAGTCGTTGCCATTGTGGAACTTTACGCCCTGGCGCAGATAAAAGCGCCAGCGGTTCGGCTCGACGATTTCCCAACGCTCTGCCAAGGCGGGCAGGATCTCAAGGTCCGGACCGCGGCGGGTCAAACCTTCGTAAGCGTTGCCCAGTGCCGAAAATGTAAAGGTTTCGTTCAGTGTATAGGGGTCAAGCGAATTCAAAGCGCCCTGAAAGGCAAATTTGAGTGTTTCGGCATGTGCACTGGACGCTGAGGCTGCCGCCACAAGGGCTGCTGCAGCTAGTATCTTTTTGGTGGTCATGGTCCCCTCTCGGTTTGTATCAGGCGATGCCGGTGAATTCTTATCAATTGCCGGTCTTCAATTTCCCGGCTTTTACCACCGGCATTGATGCCACTATGGCACCAAAGTTGAGCGTATTCAAACGTTGCAATTCTCGCTAGGTGAGAAAAACTACAACCCTGTCGAGAAACGCCGCACACTCAAAAAGCTCTTTCTTTTCAATATATTCATTGGCCTGATGAGCTTGGTCGATGGAGCCGGGGCCGCAAACAACAGTAGATAAACCCCGGCTTTGGAACACGCCTCCTTCGGTTGCATAGACAACAACATGCTGTGCGTTGTCGCCGGTAATCCTGCGTACGAGGGTTTCAGCCGGGCTGTCTTCCTCTTCTGCCAAGCCGGGCACTTCGGCAATGATGTTCATCTCGATTGTGCAATCCGGATGGACAGCTTGCATCTGCGGAAGTACCTCACGCTCAGCATATGTCCTGTAGAGCTTAACCCATTGATCGATGCGATCAGTGGGCAAGATCCTTATATCCGTCTCGAACACGCAGGATTGTGCCGTAATATTGTGCGCTTCGCCGCCGTGGATGACGCCCGTATGCAAGGTCGTGTACGGCGGGTCGAACGGACAGTCCGGCTGGGCTGCCGCCTTGTTTTGGGCGGTTTGCACGTCGAGCCAGGAGATCAGCTTCGCGGCGGCGGAAATTGCCGAAACACCCCGGTCTAGCAGGCTGGAATGCACTGGATGTCCGCGTATTTCGGTTTTGACAACCGCGATGCCTTTGTGTCCGGTAACCACCTTCATGTTTGTTGGTTCACCGACGATCACCATCTCCGGGCGTGGGCCATGCGCAAGAAGCGCATCGGCCAGACCGGGTGCCGCAAGGCAGCCGATTTCCTCGTCATAGGACAGGGCAATGTGGATCGGCCGCTTCAAATCGCTTGACTTGAAATCCGGCACTTTCGACAGAACGGTGGCCGCGAAGCCTTTCATGTCCGAAGTCCCGCGGCCAAAGAGCCGGCCGTTCTCTTCGCGCAGCCGGAATGGATCGGACGCCCAGTTCTGACCTTCAACGGGAACCACGTCGGTGTGTGCGGAAAGAACGACACCACCGTCAACATCAGGCCCGATACGCGCAAAAAGGGAAGCTTTTTCACCTGTTTCATCCGGAACCCGGTGGGACGCAACACCGTGCTGGCCGAGATAGTTTTCTACGAAATCGATGAGACCGAGATTGCTTTGGTCGGAAACCGTGTTGAATGACACCAGCCGCTCAAGCATCTCCTCAGGAGTAGGATTAAGATTCATGCGTCCATCTTATCCGGAATAGCGAGCGCATCCAGATCCTTTATCGGATGCATTTGCAAGAAATTCTCTTTGCCGCGCAACTGAATTTCCGCAGATGGATAGGTAGAAACGTCGACACCGGCCGCTTCGAGAACTGTTCTCGATACAGCCAAGGTACTGCCGTGGGCCTTGTTCTCAGTTTCGAGCCGGCTTGCAGTGTTGACCACATCACCGAGCGCGGTGACATTTGCTGTTCCGCCGCCGCCGGCAGCCCCGATTCGACCCAGGATGACATGGCCGCCATGAAGACCGATCCCGATGCGCAGCGGATCCTTGAATTGCGGGCCGCGTTCTGAATTCAGATCCTCCATCATCGCCGCCAACCGTTTCGCGGCCTTCAGCGCCTGCCGAGATCCGGTTTGGAGATCTGATTGCATTCCGAATATGGCCATGATGCCGTCGCCTATAAACTTGTCGATATGGCCCCCCTCGGCGCGAATCGCTTGGGATGCACGGTCCAGATATTGATTCAGGAGAAACACGACATCATAGGCGAGCTGTGCTTCGGTAATGCCGGTAAAGTTGCGCAGGTCGACAAACATGATGGCGACATCCTGCTCGACGCCCCAGTGATAGGCATCCTGAGCATGGGCAACCGTGCTTGTGTCGGTGCGGGCGGGGACGAGTGGCAGAACTTCTAGGGCGTGTTGCGGACGGATCTGGCAGGCGAGCCTGACATCTTCATCTGCTCCGATGCGGCCGAGAACCGCTGCTTCTGCGGTGGCAGGAGAACCAAGCCCGTCTAGCCCGTACAGAACCTTGACCCGGCAAGTGGAACATCGTGCACGCCCACCGCACACAGCGGCATGGGGAATGCCTTTCATCCGGCTGATCTCCAGCAAAGTCGGCCCAGCCGGAGCTCGTACCTTGAGGTCGCCCGGATAACGGATTTCGATACCCCGTCTGAACCGGCTGATCACATACCGGAACACCACAACAAACAAACTGAGTGCGACCAGGCCGAAGACGACCGCCCGAAACTCCGTCACCGTTTGAACAACCCAATCGAACTGCTCGGCGTTGACCTTGAGTTTGACATCCCGTGTCAGGGCGAGTCTGCGGGCTGCCTCGATCCAGCCCCAAAGCGCCAACACGGGAACCGCAATTGCGAATGCGGCTGCGAAAACTTTCAGCCGCCGATAGATCGGGTAAAGGCGCAACCAGAAGTGCAGGCCGATCATTGCATGGGTCCAGACAATGACCAGCAGCAGCGATTGCGAGAAGGCACTATTCGGCCAGATCATCGTCAGCATCTGCGCATAGGTCGGCGAGAACCCGGACATGTTTGGCAAGCCCATGGTCACGACAACATGTGGAATTAGAAGCCAGGGGATGTAGAGACCAAGCACAAGCTGGGTGAATTCCCAAGGCGGCAGAAACAATGTGCGGCGTTGGGATGTTCGCCACAGCGCCAGCAGAACATGGGTCAGCGCGGCAACAAACAGTACCGCTTCACCAAGGTCGCTGCGCCAGACCGCGTAGTGCCAAAGCGACGCCTGGTCCATAGCCTTGAACGAAATGATCCCCATGGCGTGGTTGAGGAAATGGCTTAGGCAGAACGTGAACAGCGTCAGTCCGCTCCAAAGCCGCAACCTTTGCCGCCAATTGCCCATGCTGGCCGCCTTGCGAATATTGGAAGGTACCGATCCGGAAGCCGGTTCACTAGCAGTCATGGGCACCTCCGAAGGGGCTTTTTGTCTTTTCAATTACGAAAGGTAACGCTTGATATCTCATGCCTCAACTCAAGCAAGAAGAGATGGTCCCCGGCGGCATGGCGTCATGGCGGATAATTGGAATCGGGGTTTGAAAAGCGGTGCCCGTCAGATAAGTCTTCCTCAACCAATTGGCATACCGGTCCCGCCAACGCACCCGATATGGACATGACCATGAAAGTCTACGGAATCAAAAACTGCGACACCGTGAAGAAAGCCCGGAAATTTCTGGATGAGGCCGGCATCGCCTATGAATTTCATGACTACAAGAAAGATGGAGTCGACCAGGAAAAACTGGCTGGCTTTGTTGCGGAATTCGGCTGGGATGCGGTCTTGAACCGGCGCGGCACAACCTGGCGCAAACTTGACGATGACATCAAGGATGCCGTCACGGATGCTAAAAGTGCAATCGATGTGATGATGGATCAGCCTTCGGCTATTAAACGGCCAATTGTTGAGGCCTCGGCCAAGAACTTCATTGGATTTGATGCTGTCGCCTGGGAACTTGCCCTGGAGCTTGGTGAGCTCGGCTAGCCCATTCATGCACCAGCCCGATTGAAAGGTGCCCCGGGCTACCAGGTGCGCCGCGGGCCGGTGTCGATATGATAGTGGCCTGAAGAGTAGTGCTTGTAGCCGCCAACTTCCTTCTGCGATTTCAGGAATGCGATAACCGAAGATGGATTGCCGCTGACCGAAAAATCCACAGCCTGGCAATTCAGATGGTAGGAGTTTTTTGCACCGCCCTTCATCCAGTTTTCCAGCCACCAGCGCTTGGTCGAATGTACGGTGACCTTGCCATATCGCCGCGCGACCCGGTTCAGCACCTTCTTGAGCTTGCGCGGCACACACCAGGATGTGTCGTTGTAGTTGATGTTTCCGTGGGACGCGGTCATCCAGCCCATACCGGAGACACCGGCCACAGTTCCGCATCCTGCCAGCATGGCAGTCATGGACATGATTACGGCCCAAGCGGAAAGGCGGCGCATTTCGATTGCTTTCAGGTTCTACAGCGAACAATTCCCCGCTCTGATCGTCCTGAAATTTGATTAAAAATCTCATGAAAAACAGGGTTAACGTGCAAGAGATCGGAATGTTTCATTGATAAAAAGAATGTGTTACGATTGTTTCAAAACAAACTCCGATAAGGCCCCTTGCCATGTCTCATGTTTTTCCGCGCCATACCAAAACCAACTATCCAACGGCGGAGTATGGAGACGGGTGTTACATCGTCGACAGTGGCGGGAAACGGTACCTTGACGGCTCGGGGGGGGCTGCCGTTTCTTGCCTGGGTCATTCCGATAAGGAAGTCAGCGAGGCTATCAAGGCACAGATCGACCGGATTTCCTTTGCTCATACCGGTTTCTTCACCAACCAACCCGCGGAAGAACTGGCCGACCTGATGATCGCCTACGCTCCGGCAGGGCTCGACCGCGTTTACTTCGTCTCCGGGGGGTCGGAGGCAATGGAAGCCGCGCTGAAGCTTGCCCGGCAATACTTTCTGGAGAAAGGGCAACCGCGGCGGCACCGGTTGATCGCGCGCCGGCAAAGCTATCACGGCAATACGCTTGGCGCGTTGGCAACAGGGGGAAACCAGTGGCGGCGTGAGCCATTTGCGCCGATGCTCATTGAAACCACTCATATCGCGCCATGCTATGAGTATCGCGGGCGTGCCGAAGACGAGAGCCCATTTGAGTATGGTCAGCGCGTGGCGAACGAGCTGGACACCGAAATCCACCGCCTTGGCCCCGAAACCGTCATGGCCTTTGTCGCTGAACCGGTAGTTGGCGCTACGGCAGGCGCGGTACCACCGGTGGACGGTTACTTCAAGCGTGTCCGCGAGATCTGCGACGAGCACGGTGTTTTGCTGATATTGGACGAGGTTATGTGCGGCATGGGCCGGACGGGGTCGCTGTTTGCCTGCGAGCAGGATGGAATTGCGCCGGACATTCTGATTACTGCAAAGGGTCTTGGCGCCGGCTATCAGCCGATCGGAGCCATGCTCTGTAGTGCCCAGATTTATGCCGCCATCGAGAACGGTTCCGGATTTTTCCAGCACGGCCATACTTATATGGGCCATCCAGCCGCCTGCGCGGGCTCACTTGCCGTTCTGAAAAGACTGACGGGTGGCCTCGTTGACCGGGTCAATGAGATGGGCGACAGATTGGCAGCGTCCCTCAAAGATGCCTTTGGTCAGCATCCGCATATCGGCGATATCCGTGGGCGCGGCTTGTTTCGCGGGCTTGAAATTGTTGAAGACCGCGCGACCAAGACGCCGTTCAACCCGGCGCGGGGTATTAACAAGGCTATCAAGAAGGCTGCTTTCGACGCCGGGCTGATCTGCTATCCGATGGGTGGCACGATCGATGGAGTGCGCGGTGATCATGTCCTGCTCGCACCGCCGTTCATCATCACCGAGGCACAGGTCAATGAATTGACGGACAATCTTCACACAGCCTTCAATAAGGTGTTTTGAGCGTTTTGCCCGGACATGTCCCGAAGGACCGTCTGCCGTCGATCATGGTAGCGCCCAATGGCGCAACCCGGACGAAAGCTGATCACCCTGCCCTGCCTGTGACAATCGAAGAGATTGTCGAGACTGCTCATCTATGCCGTGCGGCAGGTGGTGGCGCGATCCATGCCCATGTCCGCGACGATACCGGCAGGCATACGCTGGATGCGGGCCTTTATCGCGAGTTGCTGATGAGGCTGGAGGCCGAGGTGCCCGGGTTTCCGGTCCAGATCACGACCGAAGCTGCCGGGCGGTACACGCCTTTCGAGCAGATTCAACTTGTCCGGAACCTCAAGCCCCGATTTGTTTCCGCAGCCTTGCGCGAGATAACCCAGAATGATGAGGAGGCTTCGCGCGCCTTTTATCATTGGGTGGCGGGTGAGGGTATCGGGATCCAGCACATCCTCTATTCCAGTGAGGAACTGGAGCGGTTCCTGGTATTGGCCAATGACGGTTTCTTCGGCGGAGGCAGCCATCTGCTGCTCTTCGTGCTGGGGCGATACAGCGATGGTCAACAGAGCAAACCGGAAAATCTTCACCCGTTTCTGGACGTACTCAAGCGGCGAGGCTCGGGATTGCCGGTCGACTGGGCTGTTTGCGCGTTCGGAAAGCGTGAGACGGATTGCCTTGTCGAAGCGCGGCGGCACGGAGGCAAGATGCGCATCGGTTTTGAAAACGGCCTTTGGAATCGGGATGGATCGCTGGCCCGCGACAATGCGGAGCGGGTGCGAGATCTCGTCTCGGCGTTGGAAGAGTTAGATTTGCAGGGGATCAGCTAGAGAACCAGCGCCCAGATCGTGGCAGCAAGCATAAGAACCGCCATGGATATTGTCGCCGCGCGGCGGATCGGCCCATCGCTGAGCAGTGCAAGGATTGATGATCCGGCCAATGCCCAGAGCGAATGAAACACCAGTCCACCAAGGGCGAAACCAACAACAAGAACCGCCGCATTCGAGTGATGGCTCCACTCGCTGCCGCCGAAGAACGCGGTGTAGCCGGCAATCACCATTGCCCAGGTCTTGGGACTTAATGGATGGATCATCAGACCTTCCCAGAAGCTTGGCAAGGCAGCCTGATCTTTCGGTTTTATTGACAGCCCGACGATACGCCATGCCAGATAGCACATATAGGCAAAGCTCAGGGTCTTGAATACCGTTGCGATAGCGCCACCGCCGGCCAGAATATGACCAAGCCCATAGGCTGCGAGCAATCCGAGCGGAACACCCCCAAGCACTGCCGCCAGGATCACCGGAAACGCCGACCGGTATCCGGCTGCTGCGCCCATGGCAAGGAATGCCAGGTTTCCCGGGCCGGGGGTGCCTGTCATTGTGATGACAAACACAGCAAAGGCCAAGAGGGTTGGGGTGTCCATGCGGTCGTTCCGGTTCTCGATACAATCGATACAATATTGCTTCGACGCGATAAATGTATTGAGAATTCGTGCGGGTCAATGATATTATTGTCTTCATGACAATGTGGGTTCCCGATATCGGATCGGCGGAGAAGCCGATCTATCTCGCTATAGCAGATGCCTTGGAAGCGGATGTTTCTGCCGGCAGATTGGAGCGCGGGACCCGCTTGCCGCCGCAACGGGAACTCGCCTACCAGCTTGGAATCACCCTCGGAACGGTGACGCGGGCCTATGCCGAAGCAGAACGGCGGCGCCTAGTGCGCGGTGAAACCGGCCGTGGGACCTACATTGCGCCCGAGTCGCAGGCCGTTTCGCCTCTGGTTCCGGTGGAAGATGACGCAGATGATACCTGTGATCTGGCGCGCAATTTTGCCTATTCGCATCTCAATCCGGAACTGGCCTCGGCGCTCGTGCGAATGGCAAAAACCCCTGGCATCGACCGGTTGAACCGGTTCGTTCCGTCGGAAGGATTGCGCGCCCATCGGGAAACCGGTACTCTGGTGTTCAATGACTACGGTCTTGAGGCAGACCCGGCGCGCGTTGCTATAACCTGTGGCGCCCAGCATGGCCTTCAAGTCGCGTGCCAGGCATTTTTCCGCCAAGGCGATGGCGTCGCGGTCGATGCTTTCACATATCCGTCGATCCTGAACTCGCTGGAAACGCTTGGATTGAACCCGGTTCCGGTACCGGCCCGGCGGCAACAGGACGGGTCTTTCGGTTCGATGGAGCCGGACAGTCTCCGGCAAGCGGCGAGGGCGCAAGGCGTCAAAGGCGTCTTTCTGATGCCGAACATGCACAATCCGACCACTTACACGATGCCTTTGGAAGAGCGCGAGGAGCTAGTCGAAATCGCAAGGGAATGCGATCTGAAGATTGTCGAGGACGATCCCTATACACCGTTCCTGACAGAAAGATTGCCTGCTTTCGGCGCGCTTGCTCCTGAACGGACAGCGTCGATCGCCAGCATCTCCAAGATCTGCTCTCCCGGCAGCCGGATTGGCTTCATTCATGTGCCGGAACCTTATGCAGATGCTGTGCGCAACAAGATCGGCGAGAGCACATGGATGGCTTCGCCCATCACCGCCGAACTGGTCTCAGGCTGGGTGCGCGATGGTACCTTTCAGAAAACTCTCAAGCGCAAACGGGCGGTAAACCGCCACCGGGTCTTGGCGGCAAAGGAAATCCTGGCGCCCTATGCCCTCTATTGTGAAGAAGAAAAGGTGTTCGGCTGGTTGGCATTGCCAGAGGAAGTCGACCCTGACGTGATTCAGACAGCCATGGCACAACAAAACATTGCGGTTCTTTCGGCCCGGTACTTCCAGACCCGGAACGCGCGGCGGGCACCTTTTCTGCGGATCACCTTCGGCTCGGTGGAATCGGATGATCTGTTCCGGACAGCGCTTCAGAAACTCCAAAGCACAATCAGCCAATTCGCGGCATCGCCTTCTCTCGGCCAACTCGTCGGTTGACGGGCGGCAAACTCCTGCGTTTGACAAGGTGAAGCCCGGCGAATAGTCACCGCGTTATCTGAATCGATGAGGGCGGTACGGTTCCGCAAACACTCCCATGATGCGCTGGCCCGGTTTCAAGCGACAAAATACTCCCCAGTGCGATTCTTCCGTTCGGCCATATGCGGTCTTTGACAAAGCCTGCCTGAATCTGGGCGGAAAGCAGGTCCTTACCGATCTGACGATTTCGCTTTCGGAGAAGCGTGTTGGCGTGATCGGCCTGAACGGGTCGGGAAAGAGCAGTTTCGCACGCCTGTTTAATGGCTTGCGTTTTCCGGACCAGGGCGAAGTGACGATTTTCGGCGCGCGGACGCAAGATGCGGCGTCGGAACTGCCCGGTCATGTGGGCTTTGTGTTTCAAAATCCGGACCATCAGGCGATCTTCCCGACGGTTGAAGAGGAAGTCGCCTTTGGCTTGATCCAGCTTGGGCAGGACAAGCACACGGCCAGGGCAAATGCGAATGTGTTCCTGGAACAACATGACTGCGCGCATCTTGCCGAAAGGCCGTTCCTGGAGCTTTCCGGAGGTCAGAAACAGCTTGTTTGTCTTCTGTCCGTGCTGGTCATGCAGCCTGGACTTTTGATTCTCGACGAACCCATGACCAGCCTTGATGCATTATCGACCGGCCGGATCCGGAAGATGTTGACTTCCTTGCCGCAGTCCATCGTGATGGTCAGCCACGATCTGGATGCATTCGCCGGGTTTGAGCGGGTTATCTGGCTGGAAGACGGGCGGGTGCGGATGGATGGTCCGCCCGATGAAGTCTGCGCCGCTTACCGGGAGGACGTTGATGCCCGGCTCGAACGCGACCCGAGGGCCGGCTTGTGATTTCCGTCTATCTTCCTGGGAAAAGCTGGGCACACAGACTGCCTGCCGGCTGGAAAATGGCATTTCTTGCAATAGCGAGCCTGGTATTTTTTCAGCTTACCGATTTGCGGATATTTGTGGTTTCCCTACTGGTGGTGATGGCTTTCTACGGTGCGATCGGCATGGAAGGGATGAGGCGCCTGCTGCGCTTGCGGCCCCTTCTGTGGCTGGTGCTCGCGCTTGTTGCCATTCATTGGCTTCTGGGCACCTTGCACGAGGGGCTGATTGTTGCCTTCCGGATCTCGATTCTGGTGCTTGGCGCGAATTTCGTTTCGATTACGACCCGCCTGGACGACATGATGAGCACAGTGATGCCGCTGTTCATCCCGTTGAAATTCATAGGAATTCCGCCCCGCGCACCAGCGTTGGCCGTCATGCTCGTCCTCCGGTTTGCACCGGTTCTTGCAGGCCTCTTCGAAGCATTGCGAGAGGCATACCGGGCACGGTCGGGTCACGGCGGCAGTTGGCGGCTGCTGGCGCCTTTCACCCTGCAAGCCCTCAAGGCTTCAGAGAGCGTCGCTGAAGCATTGGCTGCGCGCGGTGGATCGCAAGGCCTGGGCTAGATTCTCAGCACTCCAACGATCACCCGCGACCCAAATGGGCGACTTTAAAACAATCGCACCTTGCTTTATGACATCTCGACAATAGTGAAGCCGAAGTTTTTACAAGCGAGATAATCATGGCTGACCGCTCCCTCGTTCTAATTGCCTTCTACGCGGCTCTGATTGCCGCACTTGGTCTGGTTCCGCCGGTGCAGATTGCATTTCTCGGCGGCGTGCCGATAACGGCGCAATCCCTCGGCGTCATGCTGGCCGGCGTCATGCTCGGCCCGGTCCGCGGGACGCTTGCTGTCCTTTTGTTCCTGCTGATCGTTGCCCTTGGTGCCCCGTTCCTGTCCGGAGGCCGTGGTGGTCTTGGCGTGTTTGCCGGGCCGACAATCGGATTCCTGATTGGGTGGCCAATCGGCGCTTTCGTTACTGGTTACATCATGCAGGCAACCCGTTCCTGGCCGGTGTTGCCCGCGGCGGCATTTGCGGCTGCCATTGGCGGTATCGGTATCGTCTATCTGTTCGGCGTACCGGGGATCACCCTTGTGGCTGGAGTGCCGCTGGACAAGGCAGCTCTGGGAAGCATGATTTACATTCCCGGCGACCTGGTAAAGGTGGTAATCGCAGCCTTTGTTGCTGAAACCGCCGCGCGCGGAATGCCGAGTTCTTTGGTGTCCCGGGCCTGATAGCTGCCGCCGCAGCACATTTTGTCTTGTGGCTGTGGGTTGCGGGCAACACTCTGCCGTTGCCGTCTGCGGTACGCTGCGGTAGAAGTCAGGCTACGTGTTTGACGAACGAAGTCGACGCGGGGTTTGGTCCCGCGCGGAATGGTACGGTGAAAACTGGCGGAAACTGGATTTGGACTTGGTTTCGCCGGCCATGGACTGGGGGATTTATGAAGAAACTGCATTCCTGCGTTTTGGCTGCGGTGCTGCTCGGTGCGGCACCCGCAAGTGCCTTCGAAGTGATCGTAGGTGTTGGCTACGACGACATCGTCCACAATGATTCCCCGGCGGTTGCATTTGACCTCGAAGCTTACACCGGACCGCTTTATCAGGTCTCAGCCCTTGAATTTCGCCTCGGCGCGGCAGTCGAAGTCGATACTGATGCCGATCTTTGGGGTGGCGCCGGTCTCGTCGCGACCTTGCCGTTGGGAGATACCGGTTTGCGGATCGAAGGCAGCTTCATGCCCGGCCTGTATACCCATTCGGACAATGGCAATGATCTCGGCAACGTGATCGAGTTCCGCTCTCAGATCGGGGCGAGTTACGCTGTGACCGAGAAGATCCGTATCGGCTTCTCATTTGAACACAAATCGAACGCCGGCATCGGTGATCGAAACCCGGGCGTAGAAACGCTGTTCGCCAAGATCGGCTACCAGTACTAACTACGCAGAAATCGAAAAAACCCGCAGTTCGACCGTCAAGTGACGTAGCGGACTGCGGGTTTTTCGTTTTTCCGATCTCGTATTGTCTTTGTTCCAAAGGTTTGGCTGGGTAGTCAGCCACTGTAAATCCATGATTACCCGAAATTGACGATCCATCGGCCTTACTAACGTGATGGTTGATGCCTATTTTTTTGAGTGCCTGTAAACAGTTTTATCTTTGCCGGAATTTATGCATACTGGTGTCTTGGTTGTGTCGCGCCTCCCGATTTCAAGGAAAAGACGCATTGTTGTTCCAATTACCAGACATAAATCTTTTGTCACTACCAACTGGCGCCGTAAAAGATACGGTGGAGGCACTGGGGCAACAGATCGTTGGCGGAAGTGTACCTCCAGGCGCGAACCTGCCGCGGGAAGATGAACTGGTCGAACAGTTTGCAGTATCGCGAACCGTTATACGTGAAGCAATCAAGGTTCTGAGCGGTAAGGGTATCGTTAGAACCGCACGCCGGTATGGATCAATTGTTTCGCCACTTGACCGATGGAACATGCTCGACCCGGATGTGATCCGTTGGCATGGACCGGACAGCCCCCTGTCGCCAAAACTGTATCAGGACGTTACCGAACTGCGCATAATTTTCGAACCGGAGGCGGCCGCGCTTGCAGCGCAGAACGCCACGGATGAAGAAAGCGCCAGGATCCTAACCGCCGCCATGGGTATTCATCCTGATGCGGGTGAAAGTGCCATGATTGGGGCAGATTTCGCTTTTCATTCAATGATACTGCGGGCGAGCGGCAACATGATGCTAAGTCAGATGGAGAATCTGATTTACGCGGTGCTGATCTTTTCTTACTCCGCGGGCCGGAAGAAGGCGCCGGAAGAAGAGGTCTCCCGGCAAAATCACATTCGTGTGGCGCAAGCGATTGTTGACAGAAGCCCGGAAAACGCTCGCGCCAACATGCGCGGCATGTTGAGCCAGAACATTGCAGTCGCGCGCAAAATCTCCGCGCTCGCAGCGGCCGGATAGCAGAAATCTCCGGCGCGCGTTTACCAGTTCGTCAGGCTTCCGTCCTCGCGATGGAGTATCGGCAGATGCTCATGCTCGAAGGTGTAGTTGGCCATCGCTTCGGGATGGAATTCGATACCCAATCCGGGTTTCCCTTCGCAGGATAAATATCCGTCCTCCCAAATCTGATCGCAGGAAATCAGATCCGGCAACGTCTCGCCAGGCCGCTTCGGAAGTTCCTGTATTCCGACATTGGGGCAACTCAAGTTGAGATGAAGGCAAGCAGCTGAGGAGACCGGGCCGATGGGGTTGTGCACAGCCAGATCGATCATGTGGGTCTCTGCCATAGCGGCGATTTTCTTGGCTTCTGTCAGCCCGCCTGCAATACAGAGATCGATCCGGATGTAGTCGACAAGATTGTCCTCGATAAGCGGCCTCATCATCCATTTCGAGGCCATCTGCTCGCCAGCCGCCAGCGGTACGGATGTCTGGGCCCGCAGGCGGCTATAGGCTTCGGGGTATTCGGACCGCAGCCCGTCTTCGACAAAAAATGGCCGATAGGGCTCAATAGCTCTGCAAAAGTATGTCGTTTCGGGTGGTGTCAGTTTGGTATGCGCATCGAAAAGCAACTCGATATCCGGGCCAAGTTCGGCCCTTAGTGCGGCGTATTCCGCAATCGCCCGATCAACAGCTTCGCGGCCGCGCATAATCCTGTCATCCCGATACCCCGGTTCCCAGCGCATCGCGCGCCAGCCTTCGGCGGCCTTCTGCTTTGCCTGTGAAAGCGTTTCTTCGACAGTGGATCCGTGCAGATGGCAATAGGTGAACACCTTGTCACGAGTTCGCCCGCCGAGAAGCTCATAGACAGGGACGCCGAGCTTCTTGCCCTTGATATCCCAAAGGGCGATGTCGATGCCGGCTATTGCGGAGGAAAGAACTTGGCCGGACGGGTGAAATCCGGAACGCCACATGGTTTGCCAATGATGCTCGATCCGGAAAGGATCCTGGCCGATCAGCAGGCTTTTCAGATCCCGGATCATGCCATCAACCGCATACTCGCGGCTTGTGAGACCGGATTCACCGAGCCCGGTAATACCCTCGTCGGTTTCGACGAGAACAAACAGCATGGTCCGCCATTCCTTCAGGAGGAATGTCTTGATATCCGTGATAATCATGCCTTGCCCTTGCCGTCAGGGCCGATGACATCCTGCCAGGTGTATTCCGGCTCCCACCCCAGCAGGCGCCTTGCTTTGTCGCAGCTTAGCATCGCATCGTGCCCCGAAATTCCGGCACGCACCGGCACGCCAGGGAACACCTTGTCGATCAATTCGCGCGTTTCCTGTTTCATAAGGGTGTTGCGGGCAGCGATAGAAAACGTGTGCGCACCAATCAAATCGGCTTGCAGGGCAAGCCGGACGGCCTGAGCGGAATCGCGTGCGTCAATGTATCCCCACAGATTGAACTTGCGGTGGGTGAGGTCGTCCCAGTAGCCGGGGATTTTCTGGTAACTTGGCTCTACGGATTCATCGTCATAGAGCACATTGGACAGGCGCAGCCCGACAATGGTCATGCCGTAGAGCTTGGCCATTTCCTCCGCGAGATCCTCTGAGATTGTCTTGGAAAGGGCATATCCATTCTGCGGCTGGCGCGGGGCGTCTTCGGTTAGCGGAATTTCATGCGGACGGCAGTTTTCGAAAGGAAAACCGAAAATCGTTTCCGAGCTTGCCCAGACCACCCGCTTCATCCCGTGTTCCCGGGCCGCGTTGAACGCGTTGAAGAGTGAATCTGTATTGTTGGCGAATCGGTCTGCCGCGCCAAAATGCTCGTCATCGGGATGCGGATTGCCGGCGAAATGGACCAGAGCGTCTCCGCCCGAACAGGCTTCATAGACCGCCTTGTAGTCAGTCATGTCGACCATAATGAAGGGACACAACTGATCCGCGGGTGCTTTGCGATCCAGATTGACACATTCAAATCCCTTGGCGAGCAAGTCCTTGATGACAAAATGTCCTGCCCCGCCACTGCCGCCAGTGACAATGATCTTGTGCATACTCAAACCCTCTCAACCGTTCCGTCTGTACGGAACAAGTGAACGTTTCCCGTCTGTGGCGTCAGCCAGACCGGCGAGCCGGATTTCAATGGCACTTCACCCGTCAAACGGACTGTGACCGCACCGATGCCATCAGCATCGACATAAGCGACGGTATCAGATCCCAAGTGCTCAGCATGGCGGACACGGCCGCGCCATTCGCCGGATTCTACCGAAACGGTGATATGTTCAGGGCGAATGCCGAGCATTGACGCTTTTCGCTTAGCCGCCACTTCGCCCTCCAAGAGGTTCATTTTCGGTGACCCGATGAAGCTTGCGACGAAGGGATTGTCCGGCTTGTTGTAAAGATCCATCGGAGCACCAACCTGCCGGATGTTCCCGGATTCCAAAATGACGATCTGATCGGCCATGGTCATAGCTTCGACCTGGTCGTGAGTCACATAGATCATGGTCGCACCGAGCTTGGCGTGGAGTTCGGCAAGCTCCACACGCATTTGAGTGCGCAACGCGGCATCTAGGTTCGACAGGGGCTCGTCAAACAAGAAGACTTTGGGATTGCGGACGATCGCACGGCCAATGGCAACACGTTGGCGCTGCCCGCCGGACAATTGTTTCGGCTTGCGTTCCAGCAGTGGTTCCAGCTGCAGGATGCTTGCAGCTTCCTCAACGCGTTCCTTGATTTCCGATTTCGGCCGTTTAGCGAGGCGCAGCGCGAAGCCGATATTCTGGCGAACGGTCATATGCGGATAGAGAGCATAGGACTGGAACACCATGGCGATGCCGCGTTTGTCCGGCTCTTCATAGGTGACATCCTCGCCGCCGATGGTGACCATGCCCGAAGTGACATCTTCCAGCCCGGCGATCATGCGCAAGAGGGTTGATTTTCCACAGCCGGACGGACCGACAAGCACCGTGAATGATCCGTTCGGGATCTTCAGCGACAAATCGGGAATGATTTCGACCGAGCCGAAACGCTTGGACACCTGGTTTAGAATGACTTCTGCCATCTTTTTATCCCTTTACGGCGCCGCCGGTCAGGCCGGCTACGATGTATTTTTGTGCTGCCAGAAAGAACACGACTGCTGGTGCGAGCGTCGCCGACACGAAGGCGAGTGTCCGGTTCCATTCCCAGGAGTACTCGCCGCGATAATCCATTGCGCCGAGCGTCCAAGTGTAGCCGTCCCGGTCATTTAGCATGATCAGCGGCAACAGGTAGTTGTTCCAGCTCTGCACGAACACGAAGGTGGCGATTGTCGCCAGAATTGGCGTTGAGAGCGGCAGTGTGAACAGGAAGAAGAAGCGGATATAGCCGCACCCGTCCACCCGGGCCGCATCGAACAGTTCCTCCGGCATCTGGGCGAAGAACGTTCTGAAGAACATGATCGAAAACGCCAGCCCAAAGGCAACCTGCGGCAGGATCACGCCCCAGGGCGTGTCGAGAATGCCCATGTCGCGTACTGTCAGAAACAGCGGCAGGATCGCGGCGGCAAACGGGAACATCAACCCCAGCAGCAGATAGCTGTAGAGAAAATTCGCGCCAAAGAACCGCGCCTGTGCGAAGGCATAGGCAGCCATCGATCCGAGGATAAGCGTCAAAACGACGGTGAGCAGGGAAATAACCAGCGAGTTCCAGAGATAGGTCCAGAAGCTTGGGTCGGCCAGGATCTCAGCATAGACCTCGGTGATCCATTGTTCCGGCCAGCCAAAAGGGGACACTCGCATTTCGCCGGTGGTCTTGAAACCGCCAAGAACCGTTGCCGACAGCGGAATGACGATAAGCGATGAAACGAAAAGGAGGACGGCGATCCGCCCGACTTCTTTCCAGGAGACCATTGTTACTGCCCCCTTTGAACAGTGTTGCGGTAGAGGAACGCAAAAGCGATCCCGACCACGAACAGGAATACGCCGACAGCCGATCCGTAGCCGATGTTCAGCCTGGTGAAGCCGAAGCTGTAAAGGTAGCTGACAAGCGTGTGTGAAGAGTTCGATGGTCCGCCGGCCGTCATCGGCATGACAACGTCAAAGACCTGAAGTCCGCCGAGAACGCCATAGAATACCGAGATGGTGATCGAGGGCCATAGAAGCGGCAATTTGATGAGGAACACGGTCTGCAGCGTCTTTGCACCGTCAATCTTTGCGGCTTCGATAACTTCGCTGCTGATGCTTTGCAAACCGGCGATGAAGATCATCATGTGAAAGCCGAAATACTTCCAGACGATCACACCAAGGATGCAATAAAAAGCCCACGGTTTTTCAGCGAGCGGGAAGAAAGCCTTCTCCCAACCCATCAAGTCGGAGAATGACTTGGATAGGCCGTAGTTTCCGTCGAGTACGAAGGAGAAGATCAGGCCGGTGGCGACTTCCGCCATGATGTAGGGCAGGAAGAAAATCAACCGGAAAATCGTGTTAATGCGGCTGTTCCGGTAGATCATCAGCGCCATGGTCATCGCCAGCGGAATCTGGATGGCGATTGAAACGCCGATGACAAGAAGCGTATTGATGAAGGATTGCTTGAAGGCCGAGTGAGACAGCATCCGGTCAAAGTTCTGGGTTCCGACCCAACGGCCGAAGTCCTTTCCGGTCGCTTCGTTGAACGCCCAGGGTACGGGTCCATATCCGGACCACTTGTAGGGCGAAAACAGCCCTGCCTGAATCATCGGGAAAATGACAAAGACGGTGAAGACGAGAATTGCCGGCGGTACGAAGATGAAGATCATCTTCATTTGCCCGTTTGCCATCATGCGCTGGAACGCGCTCTGGCGTTGGGGCGCGGCGGCGGGGGCTTCTATTGCAACCATTTGGGGAGTACCCATGCATCAGTGATCAGACTTCCCGCAAGTTTGCGGGAAGTCCTTTGAGTGACACAAGCCTGTTTTACTGGAACTGGCGTGTTTCTTCGAGCAGGCGGGCGCCTTCCTCGGGAGTGATGTCGCCAGTGGCGAGTTGGGCGGAAACATCATTGATGACGCCGCCAAGCTCCGAACCGAAGAACTGGTCCAGGAAGAGCTGGTGATAAGTTGAAGCGCCGCCAATGTCGGCGAACTGCTTCAGAACGACATCTTCCACCAGGCTGCCCGCAGACGGTACGGTCGGGATGTAGACGGCTTCAGACGCCGCACGCTTCTGGGCTTTTTCACCCAGGAAGAATTTCAGGAAGTCGACAGCTTCGTCTGGAGCATTGCGCGTCAGTACGAAACCGGACGCACCGCCAAGCGTGTCGGTGATCTTACCCTTGCCGCCTTCGATCATCGGGAACGGGATAACACCGAGTTGTTCGTCGCTGAGGCCGCCGTCAGACGCAGCCGCGCGCGATGCGCCGAGGTCCCAGTCACCCATCAGGTGGAACAGGCTGCCGCCGTCACCCCAGATACCCGTGGCCTGGTCGTATTTCACGCCCATGAAGCCTTCCTGGAAGGGCTCAATCTCGATAAGGCGGACGAACTCCTTGCCGGCACGCACCCAGTCTTCGTTGTCAAAACCGCCATTTTCACCGGCGGCGGATGCGGCCATGCCTTCCTGGCCCATAATGCGCATCGCGATGAGCGAGTAGAAGAAGTGCAGCGGCCACTTGTCCTGACCTCCGACGGTAAACGGGGTCACGCCAGCTTCTTTCGCCGTCGTTACGGCACCCAGCAGATCTTCATAGGTCGCGATCTTGGTCGGATCGATGCCCAACTCTTTGGCAATGTCCTTGTTGTACCAGATAGCAACGTTCTGCGAGGCTTCCGGCGCGCCATAGTATTTGCCGTCATAGGACAGGGCAGCCATGCCGCCTGCTGACAGCTCCTGCTTCCAATCCTCCACGGTGGCATCGTCAAGTGCCTTGAGGAAGCCCTGCTCAGCCTGCTCATAGAATACGCCGCCAGACCAGCTGAAGAACAGGTCCGGCGCGGCATCCGATTGAAGCAGCGTCGGCAGTTTTTGTTTGAACGATTCGTCTTCCATGAACTCGAGGTTCACGGTCACACCTTCATTATTGGCGTTGTACTCTTCCACCAGATCCAGGTAGAGCTGCTTCCATGGTGCGGCATCCCTGTTGATGGACAGAATGTCGATCTCGACTTCGGCATGTGCCTGGAAAGTGGAAATTGCGAACACGCTGGCCAGCGCGAGCGACTTGAATGTCATAGTCATTCCTCCCGAATAGGATATGACCCGGTCCATACTGCGAGCCGGGCCCAGCCTGAGGTTTTCTTGAAGTGCGTACCTCAAATGAGCCAGTTGGCCCTTTTGCGGTGCCGGTAAAACCAACTGACACCGATACAGGTTCTGCACGGATCGCCTCTAGGTATGATCTAGAATAATGGGAGAATGACTTCAGGTCAAAGAAAACATTACGTGAATTCGCAAACACGCACAAACGTCAGTATTTACAGGGTTTTTTGTGCCAATATTCAGGAATTCTCGCCAATTTCGGCGTTGATCCGCGGCTTGGCCCGGCCGCAAAACGCTGTCACGGCAGGGCCAGGGGTCTGATTGGATGAGAGGATCAGATCAAACCGCGCGCCGACAGGTTTCGCATGAAATGGCTGACGCCAAAGGTCCACTCGCTGCATTCGGTTGAAAGACGAACCGTATTTTCCAGTGTCCCGAGCCCCGGCGAGGATATGCGGACGATATCGCCGAGTTTGTGGGTGAACCCTTCACCTGGAACATCCCGGTCTTCGGTTGGCGCAAACAGTGTCCCAAGGAACAACATCAATCCGTCCGGATACTGGTGATGGCGCCCGATGGTCTGACGCACAAGGTCTTCCGGGTCGCGGCTGATTTCCCGCATGGATGAATGCCCATTCAATTGGTAACCGTCTTCGCCGGTAACCGTCAGGGTCAACTCTGCTTTGCGGACATCGTCGAGGGTGAAGGTGCTATCGAACAGCCGGATCAAAGGGCCAATGGAGCAGGAGGCGTTGTTATCCTTTGCCTTTGACAGAAGCAGTGCCGAGCGGCCTTCCACGTCGCGCAGGTTGACATCGTTTCCAAGGCAGGCGCCGACTATCGTCCCTTTAGAGGAGACCGCCAAAACAACTTCCGGCTCCGGATTGTTCCAGTTGGAAATCGGATGCAGCCCGACATCAGCACCGGCACCGACGGATGACAATACCTGCGCTTTGGAAAAAACTTCTGCGTCCGGCCCGATTCCGACTTCCAGATATTGGCTCCAGAGTCCTTCGTTGACCAGAGCCTGCTTTGCCTTCTCCGCCTGATCGGACCCGGCCTTGATATCCTTGAGGCTTTCGCCGATGGCGTCAGCAACGCGTGCCCGGATGGCATCCGCCTTTTGCGGGTCGCCTGCAGCCTGTTCCTCGATGACCCGTTCGATCATCGACTTGGCGAACGTCACGCCGCAGGCCTTGATTGCCTGAAAATCACAGGGTGCGAGGAAATGCGGTTTCGACATGTCCCCTGCGGGGTTCTGGCAAATCGCGCCAAGGCTGCCGACAACACTGCCCTCCGCGCCAGTCACATAAGTGGCCGGGTCCACCATTTCGCAAATGTCCCGGACTGTCGGGGCTTCGTGGGACGTAATGTCAATCACATCGCCGTCGCGCAATGTCACTACGCAGGGGCCGTTGGCGTCAGGTGACCAGATGCGGCCGAGAAACAGTCCGCCAAGATCGGTGTTTTCAAGAAAAGGAGTCATTTTGGAGAAACCGGGTCTGTCATTGGTGCTGCGGGATGAGCGCAGCGGAGGGGCTTTTGAAGAGGCTTGGGCGTCCCGAAGAGCTGGAAGGCACAGCCTGTGATCGGTGCGGACCCTAGACCGCGCAGCTGTGCAAGGGCAAGCCGCATGCTCACAATGTAAAATCCTGCGGGCCTGATAGGGCGCACATCCAATCCATCCGCCTTGGCCTTGAACGTTGCCCGGCCATGCGTTCTAAAGGCATGACACAAAACTGTGCCGGATACACATATGCGCCCAGACCCCATCGCACCTGCAGCTCATGATACAAGCACCACGGAAGTCCATCCGGACGTCATCGTGATTGACGACTTGGTTGTTGAAGCATCGATCGGACTGCTTGATTTTGAGCGGGTCAAGACCCAGCGCGTGAAGTTTGACATAGCCGTCACCATGATCTGCGGCTACCGCGAAAAAGTCGCGGAAACAGGCGAAATCTTTTCCTATGCCGATCCGATTGAATACATTCGGCAGAAGTCAGCTTCCGGTGAGCATGTCGATCTAGTTGAGGAATGGGCGGAAGATGTCGCTGCCTTCGTCCTGAAAAGCGAACTTGTTGCTTCCGTGAAGGTCAAGGTAACCAAGCCCGACATATTCCCTGAAGCTGGCGGTGTGGGCATCGTGATCACCCGGACGCGTGCCAGATGATCGGTGTCGGCAGCGCCAATCCGTCTTGTCCGCAAGAGCGTTGGTCCTATGTTCTGAGTGCCTATCCAGCCCGGACACCACCGCGCCGGAATGTAAAAACCCGGGAAAATGAAGTGTCATGATCACTGCGGATCAAGTCCTGCCGCTCTGGCTGAAGTACAGGGATGCGCTTGAAGCACCGATTCGGGCCTTCTCCTTCCCCAGGTTCGGCAAGGTGTTTGAGGATCGGACCTACCAGATGGGTGTCTTGAACCTTTCACCGGACAGCTCCTACCGGGAAAGCGTGTGCCACACGCCCGAAGCCGCACTTTACAGAGCGCGCCGTATGAGCCTGGAAGGCGCGGCGATGGTTGATATCGGTGCAGAGTCGACTGGTGAGACCGCTGACATTGTTTCCATTGAGCGTCAGATTGATCGGATGCGTCCGGTGGTGCAGACATTGGCCGATGAAAACATTCTCGTCTCTGTAGAGACCTATCACCCTGAAGTTGGCGTTGCGCTCGTCGAGGCTGGAGCCGGTGTGGTCAACCTGACCGGCCGTGTTGATGATCCGGCGTTTTACGGGGCTATCGGCAAGAACGGGGCTGGTGTTGTTCTGTGCTACACACCGGGGGAAAACGCGCGGGCCACGGACATGCTGCCGCCTGCTGACGAGATTTTCGATCATCAGCTCGTTTTCTTTGAAGACCGGCTCCGGCTTGCAACGGATGCCGGCGTCGAGCGGATCTGGGTTGATCCCGGGTTCGGCTTTGCCTTGAAACTGCCCGATGGTCCTGACCGGATCCGTTATCAGACAAATAG